>NZ_JAPPTM010000007.1:0-252307 GCF_027587105.1 Vibrio sp. RW
CGGCTCGTTAACCTTCACAGACGCCGATCTATTAGCGGGCGCTGCAGATATAGATGGTGATGAGCTGTCTATCACGGATGTGTCGTACACGGGCGCTGAAGGTGTGTTCACCGATAACGGTGATGGCACGTATAGCTTTGCTCCGAACGAGAACTTCAATGGCGATGTAAACCTTGGCTTCTCAGTATCTGACGGAACAGAGACAGTTAATGCAAACATCGACGTAACGGTAACGGTAACGGATGTCAACGACGCACCAGTGGCGGGCACTACGTCTTACCAAATGAACGAAGATGGCACCATCACATTGAGTCCTGATCAGTTGATTGCTAACAGCTCGGATGTGGACGGTGACGTGTCGCTTGATAGCGTGAGCTACTCGGGTGCCGACGGTATCTTGGTTCAAAACGAAGACGGCTCAGTGACCTTTGCAACAAACGAAAACTTTAACGGCGACATCAGCCTTGATGTGACCATTATCGATGACGATGGTGCAACAGCGACCACAACTGCGGGTATTGAAGTTCTAGCTGTGAACGATGGGCCTGAATCTGAGGATGTGAAACTTACTACAGCCGAAGACAGCACCATTTTGATCACTCAAGATATGTTGCTGGCTCAGGCTACGGATATCGATAACACCGCAGATGAGCTGTCAGCTTCTGGTCTACAAATCGACCCTAGCTTGGGTGAGTTGCTAGACAACGAAGATGGTACTTGGTCATTCACACCGAACGAGAACTTCAATGGCGATGTACCAATGACGTTTAACGTTAGCGATGGCCAAGAGACAATTTCGGTCGACGGCAACATCGATGTTACGCCAGTGAATGATGCACCTGAAGCGCCAACGATTGAGATGCAAGGCGAAGAAGATGTGGTCATGGTGATTGACCCTGCTTACATTGCAGATCAAGTGACGGATCTTGATGGTGACGAGATCAGCATTGAGAGCATCACGGTTCGAGCTCCTGCGAATGCGACCTTAACTCAGCAGCCTGACGGCATGTATCACTTAGTCACTACTCAAGACTTTAATGGCTTAGTAGAGCTAGGATATCAAGCAACTGATGGCGAAGAAGTGGTTGAGGGCTCACTGAATGTAGATGTGATTCCAGTTAACGACGCACCATTTAATGTCGGTAACGCAATGATGACCACAAACGAAGATGGTGCGTTCACCTTCGATGCTGGCGATTTGATGAACCTGTTCGGTGACATTGATACTACAGACTTAGTTGTTTCACGAATCATCAACGCAGAGGGAGAGGATGGCGGTGAGCTCACTGACAACGGTGACGGAACTTGGACATTCACACCAACCGGCGACTTTTCTGGTACGTCTGATCTACAAGTGGTTGTAAGTGACGGCGAATTTGAAACGGTTCTTGATGTTCCTGTGTTTGTACGTCCAGTCGCAGATGGCGCGGTTATTACAACCGACCATGACGGTCCGTTAGTCTTCGGTGAAGATGAAACGGGTCACCTAGGACTGAACGTTGGTCTGGTCGACGATTCAGAAACGTTAAGTAACCTAGTGATGACCGGTTTCCCTGTCGGATTCGAAGTGACGGATGGTGTAAACACTGTGATGATCACCGAACCGGGTCAATATATAGACCTGTTCGAATGGGATATCTCAAACATTCAAATGACGCCTCCTGAAAACTTCAGTGGTGAATTCTTCATCACCGTTAGCGCAACAACGGTCGATTACGGCGATGATCCAGAAGCGTTCCAAGATGGTATCGATTCAGGTGACTTCGAAACGGTAGCGGGTGACGCCATCATCTTAACAACTGATGAACTGATCGGCTTGGCTGAAAACGTGAATGCGGATGGTGATGATGAAGTGAAACTGGTTCATCTTGCAGACCGTAGCCAAGGTGAAATTATCGACAATGGCGATGGCACATGGACTTTCACACCGGCTCCAGGCTTTACTGGTGAAGCAGACATTGCTTACGTGATTGATAAAGATGGTGTGCTTCATGATGAGCAAACAGGCGTAGTCGTAAAAGAAGGCGATTTACAAGAGAATGCAGCACCAGAAGTTAACAGCATCGCGACAACAGAAATGTCGGCGGATGCCACTTTGTCATTTACTGATGAAGACATGTTAGCGAACCTGAGCGATGCAGAGGGCGATAGTTTGAGCATTGAGTCAGTAAGCTTAATGGAAGGTCAGGGCGTGATAGAGAGTGATAATCAAGGTAACTATCAATTCACACCTGCTGAAAACTACACCGGAGATGTTCAAGTTGGCTTCATTGCGACGGATGGTGAAAATCGCATCGAGAGCTTTTTCAACGTAGATATTCAAGGCGGCGATGAAGCAACGGTAAGTGAAGGTTATGCCTTAGCAGGTGATGGTTCATTAACTATCACAGAATCGCAATTGGTGGATGAGTTAGGCGTTAGTGATACGGCAAACATTGTCGATGTTGCAGATGTTAACGATGCTGGTTTCTTTGCTGAATCTGGCGAAGGTGAGTGGACGTATTGGCCTAATGAAGATTTCGATGGCAACTTAGCCATGAATGTCGAAGTTGACGATGGCGGTGAAGTGTCGAGCCATAGCTTAGGTCTTCAAGTTGCCGATGATTCGGCACAAAGTGAGGAGTCACAAGTACAAGCCGCTCAAGTACCAGAAGAGCAACCGGTGGAAGTTGGACAACAAGCTGATGACCAAGCTCAAGAGGCTGAAGCCAACGATAGCTCTGCTGATGTCACTGCCGCACCGGGCGATACTATATCTATCTCAATACCAGATGAAGTGAGCGCTAACGAATCCGTTGATTACGCTGAAATGTCCGGCTTACCTGAGGGCTCGACTGTAAGTAACGCGTTGGATAACGGTGACGGTAGCTTTACAGTCAGTGGCAACTTGGATCAGTCTGTATCGGTTGAACTTCCTGAGGGTTATGAAGGGACTAGCGAGATCCAGTTCCAAGGTTACGACGAATTGGGTAGCTCAATAGACGGTGCAAGTGGTTCTGTTGAAGTTGAAGTCGATGATCAATACACCATGCAAGGTTCTACTCAAGAGCAGCAAGCGGACATGGCTGGTATGGAGTCTGGCAGTAGCGATTGGACAAGTTCAGGTGGTCAAGAGCAAGGCGTTGACTTCACGGACGACTCTGGCAGCTACGATTCAGATTCACAAACCGGTACCGACCAAAGCAACGATTTTGACCAAAGCTCAATTTAATTTCTAGAGCCCTGTGTTAATTTGTATGAATAAAGCCATGTAGAGTTATCTCTACATGGCTTTTTTATGGTTCATGCGGATTACCCAGCAACAAAATATTGAGAATTGATAAAAATGCTCTTAGCTATAATAAAGACTAAACAAAAGGAGGAACGATATGTATCGATATGTCAGTTCACCGCAAGCGTCAAAGTACATCGTGCCGCCCCCTCTACACCGCGAGTTGTCGAGTGTGGATGTGCCTGAGTCTGAATTGGAAATGCGGGAAATCCTAAATAATTGGTTTGCTGATGGGTTAGCTCCTATCATTAAAAGTGATGATAACTACATTTCGAAAAGCGACCAAATCCGCTTTGAGAAACTGAGCCATACTGTAGGGGTGTTATTGCGAAACAGAGATTATTATTTCGCAGCCAAACGAATTCTATCTGTGTGGGATCAAGACTGTATAGAAACCACTTATGTCAATTACTTGTTATTACGCAGTGAGCGAGTTTTATATGAAGAGCACATATTGTAGTGATGAAGTTCCGTTTTCTTATTGGCTTTGTTATAGGGTCTAATCAGCAGTGTCGTAAGTACTTACGACTGTATCTATGAAGCTTTAAGTTATGTGATTTGTAGTTAAAATTATTGATATTGTGATTAACTCATCGAAAAAAATGTAAAGATGGAAGTGATATTGAGGGAGAGGAGGGCGGCATAGTTCGCTCACCCTTAAGTCATGTTTTTTGGCTATAGTGGTTTATTGACAATATTTGGTAGCGCCTACAACTGGTTATAGGCGACGAACATATTGATGAAAGTTTGATCGTGTGTCTGAACAGGAAAAAGGTTTAATTACACCCAACCGTCAAATTGAAGCCGCTTTTGAATCCTCTCAATCGCCTCTTTTTGCATTTGCCTTACCCGCTCATTGGAAACATTGATATCGAGCATTTCACCAACTTCAGATAATGTTTTTACCTTATTTTCGAAGAAGCCAAAACGATGAATAAGCACTTTCTGTAACCTAGGCGGCAACGTGTTTATAATTTGCTCTAATGCTTCTGTAAAACATTGATCCTCACAATTTTGCTGAGGATCTGGAATGTGTTCACATTCACATTGCTCCAAAACTAAAGGTACGTGATTGATATCAACCGTTGTTGTGACATCAATAAACCCACTTAAAGAGACTAGTTGGTCAACACGTTCGGCTTTAATACCAGAATTTTTCGATAGTTCTGAAATAGAAACCTCTTTACTCATTTTTCTACTCATAGTAAGTTTTTTTGATGCGAGGTTATTTATTTCTTTGCAAACGTGAGCCGGTAACCGAACAGTACGCCCTTTGTTCATCAATGCGGATTCGATGTTTTCACGAATCCACCACACTGCGTAGGTTGAAAACCGATAACCCGGATCAGGGTCGTATTTGTCAATCGCTTTGATCAGGCCGATGTTGCCTTCTTCAATGAGGTCCAACAACGTAAAGTTATTCCCTTTACGCTTCAGATAACTCTTAGCAACTTTTACCACAAGACGTAAGTTAGATTCGATCATGAGATCACGAGCTTTTTTGTCGCCTGAACGGTTCAATTTTGCGTAATATAATTCATCTTCACGCGATAACAAATCGATGCCCACAATATCTTTCAGATAGTGAGCATAGGGCTCCCGACTTGCACAAAAGCGGTCTTTAATAGGAGAATCATCTATAAATCCTTGGAACTTAGCAAAACCTTCATTGTTCATTTCCTTGTCCTTATATAGCCGACTGAACGTTCTGTTTTTATGCAACTTGATTGTTATTGTGTTATTTCATTAGAGTGTAGGTAACAGTTTCTTCTTTACCAACAAATAAAATGTAATTTCATATGCTGTTGTCACAAAAGTTAGTACAAATCTTTAACTGATTTTTGTTTGAAAGTACGCGTTTCGTTCTGAGTATGTAATCGTTTGCAAAGTCAGTGTGATCTGTCGTCGATTCGAAATGGTCATGGTGAATTTAAAGACGTGCTTTTGGGAATTCAAATATAAAAACAAGCCAAAGAACAAGGCTTTAAATAATCCAGAGCACTCGAGTTCTTTTCTATGTTTAGCTATCACTTGCCTGAATTACCGAACCCTGTGGTTAATAGGTGCTGAGTACTCCATCTATTTGTTGGTTGATAATTTTTATTTCTCTATATATAACGGCAAGGTCGTTATCTTGTGGTGCGAGTTTATTAAGTGTGTTCTGCTCAACCCGTTCTAAGGCCGCTGTGGCTTCTTTTTCACCAAAGCTGGCTAATATGCCTTTCAGTGTGTGTACCGTAAAGTGAAGCTTCCCCCAATCTTGCTGTTGCACTAATTCATGTATTTCGTTTAACGAATTGCCATGATCTTCTTGATACGTCGATAACACTACGAAGATGACATCTCTGTCGTTATCTAAGTAATCGTTTAAAGCATCGAAATCTAGCATAAGGACTCCTGTCGGTTACATGTTGAAATTGGGCTCGGAGGTTTAGTGGAAAAACCATAACGCGATGCCTCGTTAATCCATTGCTTCCATCTTTTGGGAAGTTCTAATTGTGTGATGTCTTGTATAAAGTCGTTACTAAGCTGTTCTTGTATTTGAGTTCTATTCACAGCATATAGATAGTCAAGCTTAGCGGCTATCGAATAGGGATAGCTGTGAATATAGTCTTTAATGACTTTTATCGAATCCAAACTTTCGAGGTTGACCAACATGGAAGGTGACAGTGTTTTAGGCTGTTCTCGATGCAATACAGTAGCACCACGCAATTGGATACATTCTATGACTACACGATATAAGGAGTACTCTCCAAAGTGAGCAAATAGTGGCAACAATCGGTTGAGTAGGTCGGTTGGGGTTTCGTAAAAGCGGTAAGAAAGTAACGTGGCCGCTTTGACCAGTTTTTGATGTGCAAGCTTTTCATTGTTTTCAAGTATGAGTATGTGACAGTGGAAGATAGCCAAGTTTGAGAGTACTTGATTTTGAAGATTGCTTGGTAGTTTTAAATTGACCTGTGTTGCGAACTGGCCTGCATGTTCGATCAGTGTTTTTTTATTGTTGGTATTCGTTTCACGCTCATACGTCGCTTTCAAAGAGTTGAAGTAGGTTGATATGGAATTAAGGGCATCAATATCGGCAGATGAAATGCTGCTCGCATAAATCTCACCTAATTTGATTAATACTTGTGTATTGTCGGCGTTTTCAGCTAAATCGATGGCGCGATGGCTGACACTAGGCGTTAATTCAAAAGATCGTAATGCTAACTTTAAGGCTGGCAATAACATCTGATGTTTTTCGTAAAGACAGCTTAGACAGTCTATTACGCTCAAAGAAAGCGGTTGTGCAACGAGGTAGTTGTGCAGTTTATTTATCGCTGATTTTGGTTTACCTAACCCATCTAAAATCAATGCTTCTGCGACCAGTTTTGTTGGGTGCATATTGGTCTTCGATTCATTGAGTAAATCTGAGAGCAGGTCCCACTTCTTACCAGTAATCAAATGCTCAATTAACGTTGCTTCAAACTGTCCCTTGGTATTTTTACCGGGAATTTTTAATGCGGATTTCAGTGCTGCTTGATCATTTATGGGGTAAAGGTTAATGAGCTGAGATATTTGTTTTGCTTCAAGCAGTGCTGTTTGGACCTTCTTTCCAAGCGCGGTAGTATTGATTGGTTTGGTAATAAAATGTTGTGCTTCACCGGATAAAGCAGTCAATACCGTTTCCTGACGCATGTCACCAGATAGCAATATTGTCGCAACGGTATGGTCTATAAGTCGGTTACGATAGAGAATACCTAGCAGTTCAAAACCGGTAAAAGATTGCTCTAGATGATAGTCGATGAGAAGTACATGGAAAGAGTGTGTTTCAACTGCTTTGACCGCTTGTTGATAGTTGGTCGCAATGAAAATATTTCCATGCGAAATACCCAGGCTGACAAGTTGCTGTTTGATAAGAATAGTGGCACTCCTAGAGTCGTCCACAATTAAAACCCTTAGGCCTGGCGATAAGTTCAAATCTTCTTTCCCTAGATATTCAACTATAAATTCAATTTAGGTGTCGTGTTGCATAAAGTCAAGGTCCTGGAAACCTGGATTTTTAACTATTAAGATATTGATAGAATACTATTTTCTATGCTGTGAAAATCTCATTTTATAGAATGTTCTGTGTAGCTACCTAGAAAAATAACGAACAAAAAAATGACGAACTGATTAGCTCGCCATTTGAATGTTAGGTAAAGAGGGTTAGAGTGATCTAATCACGCATATTCAGAATCAATACAGCGGCTAACGCTAAGAATGCTGTCATCATCAAGAACACATCATTATAGGCCATGATAGCGGCGTCACGTTGCATGGTTCCTAACAAGCTTGCTTGCGCTTGTTGCATCGCTGTCGCGGCATCACTGCCAGATTGGATAAAGAACGCTTGCTGATCTTTGAGTGTTTGCCAACCTAACTGACTCACTGAAGGTAGCGACTCTTTGATATGTGCAAGATGCTCGCGTGTCTTGTTGTCCAGTAGCGTAGCGATAATCGCAATACTGAACGCACCACCTAGGTTGCGCATTACGTTGGTTAAAGTAGAAGCGTCAGGAGTGTCCATTTTGCTGATGTTCTTCATGGCAACCAAAGACAGAGGAACCATAATAAACGGGCTACCGATAGCGCGTAGAACCATAGACAAAATCAACTGTTGGCCACCAAAATCAATCGTCATGTGTGTGTTTACGTAACAACTGAAACCAAACATCGCGAAGCCAAAGGTCACCAAGTATTTGGGCTTAATGATTTGGGTCAGCTTAGGCACGATTGGAAATATCAATAGCTGAGGAAAACCCATCCACATCAGTACTTCGCCAATCTCCATCGCGTTGTATTGCTGGATCTGCGTTAAGTACAATGGCAATACATAGATTGAGCCGAGCAACGCCATCCCTAAAATCAGATAGGCGATACAAGACATCGCAAACTGCGCATCCCGCAATAGCCGCAAATTCACCAATGGCTTCTTGTGTTGTAACTCGTTTATCACGAAGTAAACCAAACTCACCGCAGACACAATACTCAAGCCAACGATAAAGCTTGAGCTAAACCACTCCTCACGGTTGCCTTCTTCTAGCACGACTTCCAAACAACCTAAACCTAGCGCCATGGTCGCGATACCGAACCAATCGGCTTTTTTCAGCGTGCCAAGGTCGAGTTTTTCATCATCCAAGCCATACCGGATCATGGTGATCACAAGCAGAGCGGGTGGAATATTGATATAGAAAATATAGTGCCACGAGAAGTTTTCGGTCAGCCAACCACCAAACGTTGGACCAATAGACGGAGCAAACGTCGCGGTGACACCAAACAGTGCCATGCCGACCGCCCGCTTATTGATCGGCAGCAGTTGAATAACTAGTGAGAAGGCGAGTGGAATTAATGCTCCACCACTAAAACCTTGCATCGCACGGAACACGATCATCGATGTCATGTTCCACGAGAAAGAACACAGCAAAGATGAAATGGTGAATATTGTCGTGGTCCACGTGAGATAACGGCGTTTACCGAGCGCTTTTGAAAGCCAACCACTGAGTGGAATGGCGATCATTTCTGCGACTAGGTAAGAGGTCGAAATCCACGAACTTTCATCCAAGGTTGCAGACAAGGCACCTTGAATATCTTTAAGAGACGAGTTGGTGATCTGGATATCCAAGATCGCCATGAACGCACCAATCAAACCGCCAAATAGGGCGATCCAATGGCGAGTTGATACTTTGTCCTCATCATGGGTTGAGGTGATAACACCGGCGCTGCTCATGGTCTAGCCTCGTTTATCGATGGTCGCAACCACAGACAAGCCAGGGAGTAATCGACCTTTCAACTCTTGCTGATCTGGGATGGTAATTTTCACAGGCACACGTTGAACGATTTTGGTGAAGTTACCGGTTGCGTTTTCAGGTGGTAGCAGCGCGAACTTAGCGCCAGTAGCAGGGGAGAAGCTGTCTACCACACCTTCAAGTGGCTGACCTGGAAAAGCGTCTAGCTCAACTTCAACCGTTTGACCTTTGTGAATGCCGCTAAGTTGTGTCTCTTTGAAGTTAGCTTCAATCCATACCTGGTTGTTTGGAACCAAGCTCATAAGCGGAGCACCGGCTTGAATCAGTAAACCTTCACGCACACTGCGTTTACCAATGATGCCATCGGTAGGTGCGTAGACTTTAGTGTAATCAAGGTTGAGCTGTGCTTGTTCTCTTTGTGCTTGAGCTTCAGTGACTGATGCTTTGGCTTGTTCAATTTCGCTGGCAATAACGATGAGTTGGTCATTGCTTGCAACAAGGTTGGCTTTCGCTTCTTCTAAGTCCGCAAGGGTCACTTTTTGTTGAGCGACCATGCTATCGACTTCATCTTGAGAAGCGTAATTGCGTTTTAACAAGCTGCGAGAGCGCTGTACTTGTTGGATAGCACGTTCATATTCTGCTTCGGCGGAGTCGACGCCACTTTCTGCTTGGTTAATTTTGCTACGTTGTAACGTCTGCTGAGCGATTAAGTTCTTTACGTCGGACTGTACGACGGATAAATGGGCATTAGCTTGAGCGAGGGCTGCTTGGTAGTCACGGTCATCAATTTGAACCAATAGGTCGCCTTGTTTCACCGATTGGTTATCACTCACGTAAGACTTAACAATATAGCCAGATACCTTAGGGCTAATATTAGTGATGTCGCCTTGTAGGTAGGCATTATCGGTCGATTCAAAATACTGGCCGTAGCCATACCAATATCCAGCGCCAGCTAAACCCAATGACAGCATGATCGCAGTAGCAATAAGCGGCGCTTTTTTACGTTTTTTTGTGCTTACTGATTGCGAAGCGTTGTTGTTCTCTGTCATTTCTATTTCTCATTGTGTTTCTATTTAGATGTAACGAATTGTAAATGAATTAGATTGATTGATAAGATAGGAAAAAAAGGAAACACTGTTGCAAAAATCTAACCAATAGAAGCTTTGGAGAAGTACGATGGACTTAAATGCAGTGACGGTTTTTACACAAGTTGTTGATTGTGGGAGTTTCACGCAAGCTGCTGAAGTCCTTAACATGACTAAGTCCACCGTTAGTCGAAAACTGGCAGAGCTCGAACAGCATTTAGGTGTGAGGTTGATCACTCGTTCAACACGTAGCTTGGTGCTCACCCCCGAGGGGGAGCGTTTTTACCTATCGAGCACGCAAATGCAAGAGATCATGAACCAAGCTGAACTAGAGGTTTCTGCCAATCAGGATTTAATTCGAGGGCCGCTTAATGTGGTTTTACCTGTCGAGTTGGGGCACCAAGTGTTGGCTAAATACATCCATCGCTTTCTTCTTGAACATCCGAATGTGACGATGAATTTGGAGCTGACTAACCGCGAAGTCGATATTATTGGAGAAGGCATCGATCTTTACGCACAAATTGGTGAGCTGGAAGATTCCAGTTTGGTCTCTCGTTATCTAACATCCTCTGAGCGTGTTTTAGTCGCTAGCCCTAAATATTTAGAACAGTTTGGCGAAATCAAAACTCCCAAGGACCTCAAGTCACCATTTCGTATGGTTGAGGTCGCTAATAAAGCGGCGCGCTTGCCTAAGTGGGAACTACAATTGGGCGATGGAGAGCCAGAGCTGATAGAGCTACCGAGTCAATTGAAGGTCAATACTATTACGGCATGTCTTACCGCGTGTGTTGATGGGTTAGGGCTTGCAGTACTTCCAGAATTTATTTGTAGAGACCACTTTAAGACTGGTCGGTTAATCCGTCTTTTACCTGAATATGAGATGCCACAAGTGTCTGTGAGTTTGGTGTATGCCGATAGGCAGCTCATGCCCAAACGTAAAAAGGTGTTTATTGATTACCTACTAACGGCTTTTCTAAGCGAGAAAAATAAGTAGCGTTCGTTTAGTTTATCGAAGTGATTCAAAGCCGTCAGTTCTTTAGCTGCGAAACAGGAAGTTAAGGGGAACAAAGAGCTAAAGAACCGAACATTAAGACCTGACATTAAGAACTAGAGCACGAACCTAATCAATTCAGCTTTGGTTTCCACTCAACGACTTGTCCATTGCTCAACAAGGCTTTGATAGAAGTCGCTGCTATTGTGACACCGTTTTGGCTAAACGCTTGGTCAGAGAAGTTTGCGATGATTTTACTGCCGTCACCAAACACGGTTTGTTGAACATCGCCGCTCTCTTCTAACCACGTGAAGTCGACGAGCGCCTTGTCCCATAGCAGGCTGTGTATTGGCTCAAATCCATCTTGATAGTGCTTCAATGCCTTCAGCCTTGGGCTTGAACTCGATAAAGCTTCATCTCTTGTTAAGTGAACCATCGCAGGCGTGTTGTACAGAATGGCAGTTAAGTCGCGGTTTGCTTTCACATTACTGAACTTGAGACTGTCTGAATGCCAATGGTGGGTGTTAATCACTTCATCATGGAATACGGCTTGATATAGTGGAATGCGATATTGAGGCGAAAACAGTAGCGACTTGTATGGCTCTTTAACCTTTGCAGGCTTGAAGAAGAAGTCCGGTTTATGATCAGGATACCAGCGACCCAAGTAATAAGGCGACTTGCGGTTTTCTTTCATGTCTTTGTCAGTCCAACCAAAGCCGACCGTTTCTAAGCCGTGTGCAAACGCGATACCTTTGGTTGTCAGGCTATTGCCATCTTCAGAACCCAGCACCAAATTTGGTTGCTCACTTAACCATTGCATTCGATTATTAAAGCCAGAAAGGATATCCAACTCACTGGAATTGTCTCGATAATCCTCACGCGCCATTGCTGTCGCATCCACATCTAAGAACAAGCTATTGAAGTTGCCCAACCTCATAATGTCTTGAGCGCGCTGCTTTACGTAATCTAAATGGCAATTCGGATTTAGATAATAACCGTTACCTCGGAATCCTTTTTTCAAGCTTCCATCCGCTAGTTCAATCGCGCACGTCTCGCGAATAGGTGTTGGTAATTGAGCCGTTAACCAGTTGTCGTTTAGCTTGGCGGGTATGGCTGTGTTGTAGGAGTCGTAGGTTCCAACCAGATAACCAGACTGTTTAGCTAGTTCCACCGCGTTCGGTTGATAGAAAGCTGGCATCCAATTATCAAAACCCAGCCAAAGCTTATTCAGGCCTGCTTTATTTAGGTTGCTGACCATGTCCGACGACAGGGCTTGTCCCCAAGTTTCAGGAGTATTGAGATAAGAAGACGCGTTCTTAATCAACCAGTTTTTCTTGTTCTGTGCAGCGGCATATTGAGCTTGAATAGTGTTGTCGGTGAGTGTTGGCGTGGCAACAGGATACAAGCCTTGTAGTGACTGGCTGATAGAGTCCAACAACAGTTGTTTGTGATATTGGCTGAACCAATCTTTGCTTTTAGACAGTGAAGACAGTTCTCGCTTGGCCTCACTTGGAACAATCAGTTGAGATCTCTCTAGATACCAAGCGTTTAATCCCCACCAGTCGTTCACATCTTGGACGCTTAACGGATCTTTACCAAATAGGTACACGTGGCTCGCGCCAATTAGCTTGCTCACATCTGGATTTCGCTTTTTCTTTTCCGCAAGTGATTTAGATAGATCATGATCAATGCGCCAATCGCGGTATTGTTTGGCGCCATCTAACCAAGAGTCTCCAAGTGTTATTCGAACGGTAAAAGGTTGTGACTGATTCAGCGCGGTAAATTGATGTGATGCGCTCATATTAATCTTGGTCTTGGCTTCGGAGAGCGTATCCGAGGGTGTATCAGAAAAAAGCAATTGGTTGTTTGCTGGGTTAATCATCTGATAACTGATGAATTGATCCTTCTGTTGTGCGGTCCAAAATGGCATCTTTAAGTCTTGAGTAGTGTTACTTCCTGAATGATTGTCGACTAGATAGTTTGCCCAATGCTTATTGTTGGTAGGCACACGCATCCCTTCGCTAAAGGGCAGGAATAGGGTTTGAGTTTGTTGTTCAGCAAGGTCAAACCAAACGAGTTCAATGGGGTGATTTCGTTTTACTTGCGTGTTTGAAGGTAAGGTGAATTGGACAAGGAGATCATCTTCTTTCAACTCTGCTTTAACATGGATTCCGCTTGGTAGGAGTGTCCAAGAAGCCTTGGCTTGGGAGTGAGCGACAAGCTGAGTGACTTGCTGGGGTTGGCGATCAACAGTTAGCGCTGCGCTATTCACGCTTAAGCCATTCCAGTCTATCGCTAATGTTTTTGTTGAAATCGATATGGTGTCGATGTTGTTGGTATTCGTTAGCGTTATCTGGTTGTCTTGTGCGTTTGCTGAGAACGCACAAGTGCTGAAGAGAGTGGCAATGGCGAAAGACGTAAAGTTAAGGTGGTGACGTACACTGAGCATATCTAGGTTCCGTAAAGAGTAAGTACGGTTATTACACCCAAGTTATGATGGTTCTTTGTCACCTATATGTCTCTATTTTCCCCTTAAGGGGTGGATACCTATTTTATAGCGAGCTTAACTCAGAAAGGTATTAGCTTAGAAAGGTACCGCGACACGCTGTACATATTGGATTTCAATCGCACCTTGATATTCAAACATTTCCACCGAAGCACTCAGGTGCTTGGCTTTTGAGCCTGAAGGGCTTTCTGTTGGAACCGGTGCTTGCGTTGTTTTGATTGGCACCTTGAAACCTAACATATTGTAATTTTCATCAAACCACTGCCAACTGACATGGGTGTCTGGACAGTTGTCGATTACCTTGGGCGACGTTACCCAAATATGCGGGTTGTTGAGTTTACTTTCGAGTGTTAGCCATCGTTTACTGTCATCCAAAGCCACGATAATAGGGTAGTTGTTTGACCCTATGGTTAACTGGTAAACACCAGACTCCGGTTTGAGAAACATTTCGCTAGTTTCAATCTCTTGATATGCCGCATCAGAATTGAGTTGCCCGTCGATAATGGTTTTCCCATCAGGCGACACCAGAGATATTCGTTGTGTTTGAGCTTCTATCGCTCCATTCAACTGCTCGACAGAGAATTTAATCTGATAGCCTTGTGAAGAAAGGCCATGGCGCCAGATAAAGCTCACTTGGACGTGGCTGTTGGGTGCTGCACTTTGTTCAAGAGCGCTTCCACATTGAGTCCTACTTAAGATCTCTTGTTTTACGGTTAGCCAATGTTGGTTATCAAGTTTCTCCTGATTCAGTGCGATTTGCAGTTCTTGCCATGCCACTTGCGGTTGATCATTGAGCAGTGATTGATAAGTGTGTTGCAATGGCGTATTGGTAAACCATGCCGCATGACACGCAAAGGGTAGCGTGCAGATTAGTGCTGTTAATGTCCTTAATTTCATTGTGATTCTCCAGCCAAACGATAACCAACTCCACGATGTGTTTCTAGATTCAGTGCTGGTAGCTTTTGACGTAAACGCAGTATGTGGTTATCAACGGTTCTGGTACTTGGGAAAGCTTGGTAACCCCAAATCTTGTTGAGCAATTCATCTCGGTGAAACACTCGCCCTTGGTTCTGAACAAACAAAACTAATAACTGAAACTCTTTAGGTTTGAGTGCGATAGGTCTGCCATCCAGATAAGCGATTCGTTCCGACAAGTTGATTTGGATGTTGACGTAGTTCAAGTGGCTAACACCTAATGGACGGAGCTGTGTGATCACCCGAGCAAGCAACTCTTCATTTGAAAATGGTTTAGTTACGTAATCTTTAGCGCCAGCCATTAAGCCTTCAACACGTTGTTGAACTTCCACTTTCGCGGTTAACACAATCACAGGTAGAGCTTTGAGCAGTAACCAATTGGGAAGGTGTTGTAAGCTGTCGCCGTCTTCGAGTTGTCGATCCAGTATCACAAGATCGGCTCGAAACCATTGCTTACTGGCACTCTGTGAATCCTTCGCCCAAAGGCATGGGTAACCATTGGATTCAAAAAAACTGACGAGACCTTGTCCAAGCAGATGGTCATCTTCAATCAGCAGTAGGGTGTTCATAAACTAGTTCCAAAATACATCGGGTTGGGTTACGAAGAATAATGAGGCGACCATTCGCTTGTTTCATCAGGTGTTCGACAATAGTTAGGCCAATGCCCATGTTGTCTTGTCTGTGATTGGTATTCGGTGTTGTTCGAGATACAAACCGTTGCAGAAAAGAAGGGAAGTGGCCTTCGTCTTGCACCTCAATCCTGAGCTTTTCGGCGAGTTCGACTTTTACCAAAACCTCACCTTTACCGTGTTGTTTGGCGTTTTTAATCAAGTTATCTAGGCAGATGGTTAGCCAGTAATACGGTAGGTTAAGTTCGGCATCACTTGATTCACATTGATACTCGATATTGTGCTTTTCACATACATGATCGAGCCACTCCTCTATGGATGCGTTTTGCTTTAACAAAGGCTCCGACTGATCCGCACTTAGGTACACTTTGCTGTTTTCGGTGAGCTGAGAGAGCCTTTGATAGTCTGAGATTAAGCGCCAAACCGCATCTTGGGTATCATCGGGAAATTCATCGTACCGATTTCTAAACATTTCGACGGTTAAGCCAAGGCTAGTGATCGGGGTTCGAAGCTCATGAGTGAGGAGCTGCAGCACAAACTGCTTCTCTTTGCGCTCTTTTCGTCGCAGATATAAGACTCGACCTAGTACTGAAAGCAGCAACAACAGCAGGCAAAAGGTCAACATTTCCATTAGAAGCGTGCCGTTGCTCGATTCAGTCAGGCACAGGTTACTGTAACGAAAAGAACAGTTTTCGCCCAACAAGGTTACTTTTTGTTGATCAGCGATAGGTTGCCAAATTTCCGACGGAATCGCTTTCCAACCTTGTTCGCCACTTAACCAAAGCACATCACCTTGTTGCCAAGCGCGGTATCCATTGAGTAGCGCTTCTTTTCCGCCTTTTTCTAAGCTTTTTAGCTTGTTGTGCAACGGGTGCAGAGGGTTGCTAATACTCAAAAATGGATGAATTTGTTTACTGTTCTCTGGGGAATGAGCGACATAGCGATCAGCAAAGCTGCCACCAGCAGGATGTCGTTTTGAGTGTGCCGCAAACCAGATGGAATCCAACGGTTTTTCCTGACACAAAGCCAGCTCGAATTCGATCGCATCATTCAAAAAAGGGTTGGTGTTTTTAATCGCTAGGCAACTATCTTGTATTGTGGCTAGCGCAGCGATATCGCCCCAACTGAATTTGGTGAAATCGGGGTAGCGGCTGCTTTCCTGAAGCAGAACTTTTGGATACTGAGATAACTCTTGTTGAGAAATAGAGATAGGAGACGATTGCCAACTGAGTTGATACAGGGTTTGCCATTTGTTTTGCAAACTTTGGGCATTGGCTAATGTTGGGAGCCAAAGGGTCAAACAAAGGGCTAATGTCAGCCTGCGCATCCAGTTATTCTCATTAAAAGTCATTAGGGCGAGTCTAAAGAGTTTTAGTTGAGATTTGTAACCTGAATGTCAACAAGTGCATTTTTATTTAAAACTGTGATAAGCCTGCAAGATAAATAATACAGGTGGCTAAAATTATGTACTTGTATAATGAGGATGAATTTCAGTAAGTATCATTTATTGGTTCCAAGTTGGGTGATTGTATACTTATTGTCATTTTTTAAGAGTGAAAGTGACTATACTGGATTTAAATCTAATAAGAGGAACCACCATGAAAACAACTAGTAAATCAATATTGGCAATGAGTATTTTGGCTGCAGGGGCGGCTCAGGCATTTGAACTAACGAGTAGTGATATTCAAGAAGGTCACCCTATGGCGAAGACATTTGAATACTCTAGCTGGGGCTGCGATGGTGATAACTTATCACCGCAGTTGATGTGGAAAGACGCGCCAGAAGGTACCAAAAGTTTTGCTATTACAGCGTACGACCCAGACGCACCAACAGAAAGCGGCTTCTGGCATTGGGTGGCGTTTGATATCCCTTTATCGGTAAAGGAGCTTCCTAGAGGTGTTGATATCTCTAAGCTGGGTGGTAAAGAAAGCCGCATCGATTACGGGACGATTGGTTTTGGTGGTGCTTGTCCTCCTGAGAACGACGGTATGCACCGTTACCAATTCACTGTTTGGGCGTTACCAACGGATAAGCTTAACCTAGATGAAAACACGCCGTCTGCTGTGGTCGGTTTTACGCTGAACAGCATGGCGTTAGATAAAGCGAGATTAACCACGACTTATACTCGTTAGTTGGTTAATAAAGCAATAAGCAATTATTGCTACAAGAAATACAACCAAACAAGGGGATGGGATGAATCATCAATATCAAGTGACCGTCTTTCGATCTGAGCAATTACAGACGCTGCGAAATGTGAGGATTCTATCCCCGAGTATTATCCAGATCATCACCGGCAGTAAGCGCTTGTTTTGGAAAAATTCATCAACCGAACTCACACACTCGGAGCTATTGCTGTGTGAAGCGTCGGCATCACTGAGTTTCGAAAACATGCCGCATAAGGGGCGTTTTCTTTCGCGTGTATTCAGTTTTTACTTTCAACCTACGCAAGTGATGCTCGATTTTAGTGAGCGGCGCTCAGACGAGTTAGGACTAGCCACTGTAGAAGCCGACCGTAGTTTGCAAGATTCATTGAGTGCTTTGTTTACGTTTGATCGTCAAAGCATGAGCAAAGAGACTCAGCAATTTTGGTTGCAAGGTTTATATCAGCAATTGGCGGAGAAGGGTGTATTGCATCGACTGTTTATTAGCTCAAACATCTCTTTTAGTCAAAAGCTCAGTCACTATCTTTCCCACTCTCCAGATGAGAAACACCCGTTAGAGTCCGTAGCAGAACATTTTGCGATGAGCCGCACCACGCTTATCCGTAAACTCAAACTTGAAGGTATGCAGTATCGTGAGGTATTAGCGGAAGTGCGCTTAAGCCACGCACTGTATTTAATGCAGTGCGGTCAGCACAACGTCGCTATGTTAGCCCAGTCTTGTGGCTACCAATCTGAAGGGCGTTTTAGCCAGCGCTTTAAAGGAAAGTTTGGAGTGTCACCAAGTGAATATATTAAGACAGTCGCAGGCAATAAAGTCGCGACGCCATAATCATCCTGTTTGGCCTAAACGCTGACTTTTTTGTCTCTTGCTGCCAGTACAGTGAAAATCGTGCACGCAAATGCAAGAGATGCGATCAGCAGAATGGGAACGCTCCAAGAATCGGTTTGAGCATGAAGCTTATCCACCAGCGATGCGGCTTGGCTGCTATTCGATGTACGTAAGTCAACAAAAGAGAGTGCGGTAATAAACGTCGAGCAGTTGGCTAATCCAAAGAGTGATGAGCCATTGTTGATTTTCACTTTTGGCTAAGAATGGCAGTAACAGCAGTCCCGGAACCATAGTCGAAAATTGCAGAAATGTGCTATTACGAAGAGAGGCCCTCATAGGTTGCTCTATTGGTTACTTATGAGAAGAAAAGCTAGCCTACAGATCATTGAATGATTACACAACTACCGTTTAAATAGGTTTACTAATAACTGAACCAGCGTAGTTCGCGCTTTACTAGAGAAGGTCACCCATGACTGTATTGAATATTGACAAGCTCATTTCAGACTTCCCATTGCTTCAACGGTTAGTTGATCTGGAAGAAGTGACTTGGTTTAACCCAAACATCACGACGTTGAAGCAAGGTTTACCCTATGTGGGATTAGGCGAACAAGATATTCACGATGCGAGCATGAGGCTGCAAAGGTTTGCTCCTTATCTAGCCAAGGCGTTTCCTGAAACTCAAGCGACCAATGGCATCATCGAATCTGAGCTTATCGATATCCCTGCAATGAAGTTAGCATTAGAAGCTCATTATCGGCAGCCAATAAAAGGGCGTTTGATGATGAAGAAAGATAGCCATTTGCCGATTTCAGGTTCAATCAAAGCGCGCGGTGGTATCTATGAAGTACTAACGCATGCTGAGAAGCTTGCCATTGAAGCCGGGTTATTGTGTGAGAGCGATGACTACAGCAAGTTGCTCAAACCTGAATTTCGTGACTTCTTCCAACAATACAGCATTGCGGTAGGCTCCACAGGTAATTTAGGCATGTCGATCGGTATCATGAGTGCCAAATTAGGCTTTACGGTCTCTGTTCATATGTCGGCAGACGCGAGAGCTTGGAAGAAAAGCAAACTTCGTGAGCATGGCGTCAACGTTGTTGAATATGAACAAGACTATGGCGTTGCGGTGGAGCAAGGACGTAAAGAGGCAGAACAAGACCCTCGATGCTTTTTCATTGATGATGAAAACTCGCAAACCCTGTTCCTTGGTTATTCGGTGGCAGGGCAAAGGCTCAAACAGCAATTTGAGCAACAACATATTTCAGTGGATAAAGAACACCCATTATTTGTTTACTTACCATGTGGCGTTGGTGGTGGGCCTGGTGGTGTCGCATTTGGCTTGAAGATGGCTTTTGGTGATCATGTCCATTGTATTTTTGCTGAACCGACTCATTCACCTTGTATGTTGCTCGGTGTTCATACCGGTTTGCATGATGAGATTGCGGTGCAAGATCTTGGTATCGACAACTTCACCGCCGCAGACGGTTTAGCGGTGGGGAGGGCATCTGGCTTTGTCGGTCGAGCGATGGAGCGCTTGCTTGATGGTTACTACACATTAAACGATGAACGCATGTATCAATTGCTAGGCGAACTGAACCAAGCAGAGGGTGTTCAACTTGAGCCTTCAGCGCTAGCGGGTATGCCGGGTGCGATTCATGTTGAGCAAAATAGTGAATACCTTGCTCGTCTAGAAATTGATGAGTCGACGCTAGCGAATGCAACACACCTTGTGTGGGCGACAGGCGGAGGCATGGTGCCATCACAAGAAATGGCAGCTTACTTAGCTAAGTCATCGGTTTAACCCCAAAGCTTTTATGAGCTAATGTTTTTACAAAGAGAAGCTGTTATAAATATCAGCGATTAAAAGATAAGTCATGATAGAAGAGTGTTGTTTATCGGTTGAACACACTCTTTCTCACCTCTAATTCCCACCGTAACTTAAACAATAACTTGCGCAGATCGTTATCCAAAACACACATTTTATAAATTAAACTTCTTAGATGTTCTAACTATCAGTTAGGTTGAGTGGCATTTAACTTGATAGGGATTAAGCAATGCAAACGGATATAGTGATGCAGACAAGACACATAAACACACCAGAAAAATTACTCCAGCGTTTAGATGCAATCGGGGAGTCTTTGGAAGCATCGAGTAAGGCTCATGCTTTATTGGGATTGGGCTCAGTAGGTATTGAAACGGAGCGACTTGATCAGTATTCAGATGTCGATTTTTTCGCGATAGTACAAACAGGGCACAAGCAGTATTTCTTAGACAGTTTGCATTGGCTATCTAATATTCACCCAATCGACTACGCGGTGAGAAATACTGTCGATGGCTATAAAGTTCTGTACGCCGACGGAATTTTTTGCGAGTTTGCGGTGTTTGAACCCCACGAGTTAGCGTATATCCCCTTTGCTGAAGGGCGCATAGTTTGGCAGCGACCTGAATTTGATACTCAGTGCTGTATCCCATCACAAAAGGGCACTGCAGAAGTTAATTCGCAAGCGTGGATCATAGGTGAAGCATTAACCAATCTTTATGTCGGCATGTCTCGTTATAACCGAGGCGAAAAACTGTCGGGCAGTCGGTTTGTTCAATCTTACGCTCTCGATCGTTTGATCGATCTTGTGGATCAAACTGAACAGCCTGAGCCTGAATTCGTTGATGAATTTATGTCTGATAGAAGGCTAGAAGTACGCTTTCCTAAGTTTGCTCAATTGCTACCAAGCTTTACACAAGGTTACGAGCGTACTGCTGAATCGGCACTTGCCCAATTAGCGTTCCTCAACACCCACTTTATAGTCAATAAAGCCATGTGTGACCGAATCACTGGACTGTGTGCCAGTAACGATTAAGCCTATAACCTGTTAATCTTAAACCTATTTTCTTGGTGCGCGTAAATAACAGTTGTCGCTCGTCAGTATTGTTGATAAGTTTTAACCATGAAATTTAATTCTGCTTCAACTTCAATTTTCTTTTGGTGGTGCTCTTAACAGAGCAGCACGGAATACTCACATTCTTTAGCTGCTGGACGGTAGCTAAGAATGTCATCAAAAATGTCGCCTCTTTTTATCTCCAGTAGCCTTTTTAACTTGGAGATACACCATGAATACCAACTCAAACAGCCATATCGACAGCAACAGCTATACCAACAAGCCTGAAATCATTCTGACTGGCGATAGAGCAACTGGGCCTTTGCATTTAGGTCATTACGTCGGTTCACTTAAACAAAGAGTCTCTTTGCAGCATATTCACGACCAAACGATATTGGTTGCCGACATGCAGGGGCTTACTGATAACGCCCATAATCCGGCAAAGGTTTCGTCTAACATTCTCAATGTGGTGGCTGATTATCTCGCGGTGGGCATTGATCCGACCAAGACCACGATTTGCCTTCAATCACACCTATCAGCACTGGCTGAACTCACCATGTTCTATAGCAACCTTGTATCTATCGCTCGGTTGGAGCGTAACCCAACCGTGAAAAGCGAAATCCATAACAAAGAATTTGGGCGCTCAATTCCAGCCGGCTTTCTCACTTATCCTATCTCACAAGCTGCTGATATCACGGCCTTTAATGCAACCTTGATTCCTGTTGGTGACGATCAATTGCCAATGCTAGAACAGACCAATGAGATCGTGAGAAAAGTAAACTCACTCGCGGGTAAGCCAATCTTAAATGAGTGTAAACCTCTGCTTAGTAATGCCTCTCGTCTTCCGAGCACCGACGGCAAAAGCAAGATGTCTAAATCAATGGGCAACGCCATTAATTTAGGTGCAACAGAGAAAGAGATTCGGGCGGCTGTGAAATCTATGTATACCGATCCAACTCATCTAAGAATTGAAGATCCTGGCAAAGTCGAGGGGAATATAGTGTTCACTTATCTTGATGCTTTTCATACTGACGTTAACTATATCAGTGAACTAAAAGAGCACTACCGAAGAGGTGGATTAGGCGATGGTCAGACGAAGAAAGTACTGGAAGAGTGCCTGCAAGATATGTTGCGTCCAATCCGCGAAAGAAGAGCTGAGCTGTTAGATGACAAAGCACAGCTCATCGATATCTTACGTAAAGGCACTCAGGTCTCGAAAGAGAGAACTGAATCAGTGCTGTTGGAGGTTAAAGATCTATTCGGGCTGAATATTTTGTAAATAAGTAGATTAAATCTCTGATATTGGAACCTTACAAATCGACCTGCTTGAATAAAGATACAATCAACACAAGTAGGCGTTTGTTCGACCTATCATGTATTTATCGTGTCTAACGGGCTACGTATATTAAAGCTTTTAAGACGATTCTTAAAAGCTTTTACACTGATATCAAAGTAAACAATGGAATCTAATCTTACTAAGACGGTACCTTATATTCGCTTTTGATTGCTGTAATATGTGCGCGGTGAAGCTTGATATTTAAGTCGATTTATCAATATTTTAGGGACGAAGCATGAAGAGTAGAAGTGTATTTTTAGGTGTAGTTATGGCTCTATTGTCAGGTCAAGCAAGCGCGTCTAACGCGAACCATGAGCCCGTTTCAGACAGTGTCATAGCCGAGCAAAGATCGCAGTTATCGGAAAATACACAAGGGAAAGGGTTTGGCCCGCAAGCTCCTCGAGATTTAGGTTCTTTCGAAGGCACTAACGCCCACCTGTTTTCGGACGCGCCAGATTCAGCAGCTATGAACTTGTGTAATATTCATTTTCATAAGAATGCTGAGCACAAAGGCGGTGAGTTTACTCAATACGTCGGTAACGGTGATGGTAAAGGTTTCCAAAGTGGTTACAAGTACACAGGTAAATTGAGTACCAATGAGCTTAAATCATTCGGTCAAAAGGTTTGCCCTAGTGAGCATGGCTCTCTTTATTCGGGTGATACTATTGAGGTGCATTACGTGTATTCAACGGCGCAAGTCGCACCGGGTGAAACGCTTGGGGCTTGTTTCAATGATGCAATTACTAACCCGCAACTGCGTGTAGAAACCCAAGTCTATGTGTTGGTGAATGACGATAAAGCACTCGACTTCGACACCTTGGCTAAGCACACTAAAGTCGATGGCTTGCACCAAGCCCCCAATATTCCGAAAGATACAGGAACTGCGATTCAATATTCAGGTTCTACCACCGGTCCTAGTTACAATGAACAAGGCTCGCCTTTCCAAGTTACATGGAACGTGAGACCACAAGTGGCGAAAGTTAATATTGCGACTGTTGGCCGTTGGTGTGAAGGAAACGACTTTAACGAAGATCACGCACACGGTGTGAGAAATTTAGTGGTAAACCCAGAACTACTGTCACCAATCCGCAACTAAATCGGTATATTTGATGGCTAGGCCATTATCTCCATTAGTTATGTGGCTTACTAGATATCACTAGCAGGGCGGTCTCCTTAGGGCCGTCTTTGTTAAATCCCCTAATCCTTCCTAAATTGGCATGATTTAAAACTGCGATACCGTAAGTATTTGTGTTTAATCATTTCCATTTATCGTATTTATACTCCTCTCCCAACCTTCAAGTAACTAACGCGTTCCAAATAATTAGTAAACATTGTGCAAATGTTACGATTTCATACAATTTCGCTAAAGTTATCGAGATTTAGACAGATAAAGAACAGTAGCGAGCTTTAACATGAGAAGTGTTGTATGCGAGCTCAGGTTTAGTTCTTAAACCTCTAAAGAATTTTTAATAAACTTGCGTTGAGACAACCTAAATGAAGAAAACAATCCTATTAGCCGTTTTTATTATGTTTGGTATTGCGGTCGCTGCGAGTATGGGTTCAACCTATCTCATTTCAAGCGAAAAAATTGATGAGATAATCTTAAATAAATCTCAAGTTCAAGCGGAATTTTTAGCTGGCAATGCAGGGTATGTCCTAGAAAACTCGAACAATCCAGTTCAAGACTTACAAAAACTGGTTAGTGAACTTAAACAGCGCAATGATGTTAGTTATGCCGTTGTTATTGATAGTAACGTAACTGCTATTGCACACAGTGATAAAAAGAAACTCAACAAAGTTTATGAAGATAGTTATACCGTTGAAGGCGCAACTAAAGGCGTACAGCAGTACTCGAAGTGGTACGCTGATGTGCAGCAAGTATGGGTGTTTGATATCATGGCGCCTATCTATGTCAACGGTGAACTTTATGGCACCTTTGATATCGGTATTCCAATCACCGAAGTCAGCCAAGCAACAAATGGAATAATTAGTTACCAGTTGGTTTCAATGATTGTTATTTTTGTTGTTTGTCTCGTTGTTCTGTCACTCCTTCTAAACAAATTGATGCAACCCCTCCTGGTATTGAAAAATACATTACATGATATTTCTGAAGGTGATGGCGATTTAACAGTCCGATTACCAATTAAGGGTAACGATGAAGTCGCTCAAATCTCGTCAGCTTTCAATGTGTTCGTGGGCAAGGTACACGAGATAATTACGCAAACCGTAAATACCGGTGTTGAATTAAATAGCACCGCTATTGCTCTTCGTGAACAGTCACAACAAGCATTGCAAAGAGGACAAGAACAAAACGAACAAACGATGTTGGTTGTGACATCTATGAATGAAATGATTGCTACGGTTAATGAAATTGCATCGAGCGCTGCAAATGCGGCAAATGCGGCAAATATGGCAACCAGCGAGACTCAAGAAGGGCATAACACAATCGAAAAGACAACAACCTCGATTGCTAACCTTGAAGCAGAAATGACGAGTGCGTCTAACATCATCGTGAGTCTAGCTGATAACACACAGTCGATCGGCACTATTCTTGATGTTATTAGAGGTATATCAGAACAAACGAATTTGCTTGCGCTTAATGCTGCAATTGAAGCGGCACGTGCCGGTGAGGCAGGTCGAGGTTTTGCTGTTGTTGCTGACGAAGTTCGTAACCTTGCAACAAAAACGGCACAGTCGACAGATGAAATTGACACCATGATCAACCAACTTCAAACTGAAGCTAAAAACGCCGTTAACTCGATGAGTAATAGTAAGAGCTTAATTGAAGAGGGCACCACCGAAACCGAAATGGCGCGCCAAGCTTTGGAAAAAATCTCTACACAAGTTTTGGCTATTCTCGATATTAACACTCAAGTTGCGACAGCAACCGAGCAGCAATCAGCGGTAGCGAATGAGATCAATATGAATATGGATACGGTTAATATTTCAGTGAAGAATGGCTTAAGTGCAAGTGAAAAGTTGGAACAATCGAGCCAGCAACTGGCCGAACTGTCGCAAGCCCTCGATCGTTATGTTGGTTCATTTAAAATCTAGATTTCCTAACATATCTCTCTAAGAGGTATGTCGGATTTCCCGTTATTCAATAGCGCGTTATTGCTAATTAGCAGTAACGCGCTTTTTTGTATTCGAACACCATGCCGAGTGGCAGCGCCAAGCCCTCGTATGAAGCGATGGCTAAACAGCGGAATCAAGAGTTGTCAGTTCCTCTGGCAATTTATCCAACGCACGCTTTAATGCTTCAAAGCATTCAGGATCAATCGCAGTATTTAAATTTTCAGACATTATATCCAATGTTTTTGGGACTGGCACTGCTCCGCGGTAAGGTCGTTCTGCTGTAATAGCATCAAAAATATCAGCGGTAGTGATAATTCGGGTTGACAATACAATGGATTCAGCACTTAGTTTGTTGGGGTATCCAGTGCCATCAAGCTTCTCATGATGGCTACCTGCCATGTTTGATAGGTTTTTAAAGGGGGTTATCTGCGATAATATATCTTTAGTAAATTGAGCATGTTGTTGAACGGATAACCATTCATCGTCATCTAATTTTCCAGGTTTATCGAGTATTGTATTGCTCACACCTAACTTCCCAACATCGTGCAATAACGCTGCACGCTTAAGCCATTTCCGTTCTTCTTCTGATACCCCCATTTCGATAGCAATAAGGTCACTAAAGAAGGCAACTCTCTCGCTATGACCTGATGTGAAAGGGCTTTTACTGTCGATAATTTTTCCAAACGCAAAAACGATGCAATCAAGGTAGTCATCATCAATGAGTATGCTGGCTTTTGCTGGCGCCAATGCCATGACTTTATCAATGATATTTGATGAGGTTAAGGCAGTGCAGAACTCGTTATCCTTTGCTATTTCGTTTATCGCAGAAACTAAAGTTGGATCAAACCAACTTCCACTTCTTTCGTTTGCTTCGTTTAGCGCGGTTTCGAAATTGTGTTCAAATTGAAAAACGTCAATAACTTGTGCGAGTAACGCAATACGAGAATTTAATGGAATATTTTGTTGAGCAAGGTTTTCTGGCCGACCACTACCATCCCAATGTTCATCTAAAGAATGAACCCCCAATGCGACGTTTTCATTAAACCTTAATTCTCTCGCAATATCGGCACCTCTCGAACAGCGAGTTTCTATCAACTCTTGAGCGTAGGAATCGCCATTTTTTAAGATATCTATCGTCTTAGTGATGCGAGTTAACCAGTTTTTATTTTTCCCCGTATTGCGAATAACAAAGTTAATGACACTTGATAGACTTGTTCCTACCGTCTTAAAGTTACGTTTAAACTCTTGATCATCAGCGAGATAGAGTTCGCAAATACGGGCTGCATTACTACTACAACCAGTATCTTTTAGTAACAGGGTAAAATAGAGATCATGAAGTTCGCTTTCTGATAAACCGATTTTCTCACCTATGTGCATGCCTATCCAGCAGCAACGAATACAATGTTCTGGTGGTTGTCCTTCCGTCATATCCAGAGCTGTTGTCAACGATAGCATTAGCTCAGACAATTGAATGTAATTAGACTCAGGTAATAATGGCGTTACTTTGTTCATTCATTTAACTTCCTATGAGCAGTGTAGGTAGTTGGACTGTTATACCAAGACTTTGTTTTAATGTACCAGTTTTACGCAATAGAATGATAAACATTAAATGCCGCTTAATAATATATGCTCAAAATGTTTTTCTTAAATATGTGTGAGTGAGCGGTTCATTACTGCATCAATATAGCTCACTTTAAGTCTCTTCATACTGGCACTTAAGACGGACTGCACTCAAATCTGGGTATGGCAGCCCGTATGAATGAAATGTACTGTACTTTTAGGTGTTCCGAGAGAATCTTAGTATGTGGCCTTTAAATTTTTGCTCTAAGTAATCAGTATTTTCTGGTTGTATGTGGTCATTTGTAAACCCGTACTCGCTCATTTTGGCACTCAGTTTATTTTTTCGTCCACGGCCTGGATCGACAATGATCACTTCACAAGTATCGTTGGCGTGGTTTTGAATAAAATAGGACAACAATTCAACATGTTGGTCTTCATATAGAAGATCACTACCGATGATAAGATCAAAAAGACCCAATTGGCTTTCTTTGTCTGCCCAATCCACGCGTTCGAAAGCAATTTTCTTTCGGTTATTTAGTTGTATGTTTCTATTTAAGAACTCTTCAACTTCAGGGTGAAAGTCGGTAGCGGTGATGTTGGCTCGTTGCTCATTGAGGAGCAAACTAGATAAAGCCATACCACATCCTATTTCAAGAATACGTTTGTTTTTAGTATCAAAATGAAGCATATGGTGGGCGAGGACTAAACTTGATGGCCAAACAACCCAAAAATTGGCCACGATGCGGATGAAATACCGATATTGAGTGCAACATTATCTGGGTCATTAAATTGTTGATTATCACGTAGGGTACAAAGGTGTATATCTGTGTTTTCGATTTCAATCGTTTGGTAGCGAATACGAAGTTTAGCTGTCATGTAATTTTAGTCCGATAATAAGGCTAAGCCAAGTATCAGAAAATCATAATTGACAAAACAAGATAGGATTCAGTTTAAAGGTATTTGAATTCAAAGCAAGGTCAAAAAATCGACTATACAATAGCTCTGACGCGATACATAAGGTGTTACATCGCTCATTACAATGTATAGTTATTGATAATTTATTCAACTATTTAATACTCTAGAGCTATCAGCTGATGTGGATGTCATGAATAAAAACGGATTTACTCTAATGGAACTGATCGTAGTGATCATTATACTCGCGGTATTAGCGGTGACGGCTGCCCCGAGGTTTCTTAATATCCAAGAGTCGGCGAGAGAAGCGGTACTTGAAGGTGTTGCGGGCGCAATGGAAGGGGTAATTACTCAGGTAACATCGAAAGCGATTATTGCTGGGCTTAATCCTAGTGCGGAAAATCCAGATGACCAAGGTGATTATGTTATCGATTTCGGTATCGGTCGCGTTGAAGTCGATTGGGGGACGCTTTGCCCTGAAAGTGAAGGGGACAAAGGTAATAAACTAGATATGATTGATTTCCTGTCATTATCTGAAGATGACAATTTAACATCCGCTGTTGGAAATCGACACACAGTCGTTGGGTACACTCATTCATTTAGTGAAGCTGACCTGAACAGCAATAACATCACTGACGATGCCTTACCTTCGGGTTGTTATGTTCTTTATGATTCATTTGGCCGTGAGGATGCCAGTAAGTGCCCAGTCGGTGGCTGTGAGTGTACCGTTCGTGTTGTGAATGATGAATGTTAAACCAGACACTTTAACTGATTGATAGAAATTCAATAAAAAAGCGCGTTATTACCGATTGGTAGTAACGCGCTTTTTTGTATTAACTTAATGGTCTATCTTAGTTTGCTATTGCTGCATCTGCTGGTGGCAAGTCACGCTTCTTAATCACGTATCGCAAGCGAAGTAACATCAGTGTCGCTGAAACGCTTAAGCCCGTCAGAATACCAATCCAAAAGCCTTTTTCCCCCATTGCTGGAACAATGTGGTCTGTTAAGCCCAACACCATGCCCAATGGTAGTGCCAAGCCCCAGTATGAAGCGATGGCTAAGATCATCGGGATCTTGGTGTCTTTATAGCCACGCAGTGCGCCATTAGCCGAGGTTTGCAATGCATCACTGAATTGGTACATAGCCGTAAAGGTCAACAATACTGCTGCCGTTGCGCTTATTGTAGGGTCAGTGGTGTAAAGCCTAATGAGCCATTCAGGGAACAGTAGGAACATCGCAACCGAAAGCAATGAAATTAACGCTGCAACCAAGATACCAACTTTGCTGCGCTCAATGGCGCCAAGTTCATCTTTTTCACCTAGTGCATGTCCAACACGAATCGTAATGCCAAACGAGATACTCATTGGAATAACGTAAGTCAGGCTCGATATATTCAGTGCAATTTGCGCCGCTGCCACGTTCTCTGCACCAATACGGCCGATCATCAGTGCGATTACCGCAAAGATACTGCCACATACTGCAATGCTCATCCCGATAGGCAGACCTAACCGTAGAAGGTGAAGCATCTCTTTTGCTTTTGGCTTCGCGTCTGCAAAGCTGATGATGGTCTTGTAGTGGTGATGGCCTTTAATGTAGGAATACAGCATTCCCGACATTAGCCAATACACTAAGCTTGTCGCCCAGCCACAACCCACAGCGCCCATTTCAGGGAAGCCAAACTTACCGTAAATAAGCACGTAGTTGACCGGAATATTCACCAACAAACCAACCACTGAAATGATCATCGGTACTTTGGTGTTGTTCATCCCTTCACAGAAGCCGTTCAAAGTGTAGAACAGGGCGATACCCGGCACACCAAAGGCTAGGGCAAACGCATAATCGCTGCCGATAGGGATGATCTCAGCGGCAACCCCAATCCATTCTAAGATCGGTTTCGCACTCACCAAGTAAGCGATAAGTAGCACACTCGCGATTAATGCCAACCAAACCATCTGGAAAAATTCAACAGAGATACTTTGGAAATCACGGGCACCGCGGTGGTAAGCAACAACAGGCGTTAGCGCCATAATTACACCACGTAGCAGAAGCAAAACTGGGATCCAAAGGCTGGTGCCGAGTGCAATAGCGGCAAGATCGGCAGGACTTACTTGGCCAGCCATTGTCGTATCGACAAATCCCATCGCTTGGGTCGCTATTTGAGTCAAAATAATTGGAATCGAAAGATGCATAAGCGCACCCGATTCACGAGTAAAAGGACGAAGTTTCGTTAGCATGGAAGTTCACAACACCAATATAAATACACGAATGATGGCAGGATGGCCGGTGTGCATTTTAGGATGTGCCCCGTTGGGTGGGCGACAATATAAACACCTTACCGTATAGGGTCAAGCTTTGGATTTTTTGAGTTTCACTTGCTCCGAGGTACGGATAGGTTCTGATGGTTACAATACGGGTTTGACGCGCATAAGTTCATGATTTCGTGGGAATCATACTAGATAGGTAAATTATATATTTGCCATGCTAATCACTAAGGTTGAGGTATAAGTGATTGTTATGAGAAGACAAAGGCTAGTACAATTAATGGCATAATAAAATAATTAGACAAATTCTGTATTTAAATGCAGAACTTTCGGTCTAATAGCTGTCATACGAGCAGGAGGCGAAATGGAACGCGGTATAATAATTACTCCAAATTATTCAATTTTGAATAATGGGCATGGATTACAAATGAATGGCTCTGTCGAGCCGATAAATCTCAGAAACTACCTTCTTTTTTGGGACAAGATTGATTACCCAACAAACAATATGATTCATATTGGTGGTGGCCAGGATATTGACTTCCTCATTCAGGAAGGGATTGCTAAATCTACACCGGTACGATTTCGTGAATTACGAGGTGATCAAAATGGATTTTTGCCACTAGCAACTCAAATGGCAGCTTACGAAGAAAACAACAAAGTTAAAAATGAAGAGTGGAGTATTGCCCAGCCAACGGATCAATTAATTGTTCCTCAGCAATATGCAAAAACACAAGGGTGTTTAGAATTTGAATTGTATAATGCTATCCAAATTCCAACTGGTGATGTTCCTCTTCCGGAAGTTATTGACTTTAAGAATAAAAGGTTACCAGAGCTTTTAGCGCTACGTGATGCTATGGATTCAATTGTAGATACTGTAGTTGCAAGCCAAGACATACCTAAACGAAAGAACAAAGCAATTAATAAACTTCATCGCGATTTAAATGATTTCAATCGCGTTATGAAAGAAACTGGCTTTAAAAGAGTTAAGCGTTCCTTAACGGCAATTGCTACTGACCCATGGTTTGGAGTAAGTAATGCAATGATGTTAGGTAATGGTTATTTGCCAGAAAATTATCAACCATACATGCAAGGGCTTAATGTGGCAGCTCTAGGGGCATGTGCACTGAAATTTAACTATCGCGAATTGGGCGTTGGACGTAATATACCCGTTGAGTACAAACATTTTGCATATCTTTCGAGCATCCAGAAAGAGCTCGTATAACATACAACTATGGCGCCAATATCAATTTGGCGCTATTCATCTATTCGTAACTTCAAACCTAACGCTGTACAAGCATTCTACTGCCACAAAGCCAGCAGAAATACGAATAACCCGATCCCAAGTGTTACTTTTAGAAGTAAGCCAAGAGGGGCTCCACCTTTTGGTGCCTTGTTGCAACATCCCATAATTGATTCCTAGTTCACCGTGAATGTGATTTCACCTTAAACCTTTCTCTTACGGTAAGGTCAATGCTTTATTGCCCTCAGATTTCAGACAACAAAAAGGCGAACCGTTTGGTTCGCCTTTTCTTATTTTGTGCTGCTTAGCGCCGCTACGAATTAGTCTTCGTAGTTATCGATGCTCGGGCAAGAACAGATTAGGTTACGGTCGCCGTATACGTTGTCTACACGGTTAACAGTAGGCCAGTACTTCGAGTTCTTCGTTGCTTTTGATGGGAAGCAAGCCAGTTCGCGAGAGTAAGGGCGGCCCCATTCTGCGCCTGAAAGGTCAACTTGTGTGTGCGGTGCGTTCACTAGAGGGTTGTTGTCTAGTGGCCATTCACCGGCTTTCACTGCTGCCATTTCGTGACGGATTGCGATCATCGCTTCACAGAAACGGTCTAGCTCTTCTAAACCTTCAGATTCAGTTGGCTCTACCATTAGTGTGCCAGCGACTGGGAAAGACATAGTAGGCGCGTGGAAACCAAAGTCCATTAGACGCTTAGCAATATCTTCTTCGCTGATGCCTGTGTCTTCTTTAAGTGGACGAATATCGATAATACATTCGTGCGCTACGCGGCCGTTAGTGCCACGGTAAAGAACAGGGTAGTGAGGACGTAGTTTTTCCATCACGTAGTTCGCGTTCAGAATCGCTACTTTAGTCGCGTCTGTTAGGCCAGGTTCGCCCATCATTGCGATGTATGCCCAAGAGATAGGTAGGATTGAAGCACTGCCTAGATCTGCAGCTGATACCGCGTAGTCAGAACCTTGTACACCGTTTTCGATGTGACCTGGTAGGAAAGGTGCTAGATGTGATTTAACACCGATAGGACCCATACCCGGACCGCCACCACCGTGTGGGATACAGAATGTTTTGTGTAGGTTCAAGTGAGATACGTCTGAACCGATGAAGCCAGGTGACGTTAGACCTACTTGAGCGTTCATGTTCGCGCCGTCTAGGTAAACCTGACCGCCCGCTGCGTGTACTTGTTCACACACTTCTTTCACTTGCTCTTCGTATACGCCGTGCGTAGAAGGGTAAGTGATCATGATGCTTGATAGGTTTTCTTTGTGCTTCTCGATTTTCGCTGCTAGGTCTGTCATGTCGATGTTGCCATCTTCATCACACTTAACAACCACTACCTTCATTGAAACCATTGATGCTGTTGCAGGGTTAGTACCGTGCGCAGAGCTTGGAATCAGACAAACGTTACGGTGAGCTTCACCGCGGCTTGCGTGGTAACGTTGAATCGCGATAAGACCCGCGTATTCACCAGATGCACCAGAGTTAGGTTGTAGTGAGAAATCGTCGTAACCGGTGATTTCACATAGTTTCTCTTTAAGATCTTTCGCTAGCGCTGTGTAACCCGCTGCTTGATCAAGAGGTGCGAATGGGTGAATTGAACCAAACTCAGGCCATGTTATTGGAATCATCTCAGCAGCAGCGTTCAGCTTCATCGTACAGCTGCCCAGTGGGATCATGCCGTGCGTTAGTGAGAAGTCTTTGTTCTCAAGCTGTTTTAGGTAACGCATCATTTGCGTTTCGCTGTGGTGCGTGTTGAATACTGGGTGAGTTAGGAACTCTGATTCACGACGGCAGTTTTCTGGAATTGCTGCAAACTCGTTTGATGCGATGTCAGAAGAGAGTGCTTGAACGTCTTCTTTCACGTCGAAGATAGCGAATAGGGCATTCACGTCGTCGATCGTGGTTGTTTCATCTAAGCTGATACCGATCTTACCCTTAAGAAGGCGCAAGTTGATGTCTGCTGCTTGCGCTTTTGCGTACAGTGCATCTGTCTTCTCTTCAGAGTTAATCGTGATGGTATCAAAGAAGCTGTTGTTCGTTAGCTCGTAACCCGATTTAGTCAGGCCAGCCGCTAGGATAGCTGTCATGTGGTGTGTACGACGAGCAATAGTACGAAGACCTTCTGCACCGTGGTAAACCGCGTAGAAAGACGCCATGTTTGCTAGAAGTGCTTGAGCTGTACAGATATTCGATGTCGCTTTCTCGCGGCGGATGTGTTGTTCACGAGTTTGCATTGCCATACGTAGCGCTTGGTTACCGTGAGTATCGATAGAAACACCGATCACACGACCTGGCATTGTACGCTTATGCTTTTCACGAGTACCCATGAATGCAGCGTGTGGACCACCGTAACCCATAGGAACGCCGAAACGTTGCGCTGAACCGATTACTACGTCTGCGCCCATTTCACCCGCAGGCTTAAGTAGAGCAGAAGCAAGTAGGTCTGTAGCCACTGTAACCAGTGTTTTGTTCGCTTGAGCTTTTGCAATGATGTCTGTTAGGTCACGTACCTCACCCGTTGTACTCGGGTATTGAAGAAGCGCACCAAATACGTCTTGCTCTGGAAGAGTTTCAAGAGCGCCAACCATTACTTCAAAACCGATGTACTCAGCACGAGTTTTAACAACTTCTAGTGTTTGAGGGTGAACATCGTCAGCAACGAAGAATACTTTGCTCTTGCTTTTGCCAGCACGTTTACACAGTGTCATCGCTTCGCCTGCCGCTGTCGCTTCATCAAGAAGTGATGCGTTCGCGATTTCCATACCGGTTAGGTCCATTACCATTTGTTGGTAATTGAGTAGAGCTTCAAGACGACCTTGAGAAATTTCTGGTTGGTATGGTGTGTAAGCTGTGTACCAGCCTGGGTTCTCTAAAACGTTACGTAGAATAACGTTTGGAGTGAATGTGTTGTAGTAGCCTTGGCCAATGAAAGTACGTTTCACTTGGTTTAGGTTAGCGATCTCTTTAAGAGAGGTCAGCATGTCCATTTCGCTCTGTGGCGCAGCAAGTGTCATTGGTTTTTCAAGACGGATTTGTGCAGGAACCGTTTCGTCGATCAGTGCGTCTAAGCTAGTCGCGTTGATCGTTTCAAGCATTTTCTGCTGGTCTGCTTTATTTGGGCCGTTATGGCGAGCAACAAACTCGTTTTGAGTACCCAGGTCTTTCAGTAATTGGCTTTGAAGTAATTCAGTCATGATATGTTCTACTTTCTCTCTGGAGCCGTGAGCTAGCCTCTAAAATTAAGCTGCTCACAAGAGCAGCTTTATCGTAATGAGGAACCTATTAGTCTTCTTCGATAGAGCTTAGGTATTCTTCCGCATCTTTAAGGTTGTCTAGTTCAGACGCGTCAGACATCTTCACTTTAACAATCCATCCACCTTCATAAGATTCTTCGTTAATTAACTCTGGGCTATCTTCTAATTCTTCATTGATTTCTACGATTTCGCCAGAGATTGGTGCGTAGATATCAGAAGCTGCTTTCACTGATTCAACGAGGGAGAAGCTTTCGCCAGCTTCTATTTCGTCTCCAGTGTCAGGCAGGTCAACAAACACAACGTCACCTAGCATCTCTTGAGCGTGCTCAGAAATACCGATAGTTACAGTACCGTCACCGTTGTCTTTTACCCACTCGTGGCTGTCTGCAAACTTTAGTGTATTGTCCATTGCTTATTCTCCAAAAATTTATGAGGTTTTAATTTAAATCTTAAAAACGGTCTAACGGTAAAGAGGGAAGCGCTTGCAAAGCTCTTTAACTTGCTTGCGAACACGTTGCTCAGCTTCAGCGTTGCCTTCAGGGCTTTCAACTAAGCCATCAAGTACATCGCCGATCCATTCACCGATAAGTTTGAATTCTTCAGTGCCAAAACCACGACTGGTTCCAGCTGGCGTACCTAAACGAATGCCAGAAGTAATCATAGGCTTCTCTGTATCGAATGGTATGCCATTTTTGTTACATGTGATCCCTGCACGCTCTAATGCCTCTTCCGTTACGTTACCTTTCAAGCCTTTAGGGCGAAGGTCTACCAGCATTAGGTGCGTGTCTGTTCCACCTGTCACAATGTCACAACCGCGAGTTTGCAATACTTCAGCAAGAACTTTTGCGTTGTCGATCACTGAATCAATATAAGTACTAAATTCAGGACCAAGTGCTTCACCAAACGCCACTGCTTTAGCTGCGATAACGTGCATAAGTGGGCCGCCTTGTAGGCCAGGGAACACTGCAGAATTGATCTTTTTGTTGATGTCTTCGTGGTTAGTCAGAATCATACCGCCGCGTGGGCCACGAAGTGTTTTGTGTGTTGTTGTGGTAACAACGTGTGCGTGTGGTAGTGGGCTAGGGTGAGCACCTGTCGCGATAAGGCCCGCGATGTGTGCCATATCGACCATTAAGATAGCGCCAACTTCGTCAGCGATTTCGCGGAACTTAGCGAAATCAATAACGCGTGGAATAGCACTACCACCAGCAATAATCATTTTAGGTTGGCTTTCGATAGCTAAAGCGCGAACCGCTTCGTAATCGATTTCAAGAGTGTCGCGGTCTACGCCATATTGAACAGCGTTGAACCACTTACCAGACATTGCAGGGCGCGCACCGTGTGTGAGGTGACCACCAGCGTCAAGAGACATACCTAGGATAGTGTCGCCCGGCTGAAGTAGCGCAAGTTTCACCGCGCCGTTTGCTTGAGCGCCAGAGTGAGGCTGTACGTTTGCGTATTCGCATTTGAAAAGCTGTTTAGCGCGCTCAATAGCGATAGCTTCAACGGTATCTACGTGCTCACAACCACCGTAGTAACGACGGCCTGGGTAACCTTCTGCGTATTTGTTAGTTAGGCAAGTGCCTTGAGCTTGCATTACTGCTTTAGAAACGATGTTCTCAGAAGCAATAAGCTCGATTTGTTCGTTTTGACGAGTGTTCTCTGCTTGGATGCCAGCAAATACGGCGTCGTCAGTACCAGATAAGTTCGTAGTGAAAAAGCTGTCTAAGCTATGGTTTTGGTAAGCGTTCATTGTCGAGACCTTTCATTAAGCTAATGGTGATTGTTTTTATAGTCCATTAGGTCTTACGTTGATTTCTGCATCGGTATCGTTTGCGCTGTATAGGTAGAGATAAACGCTAATTGCGTTTTAAATATACTCTTACAGCATCTAATCGATCGTTGTAGGGTCAATGCAGCACGAATTGTTTCCCAAAAAGTTCGGGTAAAAAACAGCTCTTACAAATGTTAAAACTATCATTTGGTACAAGCTGAAGTAGCATCTCTTCATCTAACAAGTCGATAACATAGCTCCGATAAAATCAATTTTCAACAAAAATTTCCAATAGGAAACAACTTTTCTCGTTTTGCTACAGGGAGCACGCTTTATTTCTGTGTGTGCTCTTTAATCAACAAAGCGCTTCATGCAACAATGAAATGAATAGACAGGAAGCAAGAAAATAATGAGGGACCTATGTCAGAAGACATTTATGATGAGTACCCATCTTTAACGTTGGCGAAAGAAACGTTAGACCAGAATATAGAGCCACTTAGGCTAGGCCAGCGCATTAAAGATATCCGCGGCAAGCTTGGGATCACGCTAGAAGAAGCAAGCCAAAGAACTGGCTTGGCGCGTTCTACGCTCAGCAAAATCGAGAATGAACAAATCTCGCCAACCTTCCAGGCTATGCAAAAATTAGCGATGGGTTTACAAATTGATATGCCGCAACTCTTTGAGCCACCAAGGAAAAAGGTCGCTACAGGACGTCGTGACTTAACTAAAGCAGGCCAAGGTAAACCTCATCCGACACCGACTTATGAGCATGAACTGCTTGCGACAGAGCTTTCTAACAAGAAGATGATGCCGTTCAAAAGCCGCGTAAGAGCGCGTACTTTTGAAGAATATAACGATTGGGTTCGTCACGATGGTGAAGAGTTCTTGATGATTATCTCCGGTGATGTGATGTTCTACTCAGAATTCTACGAGCCCGTACCGATGAGTGAAGGTGACAGCATGTATTACGATGCCAATATGGGCCACATGTTGATTTCTACTAGTACAGAAGATGCGCTGATTTTGTGGGTGACAGCAAAATAAGTTAACAAAGTTAGAATTTATTATAGTGAATGCAAACGTTTGCTTTTGTTTCTAACGTTGGCCAAATGACGCGACATTGATGTGAAAATCATCAATGTCGCGTTTTTGTATCCATCGAATAATTGTTTTTAAATTGTTAAATGTCACATTTTGAGCTGTTTTAATCTTGTTAAGGGTGTAAAACTGACTCAGGCTTGTTTACTATAGTGAACACGGTTTACTCATGTTGATTGAAGTTTACTGAAGTGAATTCTTAGAAAGTGAGTTGTAGAGCTTTTGTACAGCTATCTATTTTTATAACGCTAACTATATAAGCCTATATAAAAGACATCACTTTTTACTATCTACTGTTTCTAATGCTGAGACCTAGCGTTAGAAGCGACTCTAAATAGAGATATAAGCGGCAGATTCGATTTGGAAAGCCTGCAACGCTTCATGGAGAATAAAATGACTCAAGAACACGCTAATCAAGACCTACTAAAAACACCACTGCACGCACTTCACGTTGAAGAAGGCGCAAAGATGGTTCCTTTCGCTGGCTACGACATGCCAGTTCAGTATCCACTAGGTGTAAAGAAAGAGCACTTACACACTCGTGATGCTGCCGGTCTTTTTGATGTTTCTCACATGGGGCAACTTCGTCTACATGGTGCAAATGCAGCTGCTGTCCTAGAATCTTTGGTTCCTGTAGATATTATCGACCTTCCTTCTGGTAAGCAGCGCTACGCGTTCTTTACTAACGAGCAGGGCGGCATCATGGATGACCTGATGGTTGCTAACCTTGGCGATCACCTATTTGTTGTTGTGAACGCAGCTTGTAAGACACAAGATATCGATCACCTAACGGCACACCTTCCTGCAGATGTAGAAATGGAAGTGATTGATGACCGCGCTCTACTCGCACTTCAAGGCCCTAAAGCATCTGAAGTTCTAGCTCGTTTCCAACCAAGCGTTGCAGACATGCTGTTCATGGATGTTCAAAAAATGGATATCGATGGCGTTGAATGCATCGTGAGCCGCAGTGGTTACACGGGCGAAGATGGCTACGAGATCTCTGTTCCTAACGATCACGCTGAAGCGCTAGCGCGTAAGCTAACTGCAGAAGCTGAAGTAGAATGGATTGGCCTTGGCGCACGTGATTCACTTCGTCTTGAGTGTGGTCTATGTCTATACGGTCACGACTTAGATACAACAACGACTCCAGTAGAAGCTAGCCTTCTATGGGGTATTCAAAAAGTGCGTCGTACTGACGGTGAGCGTGCGGGCGGCTTCCCTGGCGCTGATATCATCCTTGAGCAAATCGCAACGAAAGACGTTCAACGCAAGCGTGTTGGTCTAGTGGGTCAAACTAAGGCTCCAGTACGTGAAGGCGCTGAGTTGTTCGATGCTGAAGACAACAAGATTGGCGTTGTAACAAGTGGTACAGCGGGTCCTAACGCTGGCAAGCCAGTATCAATGGCTTATGTTCGCACTGATCTAGCGGCTATCGGCACTGAAGTATTCGCTGAAGTTCGTGGTAAGAAGCTACCAATGACAGTAGAAAAAATGCCATTCGTACCTCAACGTTACTACCGTGGCTAATCTCTTTTAAGAGAAAACACAAAGTATAACGAAAGCCTATTGTTAGCTTCTCTTTTTAGGGATGTTTAACGATAGGCTTTTTTGTTTTTGGTCGCGTATGTTTTTGCGAGCGTATAAGGTTTAGCGTTACCCACTAACAACGGTTACTTAAAATTCGTTTATAAAATGAGATATGTGGCGATATCGTTACAAATACTTACTATAATCACGGTTGTGACGTGTTATGGTGGCGATACATCATTTTTGTAAATAAGTAGTAGGGGTTACAAGGAGTTAACTATGAATGTGAACCATACAATGAGCCCGGTTCGTAAGGCCGTTTTAGGACTTTTAGTACCATTGATTTACACATCTAGTGTAATGGCAACGGAAAGCGCGGTCGAAATTACTCCTGATGCAGGCGTAACACCTTATATTGTGAATGGCACGAACGCATTAGTAACTGATTTCCCTTCAATGGCAAGCTTGTTCATTGATCGTATTGATTATGACGGTGTTTACTCGACAGGTGCTTATTGTGGCGCAACCATTTTAAATCCGACTCATATTCTGACTGCTGCGCACTGTATTTATGGAAATGAAGAGGGGCAGTTGTTTACTGCGGTTGTTCCTCAACTGGAAGACACTTCTCAATTCCCTAACGGTAACATTCAAAAAGCACGAGTTTCAGAAGTTTACTATCGCAGTGACTATTCAAATGCGTTGAGCGATCTATTACGCAATGATGTTGCTGTACTCAAGCTAGAAAGCGCACTTAATATCGATTCAATCAATGATGTTGTGAAATACCCGCCAGATGATACTTATCGTAATGTCGCAAAGGATTTTGTTGTTGTAGGCCATGGTGATACAAAATCGGACTTTGATGGCACAACAATATTACAGAGAGCGCCACTAAATTATGTAGATAACCCCACATGCGCAAAAGCATTCTCTGATGGCTCAGCACTGACGAGTAATCAAATTTGTTTTGTTGGTGACTATAGCGCCTTCACTAAGTTATACGGCGGTACTTGCCAGGGGGACTCTGGTGGTCCTGCTTACTGGAAGGATGGTTCGATTTACAGACAAGTAGGGATCACCAGTTTTGGACCTGAAACATGTGGCGGCAGTTCTGCCGTAACGTCTGTATTTACGGAAATATTAGACTACAAAGTTTGGATCGACAGTGTTATTGCTGGTAACGAAACCGCTCAGTTTGTTTCTACTGACGCCAAACGAACGGCTTATGTGAATGCGCTAAATTCATCTGGTTCTGGTAGCAGTGGTGGTAGCGTATCGTTTGGTTTGCTTGGTGTGTTGATGTTACTTGGTGGCGTCAGAAGAGCAATATTACGTTAAGAGCTAGTCACTATTAATTAAGCTTAAATAACGGTTATTGAGTCAATGAGTCGATGAATCAATAAAGTCTGACTGCTATTTTATATTTTCCCCATTTTGGTGCCATAGAGCGATTAGCTGATTTTTCCTCGGAGTTGTTTTGTGGTACTTCTTTGTTTTTTACTTTCTAAACGTCTCTTTTGAGAACCTTTTGTCGGTTTTGTCGCTCGCCTAACTTTTTGAACTTTTGTTGCTTCTAAGATGAGCTCTTTCAAACGCACCAAAGCATCGTCTCGGTTTTGTTCTTGAGTTCTATATTGTTGCGCCTTAATGATAATCACACCCTCTTTGGTGATGCGGCTATCTTTGCATGCTAAGAGTTTCTCTTTGTAGAAATCAGATAGGGTGGAGTGCTTAATGTCAAAACGTAAATGTATCGCGCTTGATACTTTATTGACGTTTTGGCCGCCAGCCCCTTGTGCTCTGATCGCTGTTAACTGGATCTCCCAGTCTTGAATCGAAACAGAGTTAGATATTTGTAACATAAACATCCATAGTTAACGGAAATATGCGGTCATGATACTGAATATTGGTTATGGTATCAGTAACTTTCTTAAAGAGTGGTAGTAGTAATGAAAATAGATTTGACGATGTATGAAGGGTTAATCTTTGATATGGATGGTACGTTAATTGATACAATGCCTGCTCATGTCAAAGCATGGCAAAAAACGGCAGAGCAGTTCGGCTTTCATTTCGAAGCGTCTTGGCTACATAGTTTAGGTGGTATGCCGAGTTATAAGATCGCCGGCGAAGTGAATCGTAAATATGGTTTATCACTCGATCCCCACGCGGTGTCGACATTTAAAATGGCTGCGTTTGCGGCTATTGAAGACAAAGGAGACGTTATCCCTTGTACCCATTCTTTGTTGTTAGAATACTTAGGCGACAAGAAAATTGCGGTAGGGACGGGCAGTCAGCGTAAAAGCGCTGAACAATTGCTAGAGAAAACGGACATCTTAAATAAGCTTGATATTTTAGTAACAGCGACCGACGTTAAGAATCATAAGCCAAACCCTGACACTTTCTTGGATGCATGTTTAGGCATGGGTTTGCGGCCAAAGCAGTGTGTTGTATTTGAAGATACCAATCTTGGTAAGCAGGCGGCGCACGCTGCGGATATGGATTGCATTTTAGTGGTGGAAGGTAATCAATTAGAGTTTTATCCAGCACCAGACTAAAGCACTGCCTAGTACAGGCGATATTGCTCTCTCCGCTAGGCGATCTCGTTCATTTCTGCGTCTAGGAACAAACACACATTATTTCTACCTGCCGCTTTTGCCTCGTATAATGCTAAGTCGGCGCACTTATAATTGAGTGCAGGGTCATCTGTGAGATTGGTGATTCCTCCGCTTACCGTTGTCACGTTGTCGAGCTCAATACTGATAGCGATTCTTAGCCTGTTAAGTACATACTCTGCTTCTTCAGTTGTTGTATGAGGTAAAATAACGCCAAACTCTTCGCCACCAATACGAGCGACAAAGTCGGTTTCACGACATTCTCTTTGTAATATTCGAGCGACGGTTTGAATGACTCGATCACCATAGTCGTGGCCAAACCGATCGTTAATACGTTTGAAGTGGTCAATATCTAAGATAGCTAAGCAAGACTGTTCTCGGGTCGGATAACGGTTGACACGGGAGCATTCGTCGCGAAGTTCACGGTCGAACTTACGTCGGTTCCAACAGCCTGCTAACGCATCTTTCTCACTCAAATTTCTTAGTTTGTTCTCAAGTTCTTTGTGTTTGCTTATATCTACAAATGATGCGACATAAAACTGAATGGTACCTTTTGAGTCTTTGATGGTTTGAATTCGAAGTATTTCCGTAATCAACGATCCGTCTTTACGACGATTCACCACTTCACCTTCCCACATGCCTTTTTGCTTGATTACGCTCCACATTTTAATGTAGAACTCCTGGTTGTAGCGGCCAGAAGCAAACATAGAAGGTTGGCGGCCTTTCACATCTTCCAAATCGTAGCCACTTACACGAGTAAACTCTTGGTTCACTTTAATGATTCGATTATTTCTGTCGGTAATGACTAAGGCCGACATGCCATTCATTGCCACTTTGGCTAATTGGCTTTCGATGCTGTTCTTTTTGTGGTTTCTATTCCATAGCACGAAGCCAGCTGAAATCATTGAGATTAGTATTGTGAGTGTAATAACTTGCACAATGATCGCGTGGTTTTCTCGTTGGTATTGACTACTAAATTGTTGATTTTTAATATGAAGAACCATGTATATTGGGCCTTCAAACTGCTCTATTTTGGGGCTGATATTTGCATAGAAGTACCAATTTTTACCGTCAAAATAGCTAGAAGAAGTGTTGTCTTGAATTGCTTGCCAAAGTTCGGGGTAAAGATTTGCGTAAGTTTTATTTGAGCGTGACTCAACAAGGTGTCCAAATGATTCTTCAAGATCAGGCCCCATGATGATATGTCCCGTTTTGTTGAGTATTACAGGGACGGCTGCAGATGTGTTGATTTGATAAAGAAGGTGTTCGTAGATTTTTAGAATGTTCAGGTTTGCAATAAAATAGCCAAGAATACGACCTTCTGAAGCAACTGGGGTCATAATTCGCAATGTAGGAGTCAATGGGTGAACGACTTCGCCATTTTCGACTTCTAAATCAATGCTACTTGAAATGACTTCCCCTATTTTCAAGTGGCTAAGCCTTTCAAAGTAGTCACGATCCGATTTATTTTGAAGCTTATGAGTTGGAACTATCGTCGCTTTCTTATTGCGGTAGTTTATACGGAAAACTTCATCACCTTTTAAGTCTAAGTAACGAAGTTGAGAGTAATATTGTTGGGTACGAGCCAGCATTATCCAAAGATCTTGCAATACTTCTCTGTGAATCGTCGATGGTTCTTTAATGGCGCGAAGTAACGTTTTTGAATCGGCAATGGAAGGCACTGAATTGGATACTTGTTCCACAATAACGGCTAGCTTGTGGAAGCTGTATTCTATTTGGTTTTGACTGGATTGTTTGATATTTAGCGTATGCTGAGCTTTTACTCTGTCAAATTCAGAGTTGATGTAGAGTGCTGGTACTAATCCTAAGGCAAACATAGTGCACAGAAATTGGCTGATCAGCTTTTTTATACTTGTATTCATCCACCGTCCTCAAAGAATTCGGTGCAATACTATATATTTTATAGGGCTTTTAATGTGATCTTGGCCCAGAACTTTAAGCAATAATTGCATATTACTGCGGTTTTAGTGCAACTTTTTGCTTCGAGGCTGTCAATTAAGCCATATAAGTAATAGCAAGTCATCGTTAAATTAAGGCCTGCTGATGACAGTAATACTCGGAGGAACATGAGCAGGACCTTTGTTCGTGTTTTTACTCTATTTGCTAAGGCTCTGTAATCGCTAATTTAAACCAATGATGCTCCCTTCGTCATCAATGTCTAACGACATAAATGCAGGTCTATCTGGTAAGCCGGGCATTGTCATTACATTGCCGCATAAAGCGTAAACGTAACCAGCGCCTGCACACAGTTTGAGTTCTCTAACGGGTACATCAAATTGAGTTGGCGCGCCTTTTATGTGCGCTTCAGTAGAGATAGACAAGGGGGTTTTTGCCAAACAAACGGATAGACCGCTATAACCATGTTTGTTGAACTCTGCGAGCTGTTGCTTAGCAAGTGGTGATAGTGTGATACTTGATGCGCCATAGCCGGCTTCCGCTACAGACATCAGTTTTTCTTCCAAGCTTTGCTCAGGATAATACAGAGGCTTAAAGTCTCGCTCATCTTGGCAAGCGTTAACGATGGCATGCGCCAACTGAGTCGCACCTTCGCCACCTTGATCAAACGCTTCACTTATTTCAACGCCAACGCTTGGATCGAATTTTATGATCATCTGTTTTAGTGCGTCTAATTCTCTGTCCGAATCTTGTGGGAATCGATTAATCGCGACTACTGTAGGCACTTGATATTGCTTGACGTTGTTGATGTGCCATTTGAGGTTCTCAAAACCTGCAATGAGTGCGTCTTGGTTTTCATTAAAGATCGAGTCTGGTAGGGCTGTACCTAGCTCCAAATCGTATAAGCCGGAGTTAGCTTTTAATCCACGTAAAGTTGCTACAATTACTGCGCAATCGGGCTTCTTGTTTGATGCTTTTACTTTTATATTGCATGCTTTTTCAAAACCCATGTCTGAGCCAAATCCACCTTCTGTTACAACAAAGTCACTGAGCTTTAAGGCTATCTTGTCGGCAATAATTGAAGAGTTACCATGGGCGATGTTCGCAAATGGCCCCGCGTGAATTAAGGTAGGGACACCTTCAAGGGTTTGCATTAGTGTCGGCTCAATAGAATCCTTCATGGTTACTGTCATAGCCCCTGCAACGTTGAAGTCATCTGCGGTTAATGGCATACCTTGATGGTTATAGGCGAGTACGATACGACCGATACGTTTTCGTAAGTCTTGAAGGTCATTAGCAAGAGCAAGAATGGCCATTAGCTCTGAAGCGGCTGATATATCAAATCCATCTTCGCGTTCGTAGCCATTGATGGTTTTGCCAGTTTCGTTTTTACCGACAGTGATCATCCGCAGAGCACGGTCATTATGGTCGAGTACACGTCGCCATACTATTCGGTTTGGGTCGATACCCAGCGCTTTTAAGCCAGATCGCGCTTCAAATGCTTCTAAACCTTCGCGTTGTTCATGATACAAACGTGCGTCAATTGCGGCAGAGGCGAGATTATGAGCTGTAGTAACCGCGTGAATGTCACCTGTTAGGTGAAGGTTTAACTGCTCCATAGGGGCAACCTGAGAGTACCCACCGCCAGCTGCGCCACCTTTTACGCCAAATACCGGCCCCATTGAAGGTTGACGAATACAAGCCATTGCTGAGTGATTAATCTTAACGAGGCCTTGCGCTAGCCCTACAGTGGTAACGGTTTTGCCTTCACCGAGAGGAGTGGGTGTGATAGCGGTCACGATAACTAGTTTGCCATCTGGTTGGTCTGCTAGACGATCCAACAATGTTAAAGACACTTTAGACTTATACAAGCCCAATGGCTGGTGTTCGTTATGTTGCAGGCCTGCTTGTTCAGCAATATCACTGATGTTTTTAAGAGGAGTTGTGCGACAAATATCAATATCAGACAGCATGTTTGATCCTTATATCAGAACCGAAAGGTAGTACGTAAACGGTTGCCTGGCGATAGTACTGTATAAATCGGCCAAGTAAAGGCAACCACACGAATTATGTGCTGGAAGATGACGGATCTAAAGCGTTATTGCGCAGGATCAATTCTTAAACGAGCAAAATATTTGACGTGGTCGCCTTTCATCACGTTTATATTGATGTTGAATACAAAAAGAGCTGCCTATAGCAACTCTTTTTGAGAAATGGATGATCTGGATTTGGTTCATCAAACCAACTAACTGACTATGGCCAGATTAACGATCCCAGTATGTTTCTTCTAAGCTATCTTCGCGCTCAGGTAATGCACGAGAAAGACGAGGAGAGTGCTGAGTTAACACTTCGTAGCTGACGCGGTTTGCGTACTTACAAATTTGAGACAGTGACGAGTACGTAAGACAAGTGTACTCGTGTTTCTCTGAATTCGGTACGTTCACATGGTGGTAGCTATTAGCTGCCATGTCGTGTAACAGAGCAGAAAGCGCGCCATCACCAGCGCCATTTGTGTTCTTAATCTCAAGGGGACCACCAAGGTAAGGACCGATGTGAGAGTACACTTTTACTGGTTTTTTACAGTCTTGCTTACGCATCGAACGGCTGAATTCATATTTGTTGAATTCTGCTATATTTCCTGGCAGTAATGGAAACGTTGTTTCGCGCTTCGCTAACTCGTCTGTATAGCCAGCCATGTATAAGCCGATAGGACCTGCTGTACATAGAACTAAGTCAACCCACTCAAGTGCTTTGTTGGCAGCCAGCAGTGGATCTTTCTCACCAGTTAACGCTTCACCTTCATCTTCATTCATCGCGACGATCGTTACGTTTTCTTTGAGGTATTCTTGCCACCATTCAGCGTTGCCTTCGATCACATATTTAGTACCAAGCGTTAGTACAACAGGCACATTGTGCGCTTTCGCGTATTCGATCGCTTTTTGTACGGCTTTTGGCATTGGATCGTCAGGGTTACCACGCATCAGGTATGAAGAGACAACTAATGCAGAGGCTTTTTCGAAAATTTGTTCAGGAATACTTTCAGGAAGCAACTGGTTCATATGACCTTCGTTGATCGCAAACGTACGTTCGCCATCTTCGGTAATGAGCGTGTAACAACGACCAATTGGACCATCAACAGTTTGTAGGTGGTTTAAGTTCATACGAGAAGAAGTACGACAAAGGTAACGGTAACCAAATGAGCCAACTTCAATTTTCTTAGACATTACACCAAGCAGTACTGATTTGCTGTCTGCTAGAACAGAATAGTTGTGCAGTGTATTGCCGATAGTATCGCCAGGGTATTGATGCGTGATCAAACCAGATTCAACGAGTTCCTCATACAGCGCATCGGCTTTACTTTCTTCCAATACAAGAGAGTGGCCTTTACTCAGTTCATATTTTTCTAGGAACGCGTCGTCAACACGGGCTTCGATATCAACAATAGTCTGTCCAACACCAACAATGGTTGCGCGGTGCAGTTTAGGTGTTTGTTGAATTTGGTTGACCAACGGATCACGTGCGTGAGTTGGAAAGTAGTGCTTAGATTTACGCTGTCCAGGAAACTTCATATGAAAAATACAGTGAAAAAATTTTGCCGCATGATATCACGTTTTTCTTCTGTTTCTTTCATTTTTATTACATTCAGAGTCACCTGTACAATGTCTGTACAGGTGACTCGGTATCACTATTCTGTTGGTATTAACGTTGACGGTTCAACGTAAGCTTTTGTACCTAATAGTGGAACAGTTGAAAGGCTGTGTTTAAAACTGCCTTCTGTTTCTTTGGTTGTGTAAGACAAGTAGAGCAGTGATTGATTCGCCGCGTCGTAGATACGACGAACCTTCATGGTCTTAAAGAAGATGCTTTTTGATTGTTTAAAGACCACTTCACCAGATTTACTCTTGTCTATTTGAGCAATCATTTCTGGTGTAATTTCACCGGTTTGACGACAAGAAATAGAGCTGTCACTTGGGTCAGAAAGGCTAAGATTTGCCTCAACGGAAGCTATGTGACACGTCACGCCTGGAATTTTATCATCATCCAAAGATGACATTTTTATATCCTTGAGAGTGAAGAAGCCCAAAGAGACGTCACCAACCTCGTTGTCTGAACAGCCGGCTAACATAAAGAGGATACCTGCTGCTATTAAGGCTTTTTTCATAAGAAGTCCTTTGGTTTGTATAGTTCTGTTTAGTATGAAGATTATTGAAAGTTCGCGTATTAGTGTAGAGCTTTTCGCTAACTTCTTAAAGGATGTTGTTGGATAATGAAAACTAAGAAGCATTTAAACTACTTGTTGGCCATGTTCATGCTCTGTATGCTCTCTGTATGCTCTCTGTTTGTAGCTCGGCACTTCAACCGACCATATGTCTTCCAAATAATTGTGATATTTGGGGATACTAACCGTAGGTACTAAAAGAATGAATAATGAAATACCTGAAATTGCACATAATAAAAACCAATGGCTATTTGGCCAGCTTGACATCGCGTACCCCGCAAAGGAAAGTCTTCTAGGTCGAGAGATCTATAAAAAACAACTCTCCCAAAGAACTTATCAACTCCTCCCGCAACACCAAACTCCCACTGAAATAGATGAACTGCATAAAGTCGACTTCCATAAGTTGACGGTACTATTCTCACTTAACCAAGCCAGTGCTTACTCAGATAAAGCGGATAGGGCCAATATCGTAGAGTTTTTGAGCCAGATAATGTTATCGGATGAACATGAATTATATGTAGGCACTCAAAAAGGTGATGTTGTGGCGAGTGCCATCGTTACAGAAAAAGATGATGAGTTGCTGATATCGGATGTTGTGAATAAAGATGATCAAAATGTGATCGGCTTTGCTAAGCAGCTGCATGACTTTTGGGTAGAAGGTCAAGATTCTAGCCGTAAAGTGTGGCTAGAAAACTAAAGGTTCCTTGAGAAAGCGTTGACCTTAATACAATGCACGGCCTTTTAACAAAGGGGGCGGTATATATGATCACTAATTTACTGTGATTGGTGTTATATTTATGCGAACCCTCTTCAAAGCTCTCCTCTCAAACTTACATTTTTATTTTTATACGACATTTGATGACTTTTATAAGCCAAGTAATATCCAGCATTGTCCAATTTGAGCAATTAAAATGAGAGCTGTTGCTTATCTTGGTGCGTTAAAGTGATCCACTGCATATTTCGTGAAGAGAAATAAGAGGGTATCGGTAAACTGTTACCTTAGTCATCCTTAGGAGTGAAATAACGCTATAGGATAAAGCTTGGATTCAATGCGAGTGATATATCTATGCGGTTAGAACAGACGAAGTGTGTGATTTTTGATTGTGACGGAACACTTATTGATAGTGAAAAGTTATGTTGCCAAGCTTTGGTGAATGTATTCGCCAGTTTTGGGGCTGATTTAAACGTTACTGACTGCTATGCACACTTTCAAGGCGGGAAATTGGCCGATATCTTAATGGATACACGAGAACGTCTTGGGCTATCTATTTCTATTGATACACTTGAACCGCTATATCGCGCAGAGCTAGAAACACTATTTCAACGACATCTAAAGCCAATGGATGGTGCGATCGGTCTTATTGAGTTCCTAAAGCAGCAAGACATCGAGTTTTGTATTGCCTCAAATGCGCCTAAATCTCGAGTTGAATCGTCATTGGCAATGACAGGAATGCTCGACGACTTTAAGGGGAAAGTGTTTTCAGCCTTTGATGCAAATAGCTGGAAGCCAGAGCCAGATCTGATTATGTATACCGCAATGAGCATGGGTTTCTTACCCAATGAGTGCATCTATGTTGATGATACCTTGAAAGGAGTGGAAGCTGGCGTTCGTGCCGGTGTTCAGTCATTCCGGCTACGTACAAGTATTGATGAGTCTATAATGGATCCAGAAGCCGACTCAGCAGAGCTAGCGGCTCAGGATATATACAGTTTAGAAGAAATTTCGGTTTGGCTTAATGGCAAGCACTGTTTAAGTGATGATATACCGAACTCGGAAGCTTTGGCGGGTTAGCACCCAACTGAAGGCTAACGATTTTACTGAACTGTTTGGTATGGAAACCACAAGATGCACACGTAAACTTTTCTCCACTTTCCGAAAGCAGATATTCGTCGTGTTGGCATAAAGGGCATGTAACGTTTTCGATATTTGATGCTTCTGTATTATTCATTATGTATCACCTGCAGCAAGAGGGTAAGCGAAAGTAAGACCTGCTCCACTAGATTACCCCTAAGCTCGATTATTAGACAGTTTTGATGTCTCATAATCTTTCCTTTGCGACTTGCTTCATGGTAATGATAATTCGATAGTTAGTGGGCACACAGTGGTGCGTCTCATTTTAGATGAATACGTTACTTTTTCGGTGCTAGTTTCGATGTTGTAACGGTAGGCTTTGCAGCCAATGGTTGGATTGAAACTGTGAGATCAGACCTCAGACCGATATATCTTTAATGACAACCTAGCTTTCAGCGTAAACTAATTTAAAACACTCATAAGGGAAAAGGACTCTATCGAGCCCTTCTTCGTTTCGTTGATTTTAACTTAGAGTCACTTAGTGTTATTTAGGTCGAACGCTAAATACGGTATCTTGCTAATGTTTTAGATAAAGACACCGATGCTTCTGTTAGCTTAGATACGCCATTTGAAGAGTTTTGTACCACGTCTTTAATCACATTGGATTGACTACGGATATCGTTAAGTTCCGCTGCGACGGTATTCGCGACGTTACTTTGCTCATCCGCTGACGTTGCTATCTGAATACTCATGTCCATTAGAGCTTGAGCCGAGTCGGCGATAGAGTTCACGTCATCACCAATATTTGAAATCAACTGGCTACTGGTTTGTGCTTGATTGACCGTTTTCTCGGTGATCTTTGCGATATTTTGACTTTCTTGTTGTAAACGTTCAATCATTGCGTGGATTTCAACCGTAGCTGATTGAGTTCTGCTCGCCAGGGTCCTCACTTCATCAGCAACGACCGCAAAACCACGACCTTGTTCACCCGCACGAGCTGCTTCAATCGCAGCATTCAGGGCAAGTAGGTTGGTTTGCTCTGAGATAGCATTGATCGTCGTGATCACTTCATTAATTTGGCTGGTGTTCACATTCAAGCTGGTAACAGAAGAAGAGGTTTGCTCAATCAAAGATGAAAGGGTGGTGATCTCTGAGATTGCGAGTTGAACTTTAGCGTGGCTGTCATTGATTTGCTGCGTATCGTGCTCAGTTTGCTCTGTTGCACGCGCGGAAATATTAGTCACTTCATTCGCAGATGCCGTCATCTGATCCATTGCTGTCGCAACAGAGTCTAGGGATGAGTTCTGGCTCATGATTTGTGTTTCGCTGCGCTTCATCTCTGTTTCGAAAGAGGCTGATGTTTCACTTAATGAGGCTGCGCTGTGATTAACGTTATTAACCAACTCACTTAGGGTGTCCATTGAGCGATCGAGTGCGCAACCAATCGTGCCAAATTCATCACGGCCAGGGTGGAAACCAAGGCGCGATGTTAAATCGCCGTCACCAATCTTCTGCGTGGTTGAATAGAGAACCCATAATGCACCACCTAAAAAGGTCGCAACCCAATAACAGAAAAGACCAAAGGGCACACACCATAAAAAACTGAGTAAAAAAGAGTACAGTGCCTGCTGCTTTTGATTTTGTGTATTGATATCTGAGTTGGTGAGAGAGTAGTAGTTTCCGTCTCGCGCTAAGGCTGTTGCCGTAACCGCACCATTCTTAAGAATAGTGGTTTCTTGAAGCTTAGATTGCTGACTCACTGAGCGAACAGAGGCAGGGGAATCTGACGCTGATAAAATGCCTTTGAGTTGATATTCAACTTGCTGTTTTGCACTTGCGTCAATTTGTTCCATTTTGTTGACATAGCTCATTCCAGCTAGGCTCGCCACAGCGGCGAAAAAGATTAAGAAAATAACCCAAAACTTATCGTTGATAGACATTTTAATAAACAGCTTGTCTATCGTTCGAAATTGTACTTCTTTCATAAAAACTCCACGGTAATCCTTTACCGTGGACTCTAAATAACCGATCTCAATAAAAATGTGACAACAATCAACTAATTGTGAAAATTAATGATACCAACATGCCATTTATGAGATCTCCATCAAGTGTAATTGTTAGATATGGGTTTATTAACCTAATGAAGGTAGTAATCCCACTGAAATAAGAATTTGAGTGGCAATGATAAATACACCAACGCTGCCGGCTAAAAATAACGCTTTGCTTCCGCCTAACACTTGGTAGGTCGCTTCTGTACCTTGAGGCTTTGCTGAGAAATTCGTGTAGCGCACTTTGTATACCATCACGGTTGGTAAAAGAATCGCCAATACTGACAGTGCAATTGCGGCGTAACCCAAGGCCATGATGAAACCTTGTGGATAAAATAACGCAAACCCCAGTGGTGGCAAGAAGGTGATAGCGGCTGTTTTAACGCGTTTTGCATTGCCTAGTTTCTTGCTCAATGAATCGCCCATGAATTCAAACAAACCTAAACTAACGCCAATAAAAGAAGTCAGAAGCGCAAGATCGGCAAATACACCAACTATCACACTTAAGTTTGATTGTTGAACGGTTTGCGACAGTGAGACTAAAAGTGCGCCTAAGCTTGTGTCTGATAGCAACTGTTCTTGGCTAACTACACCTAAAGTTACGCTCTGCCAGAATACGTATATAACCAACGGCAATGCAGAACCAATAATCATTACCTTACGTAAAGAGCGAACATCACCATCTAAGTACCGGACAATTGATGGAATACTGCCGTGAAAACCAAAAGAGGTAAATACAACCGGAATCGCTGCAACAACAAGGCCTTGTTGTAAAGGCATGCTCATTAGGTACTGCGAAGTAATATTTGGAGCTAAGAAGCTGAGCACGATGACCATTGCGATCAACTTTAATCCAAATAAAACTCGGTTAACTTTGTCGACACTATGTGTACCAATGGTCACAACGCATGCAACTAACAGTGTGAACAAAAGCGTTGTGATTTGGCTATTAAGTTGAATGTTAGTGATCTCAGAGATGCGCTGATTAAATTGTGCACCACCGCCGGCTATGTATGCCGCACATAAAGCGTAGAAGAGAAACATAACGGCGAAGCTCGCTATCCACTTTCCTTTGGTCCCTAAAATTGTGTGAGCTAAAGTATGTAGTGTGGCGTCCGATTCTGCGAATTGGTGAAGCTCCACCATTAATAATGCAGTGAAGGCCATTAAAGCCCATAACCCCAGCATTAAAAAAAGTGAAGTTGAGAAACCAATTCCAGCTGAAGCGAGTGGAAGGGCGAGCATGCCAGCACCAATTGTAGTGCCTGCAATGATCAAAGTACTACCAAAAACCTTTGATTTATTCATTGTATATAATTCTTTACGTTAAGGTGTGTTTACGTTGTAATTCTTCTAGCTTAAGAGAATAAACCCAAAGAATATCTCGATTTTTAAGTATTCTGATTGAGTTTAATTTCAAATGCAATGCTTAATGTAATTTTAAACATCCACTGTAAATATTATTGTACACATGATTAAGTTCGATGAGTGGAATGAAAAGGGCAAACGTTTGACTATGATCCGCTTCAAAACTTTTAGAGTAATTAGTTGTACTTAGTGTAAGGTGTTAGTACATATGTCGTTCGCGCATACCCCTTTAGCGTAACAAGCGTTAATGATCGCGAGTAGCTTCAAGCTATAAATATGGAATGGGTAAAGTAGAGTGCGTTCATCAAAGTGACATAATATAAGTCCAAGATGGTGCACTAGTTAACAGGACATTATGTCCACACCAAGGAATAGAGGGGGCACTATGAGTGACCAATCTTATAATGACGAAAGTCTTGAGTTGTTAGATGCTATGGAAATCGGCATTGATTTATCTGACTATGAGCAGACCGTTCAACAGCTGGCAGAAGAACTTTTTAAATCTCAAACTAAGCTTTCTTAGCTAAAGATTTTGTAGTTCAACATTCTCAAATTAAACAATTCTTAAACTGAGCAAATCTCATTCGCTCACACTTCATAGCAAAACTATCCTCATTAAAGTTCGCGAAGATAAACGAGTACGTTTACCATGTTACTTAGTTCTCGATACTTTAATGAGGTTCAATGAACTTTCTCGCACACCTACACATCGCTCAACATTGTAACAGCAACTTAGCCGGTAATTTGTTAGGTGACTTCGTTAAGGGTGACCCCAATAAACACTATTCAGATTCGCTTTCTAACGGCATAAGACTTCATCGATTCGTTGATAGCTATACCGACCGTCATGATGTTTCACGCTCTGCAAAATCTCTCTTTTCAGACCAAACAAGACGCTTTGCGCCTATTGCGCTCGATGTATTCTGGGATCATTGTTTGGCTAATCATTGGCAGAAGTTCTCGACACAATCGTTAGAGCACTTTTGTTTAGACAGTCATCAACAGATTTTTGAGCATCAAGAGTCACACTGGCCTGAAAACTTCATTACTATTCATCAGAAGATGGCAGAACAACGGTGGCTGGAAAGCTATCAAGACATGTCTTCTATTGAGTTTGTGTTACAGCGAATGGCTTTAAGAAGGCCTAAGCTAGGCATGCTAAAAAACTGTTATCAAGACCTCGAACGCCATTATGATAAGTTGCAGTGTCACTTTAATGAGCTATATCCAAGCGTTTTAGCGGAAGCAAACCAGTTTAGTACGCTTCAATTGATGAAAAATCAAAAGGAAAGGTAAACAGCGTAATGCAGGTTTGCTACAATCCGCGCCTATTTAATCTTTGAGCATCATACTATGTCTGAACCTACTAAATCTTTTAACCAACTTGGATTGTCTGAGCACCTTCTTACTACGCTAGCAGGGCTAAATTTTACGGCTCCAACCAGTGTTCAAGAACAAGCGATTCCGTTGGTATTAGAAGGTAAAGATGTATTGGCAGGTGCGCAAACGGGTACCGGTAAAACGGCAGCATTTGGTTTGCCGATTATTCAAAGATTAATCGAGACTAAAGACAACGTTATCCCCAACCCTAAGTTAGTTCGCGCATTGGTTTTAGTACCAACTCGTGAACTCGCACAACAGGTATTTGATAATGTAACCAGCTACGCGAAAGGCACGGACCTGAAAGTGGTTGTGGCTTATGGCGGCGTAAGTATGAAGGTTCAAACTGACAACTTACGCGCAGGCGCAGATATCTTGGTAGCAACACCTGGCCGTTTGATTGATCACATGTTCACTAAGAACATTATGCTGAGCCAGACAGAAGTATTGGTATTAGACGAAGCTGACCGTATGCTTGATATGGGTTTTATGCCAGATATTAAACGCATTCTTTCGCGCATGAATGAAGTTCGCCAAACCCTGTTCTTCTCGGCTACGTTCGATAACAAGATCAAAGCAATGGCGTATCGCATGATGCAGTCACCAAGTGAAATTCAAGTGACGCCTAAAAACAGCACGGCTGACACCGTGACTCAGATGGTTTATCCGGTTGATAAATCACGTAAAAGTGAACTGTTGGCTTACTTGATCGGTTCAAAGAACTGGCAACAAGTGTTGGTATTCACCAAAACTAAGCAGGGGACTGATGCGCTCGTAAAAGAACTTAAGCTAGACGGCATAAAAGCGGCATCAATTAATGGTGATAAGAGTCAGGGTGCTCGTCAAAAAGCACTCGACGATTTCAAATCAGGCAAGGTGCGAGCGTTGATTGCAACTGATGTCGCAGCGCGTGGTATCGATATTCAGCAGCTAGAACAAGTTGTGAACTACGATATGCCATTCAAGGCGGAAGACTACGTTCACCGTATTGGTCGTACTGGCCGTGCAGGTAACAGTGGCTTAGCAATCTCTTTGATGAGTCAGGATGAGGCGTACCTATTGGGCGATATCGAGCGACTACTGGATACGCGTTTGCCTCAAGAGTGGCTAGAGGGCTTTGAACCAAGTCTTGAAAAAGACCTTGCACCCGAGCGCGGTGGCCGCAGTAAGAGTCGTTCATCAGAAAAGCGCAAGATGAAAGCGAAACTTAAGATCCATCAAAATCGTGGTAAAGCGCGTCGTTAAGAAAGGGGTTGTACACGGCTCTTCTTCTATTCGTCTCAATGCTTTACATTCCGCATCTTATTGACCTTGAACAACAATTTTAACTCTTCGCCTAACCTGTCAATCGATTTTTATGCGGAAAGTATTGCTGGTATTGTTTCCATGTCGTCTATCTCTTAGGACCGCCCCTCTAATTTGGTTAGAGGGGCGGTAATTGTTGGTAGGTTTGCGAGTAGGGTCATGCGCGGCTATTTTGGCTGCCACTGTTTAGACGTGACGAGGTTATCCATCACTTTGTTTACCGCTTGATGCGCTTTATCGACAATGGTGTCGATGTCATTACGATTTGCGATAAGCGGTGGAGCAAAGCCGAGGATGTCACCATGTGGCATTGCTCGTGCGATCAACCCCTGTTCTAAACAGGCCGCCGCGATTTGTGGGCCCACTTTCAAGTTTGGATCAAAGTGTGCTCGGCGGAGTTTGTCGGAAGAAAACTCCAACGCATGTAACAAGCCAATACCACGGGTATCACCGACTAATGGATGATCGTTAAACGTCTCCGCCATGCGTTGCTGCAAGTAAGCCCCGACGTCGGCTGCGTTTTGCACCAAGCCTTCCCGCTCAATGATATCGAGGTTGCAGTTCGCGGCTGCCGCTCCCATGGGGTGACCGGAGTAGGTATAACCGTGTCCGATAGCACCCCATTGGTCGGTGCCGTTTTCTAGCATACTCCAAACTCGTTCACCGACTATCACGCCAGACAGCGGTTGATACGCTGAGGTTAACCCTTTCGCTACCGTGATGAGATCCGGTTTCATGTCGTAATGAAGTGAGCCAAAGTCGGAGCCGAGACGACCAAAACCACAGACCACTTCATCCGCAATCAAGAGTACATCGTATTTGTCGAGCACTTTGCGAATTGCCTGCCAGTACCCTTCTGGTGGTGGCACAATACCACCAGTACCGAGCACTGGTTCCGCAATCATCGCTGCTACCGTTTCTGGGCCTTCTTCCAAGATCATCGCTTCGAGTTGATCCGCACAATATTGAGAGAATTTAAGCTCGGACATACTCTCGTCTTCACGGCGATAGTAATACGGCGCCATGGTGTGCTTGATGCGATCAAGCGGTAAATCAAAATGTGCGTGGAACAGAGGTAACCCGGTCATTGAACCCGAAGCGATACTTGAACCATGGTAGCCACGATCACGGGAGATGATTTTTTTCTTCTCTGGTAGACCACGAGCATTGTTGTAGTACCACACTAGCTTAAGTTGAGTCTCGTTCGCGTCACTGCCTGACATGCCGTAGTAGACTTTGCTCATGCCTTCAGGAGCCATTTTGATAATGCGGTCTGACAGTGTGACTAGCGCTTCGTTCGTATGGCCGACGTAAGTGTGGTAGTACGCCAGCGCTTTGGCTTGTTCATAAATGGCATCGGCCATTTCAGTCCTGCCATAGCCAATGTTCACACAATATAACCCGGCAAAGCCGTCTATTAGCTCGATGCCTTCTGAATCGGTGATGCGTATTCCGCTTCCGCTCGAGATAATTCTTCCCGAAAGCTCCCCAGCCGCATACTGCTTCAGGTGGGTTGAGGCATGAAATACTCTCTGACGATCGATCTCTAAAAGTTGTTGGGTTTTGTTGCTCATGATCCTTCTCCTCTTGGATATCCATATTTCGTATCTCAACTGCCACTGACGGTAGGCAATGCGCCCAAGCAGCAGTATTTGATTTCACTGTATTCTTCAAAGCCGTGGCGACTGCCTTCTCGTCCAAGCCCTGACTGTTTCACGCCGCCGAATGGGATAGGGTGGCCAGTCATCTTGACTGAGTTCACGCTCACCATGCCAAACTCCAAACCACGCATGCAGCGCCAAATTTGGTGAATATCGTGACCATAAACATAGGCAGCTAAGCCGTACTCAGTGTCGTTGCTCATTTCAATCACGGTATCTAAGTCTTGGTAAGGCAATACGCCTGCTACAGGACAAAAATTCTCTTCGCGATACACCGCCATGTCTGGGGTGACATCGGCCAGCAATGTTGGCGCGAAGAAGTTGTCGCTTGGTACGGGCTGGTGGTATCCCGCCACCAATCGCGCGCCCTTGTCGAGTGCGTCACGCACCAAATCATGCGCTTTATCCACTGCAGTGCGATTGATCAGCGGCCCCATGGTGGTTTTTTCATCTAAACCATTGCCCAAAACGATGTGGTTCATTTCTTTGGCAAACGCTTCCAAAAACGCTTCGTACTTATCATCAGGGACGAAGATACGGTTTGCGGCCAAGCAGTCTTGTCCCGCAGTTTGAAACTTGGCATCCACGGCGGCTTTGGCTGCTTGCTCGATATCCATATCTGGCAGTACGATGAAAGGGGCATTACCGCCGAGCTCCATGCTGCATTTCTTCACGGTTTGTGCCGCGTCGCGCAGCAGTAATTTACCCACTCGAGTTGAGCCTGTGAACGAGAGCGCTTTGACTTTATCGGAGTGACACAAGGTTTGTGACACCATCACCGCATCGCCAGTGATCACGTTAAATACACCTGGCGGAAAACCAGCTCGGTCCGCCAACTCTGCCAAGGCCAATGCCGAGAAAGGCGTTTCACTGGCGGGTTTAATGAGCACTGGACAGCCTATCGCTAATGCCGCGGCGGCTTTTCGTGTGATCATGGCATTAGGAAAGTTCCATGGCGTAATCAATGCTGCGACACCAATCGGTTCGCGCATCGTCGACAGTTGCGCATTCGGAATATGACTTGGGATGGTTTCGCCATAGTTACGTCGTGCTTCCTCTGCAAACCAACGAATAAAGGAGGCGCCGTAGTCAATCTCACCTAAAGCATCACCTAATGTTTTGCCTTGTTCCATGACCATCAAACGAGCGAGATCTTGTTTTGATTCTAGAATCAGATCGTGCCAACACATGAGAATTTCAGCGCGTTGTTCTGCTTGCATTTTTCGCCATTGACGAAAGGCTTGATCGGCTTCATCAATCGCTTGATAGAGTTGTTGTTGAGATAGCTTAGTGATGTAGCCGATGACCGTACCATCCGCTGGGTTAACCACCGGGTGAAATTGGTCACCACTTACCCATTTGCCATTTACATACGCTAAACCTCTCACCAAACGTACATCTTTCATTATCGCCATCATGTCGTGCGAGGCTTTTAATTCCTCTGCATGTAAGCTGTGCAGTGCTGTCATAAGTCCCTCTCCCAGCGTCGTTGTCCATCGTTAAACTGTAGTGGAGAAGTGAACGGAATAATTTCTGATACCGAGGTTTAAACCATCAGAATTTTCTTTTCCGCATTGTTAGATATGATGAATTTTCTGGTTTCGTTTTAAGCGTATTTTCTCTTTTAGAACAAAGCGTTTTGTTTGACTTCTAATATGTCTGCATCACGTTTAATTGTTTTCGTCACGATGTAAGTAAAGTAGCGCTCAATACCCACTTCTGACTCCAACCAGTTGTCGATAAGACGCTGATATTGATCGATATCTTCAGCCTGAATTTTGAGGATGTAATCGACACCGCCACCTGTGGCATAACAATCCGTGACTTCTGGTGAATGTTGAACCAGTTTCTCAAAACGTTTGAATGCTTGAGCGTTGTGTTCTTTGAGCGTGACTTCAACCATCACCGACGTTCGTTTGAACAAAACATCGGTATTTATTTTTGCACCGTAACCTTCAATAATGCCTGCTTCTTCCAGTTTTTTGACTCGCTCCCAGCAAGGGCTAACGGATAGGTTAATGGCCTCGGCTAGGTGAGATTTGGTGATACGGCCGTGGTCATGGAGTATCTGTAGAATTTTTATGTCGTAGCGATCGAGGCGCATAATTGCTCTCCCTATAAAATACCAATCAGTTCAATTCGCCACAGTCTTTAGCGATCACGGCGACAGTGTCACCAGTATTCACCATGGAGGGGAAACGACGTGCAGCAAAAATACCACTACGCTGAGCTTTGTATTCGATAGGGGCGGCCCCTGTGCGCTCGGTCGAATAGATCCTCATCAAAACATCGCCTTGTTTGATGGTGTCGCCAAGCTCAAATAAGTATTCGGCGATGCCATTGTGCTGGCTTTGCACGTAGCAACTTGCATCGGGCATATCAAGTAACTTGGTTGGCTGGGTTGTTTTTTCGTAATCACCAGATAAGTTGCCTGAAAAACGTAAGAAATTACGGATTCCACGGTCGGCATAAGCGATGGTTTCTGGGGTACTGGTTCCGCCGCCTCTGAGTTCTGTGGTGACAAATATTTTGCCTTGAGATTCGACGGTAGTGTCGTACAGGCTAGTGGTGTCCATTTCGAGCAAGATCATGGTGTAAGGCGCGCCAAACAGTTTTGCACCTAAGATGCATGTTTCTTCTTGGTCGAGGTTGTCGAGACGGTGGGCTGCGGCGAAAGGTACGATGTCTAGCGTTTTACCACCGGAGTGAATGTCTAACGCAAACTCGCACATGGGTACCAAGTAACGAGTAAAGTAATCCGCGATTTTCTCGGTCACTGATCCAACAGGGTTTCCTGGAAAGCTGCGATTTAAATTCCCTTTATCGATAGATGACGTACGCGAAGCATTTTGTACCGCAGGTAAGTTCATCATAGGCACAATAATAACACGGCCTTGGATTTGCTCGGCTTGAAGCGAGTTTGCTAATTTAAGTAGGCTGGTGATACCTTCGTATTCATCACCATGATTACCGCCAGTAAGTAGTGATGTTGAACCGTGACCACTCTTAATCACGGTTATAGGTATCATGATGCTTCCCCAAGCGGAGTCATCGTGGGAATAGGGGAGCGTTAAAAAACCGTGCTGTACGCCTTCTCGGTCAAAGTCTACGGTGGCTGTGATCGAGGTTTTTTGCATATCAACTCCTTTTTGTTCTTAAGCTTAGTTCACAGAACTTAAGGTTTGAAATATTAGTGTTTAATAAAGAGGTGTCGTGGAAAATCACACAGGGTTTTTGCACCATCACTCGTGATCACAATGCTTTCGGTGGTTTCTAACCCCCAATCTTCAAACCATAGTCCCGGCATAAAGTGGAATGCCATACCTTCTTTCAATACGGTTTTATCAGTGTCTCGTAAACTCATGGTCCGCTCGCCCCAATCTGGTGGGTAGCTCATACCAATTGGATAACCACAACGCGCGCCTTCTCGTGAGAATCCTGCTTTATCGAGAACTTGGTTTAATGCATTGGCGATTTCGGCGCAGGTGTTACCGGGTTTTGCCACTTCTAAGCCTGCTTCGAGACCTAAATTTAATGCTTCATCGGCACGTTTAAACTTGTCGTCTGGTTCCCCAAGAAAAATGGTGCGAGAGAGTGGGCAATGGTAACGGCGGTGCGCCCCAGCGATTTCGAAAAAAGTACCTTCGCCTTTTTTGAATGGTCTATCGTCCCACGTTAGGTGAGGTGCAGAGGCATCAGCACCAGATGGCAAAAGGGGCACTATCGCCGTGTAATCACCAAAGTGGTCTTCATGTCCGAGCACCGCTTGGCGGTTAATCTCGGCGACAAGGTGGTGTTTCGGCAACCCTGGCTCGATCATATCGAACGCAACACGGTGCATGTTTTCAACAATGCGAGCCGCGCGGTACATGTAAGCGAGTTCTTGATCGGATTTAACGGCGCGACACCAGTTCACTAGCCCGGTAGCATCGAGAAGTTGAGCATTCGGTAAGTGAGTGATGAGTGATTCATAGGCGGTGGCACTAAAGTAATAGTTGTCTTTTTCTACACCGATACGGCCGCGATCCCAAAGACGCGGAACCAGTACGGCTTCTACCAGAAAATCCATCGGATGTAATGGCGGGTTCATAACATAATGGTCAGGGTAATAGGTGATGTTTTCTGCCGACATATATGCAGTTCTGTACGCCCCATTTGCATCTTGGCAGCGCCCAAACCAAACAGGCTCGCCAGAGGAGCCCACAACGACACATTGTGGTACATAAAAAGACCAACCGTCGTAACCTGTCAGCCATGCCATGTTAGAAGGATCGTGAATGATAAGGACATCCAATTCTCGTTCTTCCATCGACAGCCGAACTTTTGTTAATCGGTCCTGGAACTCATCCAGTGTAAAATGCAAAGCAACGCCTCTCATAATCTCTCCTTGTTAAAAGTCCGACGCCTTATGGGCCTTCGGAGACGTTGAGGTATTTCTACCTTCCACTAGGTCTGTTAGACCTGCGTTTAAACTGTTGCAACTCACTACTGCGGCTGTGTTTGATTTAAACGATGTCATTTAGCATGCTTGTTGAATCTATACCTCTGATGTCAATCATTACAATTGTGGCTCATTTTTGTGGTTCACACCGTATTTATGATTGAAATTCCATCGATTGTTAATTTTTAGTTACAGTTGTTGTTGAGAATTAATCAATTAAAATATTGTGTCATGCATATGGTTACGCGGAGAAAAACGGGCTCTCGAGGCTTGGGTGGGAAATGGTGCGTTGGTAAGATCAGGTTTTTAATCGATCAATGCCTTATGTGCGATGTCTGGTGCAGCTTACGTACTCTACGTAAGCAATAATTGGTTATGTTGGACCGATAATGTGGCCGAAAATACTGGAGTATCTCTACATTAAGATCGACACAAAAAAAATGCGCCGTTACAGAGCCAACTGTAACGGCGCATTTTTTATCAAGTAAACTAATTTACAATCAGGATATATTCAAACATCGGTTTACTGATGTTCTTGGTTACACTTCCATACGCAAGGCACATCGTAAATCAGCTCTCCAATAGAGCTTGGATTCAACACCCATTCACTGTCGACATTAAACTTGCTGACCATTTGCGTATTGAACAACTGCCAATGCATGTGCAGGGCTTCTTCTGGAGTTGCTTCCATTTCACCTTCGTTCCACGTACTTTCCATAAATGGTGTTAGGCACACAGCACCATGTGCATACATGATCATTTGCCACTTAACTTCATAAATATTGATCATGTTGTCTGGATTCGCATCATTATATTGCGCTGCCAGTTGATTTATTTCCTTTTCAATATCACCAGTGTTGTCGATAAAGTAATCAACTAGGTGATCTTCTTGGCGGACTGAATCAGAAATAAGCTGCATTGGTCTGCGTGAGTGAATCATGTTGCTAAAAAGGCGCATGCTAAACAAATAGATAGAAATGTTTGGTGCTACGTCTTTGGGAAGCTCTTCCATTATCTTAGCAATATAAGACTGAAAATATACGTGTAAACAATCGCTTATCGCATGCCATATCTTCTCTTTACTACCAAAATGATGGCGGATAAGGCTATGCGATACACCTGCTCTTTCACTGATGTTTCGCAGTGAAACACGATCATAGCCAAAGTCACAGAACATATCTGCGGCAACGCCCATGATCAAAAAACGCGTCTCTTCGGCGTCTTTTGCACTTCTTCTACCTTGTTTCTTTTCAGTCATCTTCAATTCACACATTTATCTGATTGCCGCATTCTACACTGTTTTCCCTCAAATAAAAAATACTGCACAAGTGGAAAGTAAAGGTTGTGCATTGTCAGATTTTAAATATACTGCACGAATGGATAGTAAACTGTAATAATTAAATGGAGAAGCATCATGCAATCCAATTTGTCTATAAAAAATATGACGAGTAAGCAGGTAGGAGTGGCTCTAACCACATTATTGCTCGCAGGCTATCTGGCGGGATGTGACAAGGTTCAGTCAGAAGAAAACGTTCAAGTTGTAAAACCAGTAAAGTTGTTTAAGGTTCCACTACAGACTGATGTTGGGCTTGATAATTTTATCGCAAAGATTGATGCGACCGACCGTGCTGCACTCTCTTTCAATGTGGGGGGAGATATTGAAACCTTCTTTGTTCGTATGGGGCAAGAAGTGAAAAAAGGGCAAGTGCTGGCAGTGTTAGATGCAACGGATTTCCGTATTGCGGTGGATGCTGCACAAGCTAAATTTGATCTAGCGAACAGCCAATACAAGCAAGCGTCGGAGTTGTACTCGAAGAAGCTGGTGAGTACTGATTACTACGACCAAGCCGTAAACACCTTTACTGCCGCTCAAGTTGAGTTGGACCAAGCAAAAACAAATCTTGGTTACACCACGCTAGTTGCTCCATTTGATGGTGTGGTATCGATGGTGTTTGGTAAGCAATACCAATTGATCGCTGAAAAACAGCCGGTACTTAACATTTTGAATCACAGTGAAATGGATGTGACTTTCTCTATTCCGGTATCAAAGCTTGAAGACCGTTCGGTTCAAGACCTAATCAGCTCAAACATGTGGGTTGTGATGGATAGCCACCGTGGGATACGTATCCCAACACGTTTTAAAGAGATTTCAACTCAACCCGACGAAGACACCAACAGCTTCCAAGCCGTTGTGTCTATTAAAAAACCTGATGATATCAAGCTGCTTTCCGGCATGACGGCGCAAGTCGAAGTTGAAAAAAGCAAACCTGACAACGGTGTCGGTATTGTCGATTCAGCATGGTTAAACAAACAAGCAGACCACGGAGAACTTTGGCGCTATGAACCAGAGTCTCAGTTGATCTCTAAAGTAAAAGTGACGCTGGATAATCAAGGCAATGTAATTGACGGTCTGTCTTCGGGCGACCTAATCGTCGAAGCTGGTGTCAGTGGGTTATCAGATGGGCAACAAGTAAAAGCTTGGTTACGTGAGGGCGGTATCTAATGAACCTTTCCAAATTATCAGTTGTGGTTGCTTCGGCCTTATTGCTGCAAGCGTGTAACAACGAAATGGAGCACCGCGAGCAACAGCCACTTTTGGTTTCAACGTTTAAAGTCGGTGCGCCACTTGCTCAACAATACCGTAGATTTAACGGACAGGTAATGCCTGCTGAGCTCACTCCTTTGGCATTTAAACTACCTGGTGAGATCCAGCAAGTATTGGTTGAAGCGGGAGACAAGGTCGAAAAAGGGCAGTTACTGGCTACTTTAGACAATGCGACTTACCAACAAAACCTGACCGATGCAAAGTCTCAGTTCGAACTTGCGAATAAGCAATTGACTCGTGGTACTGAGATGTTCGGTAGCAAGATGTTGTCGCAATCAGAATACGATCAACTGACCGCTAACCACAAGCTGGCATCGGCTAATTTGGCTGCAGCAGAACGTAAGCTAAGTTACACAAAGCTTCTAGCACCATTTTCTGGAACGGTTTCAACCGTCGATAAGCAACGCTTTGAAAATACGACACCAGGTGAAACGCTACTTAGCTTATACCAGAACGATAAAGTGTATGTGCGAATCCAAGTATCAGATTCTATCTTAGCGTCTATTAGCCCAGAGATGCGTTCGATCAGTTATCGTCCTGAGGCTACTTTTGGTGGTCACAACGGAAAATATCCACTGACCTATTTAGAGCACACTAATGAACTGCACCCGCAATCTCGCACTTATGAGTTTTGGATGCAGATGCAACAACCTGAAAGTGAAATCTTGCCAGGTACCAGCGTTACGATAAATGTCGATATGACTAAAGCAGGGTTAAGTCATATTCAAGGCTACCAGCTACCCATGACGACTTTGCAAGCTGGTGCTAAAGCGAACCAGTTTTACGTATGGAAAATAGAAGACGGCCAAGCATTCAAAAGTGAAGTAGAAGTCGACAAGATCAACGGTCAAGGCGCACTGATTGCTCATGGTGTTGAGCAAGGTGAGTTACTCATAAGTTCGAATTTAAGAAAACTCCGTGACGGAATCCAATTGTCAGGAAAAGCAGAATGAACATCGCAGAATATTCAATAAAGAACAAAGTAATCAGCTGGCTATTTCTCGTCATTTTGGCCATTGGCGGTGTCACGTCTTTTGGTAATCTATCTCGTTTAGAAGACCCTGCTTTTACTATTAAAGATGCCATGATTATTTCAACTTACCCTGGCGCTACGTCTATGGAAGTTGAAGAGGAGCTCACTTACCCGCTTGAAAAGGAGATAAGACAGCTCCCTTACATCGATAAGATCACATCGACCTCTTCGAACGGTTTGTCTCAAATTACAGTTAGCATGAAGATGGACTACGGGCCCGACGAGCTGCCACAAATCTGGGATGAAATGCGCCGCAAGATCAACGACCTACAGCCAACGTTACCAAGTGGTGTGAATTCCGTTCAGATCATTGATGATTTTGGTGATGTATTCGGTGTGATGATCATGTTGACCGGTGATGGCTATGATTATGTCGAGCTAAAACAGTACGCAGATTACCTAACGCGTGAAGTTGAACTGGTTGATGGTGTTGGTAAAGTCAGTATTGCGGGTGACCAACAAGAACAACTGTTTGTTGAGATGTCTCTGGAACGCTTAGCCGCATTGAATCTAGACATGTCGACGGTTACGTCACTGTTAGCACAACAAAACAGTGTGGTGTCGGCAGGCGAAGTAATGCTGAATGGTCAAAGCCTAACGATCAAACCTAACGGTACATTGAGCACAGTTGAGGAGCTCGAAAACCTGATCATTCATGGTCGTGATACAGGTAACTTGATTCGATTAAAAGATGTCGCTGAAGTGACTCGCGGTATTCAAGAAAAGCCGGGCAATGTATTAACGTACAACGGTAAACCCGCAATCAACCTAGGTATTGCATTCTCTTCAGGCGTAAACGTGGTTGAGATTGGTAAAGCACTGGATGTAGAACTGGATCGCCTAGAAAGCATTAAACCAGCGGGTGTAGAACTGAACTACTTTTACAACCAAGCGCAAGAAGTCGATAAATCAGTGGCTGACTTCTTAATCAGCCTAGTTGAAGCGGTAGCCATCGTTATCATTGTACTGCTGTTCGCAATGGGCTTACGCAGTGGTTTGATCATTGGCTTGGTTCTTCTATTGACGGTATTCGGTACCTTCATCCTGATGGACTACAACGATGTCGAACTGCACCGTATCTCACTGGGTGCACTGATTATCGCGCTGGGTATGCTGGTGGATAATGCGATTGTTGTCGTTGAAGGTATTCTGGTTGGTTTGAAGAAAGGGAAGACCAAGCTTCAAGCCGCGAAAGACATTGTGACACAAACACAATGGCCACTATTGGGCGCGACCATTATCGCTATCACAGCCTTTGCGCCGATCGGTTTATCGAAAGACGCGACAGGCGAGTTCATGGGTTCACTGTTCTGGGTACTGTGCTTCTCGTTATTCTTGAGTTGGGTTACGGCACTAACATTGACGCCATTCCTTGCTGAGATGTTGCTTAAAGAAGAAGATAAGGTCGATGAGAACCAAGACCCGTACAAAGGTATTTTGTTTGTTGTATTCGGCACGTCTCTGAAATTTGCATTGCGTTTTAGATGGTTAACCGTAGTGAGCATGATAGCTTTGTTGGCTGCTTCGATCGCCGGTTTTGGTATGGTGAAACAACAGTTCTTCCCACCATCAAACACGCCAATGTTTTTCGTGGATATGTGGATGCCTGAAGGCACGGATGTTCGTGAAACCATCAAGCAGACTGAAAAGGTTGAAAGCTATATTCGTCAGCAAGACGACGTTGAGTTTGTAACAACAACGGTTGGACAGGGCATGCAACGTTTTGCGCTGACATATCAACCAGAGAAAAGCTACGAAGCGTACAGCCAGTTACAAGTAAGGACCACTGACCGTGAGACCATGTTCAAGGTTCTAGCGGGGTTAGACAAAAACTTAGTCAACAAATTTGAACAACCGACGTTTCAATTCAAATTGATTGAGTTTGGCCCTTCACCAGCCTCAAAAATAGAAGCGCGTATTATTGGCGCTGATCCACAAGTACTGCGTAACATTGCTGTTGAAGTCGAAGATATTTTGTTGACGGATCCAGGCTCGCGAAATGTTCGTCACGACTGGCGTGAACGTACTAAAGAGCTCGTACCATTGTTCAACGAATCTAAGGCTCGTCGCCTAGGCATTTCAAAAACTGATCTGTCCGATACGTTACAGATGGCGTTTGGTGGCCAAAACATTGGGTTATTGCGTGATGGTACTCATATGTTACCTATTGTGGCGCGTTTACCGGAAAAAGAGCGTTTTGATTTTGAGTCGCTAAACAATGTGAAGATTTGGAGCCCATCGCTACAAACTTACATTCCAGTTGAACAAGTGATCGATGACGTAGAGCTTCAATGGTCTGAGCCACTGATTCAGCGTCGTGATAGAAAACGTACGCTAACGGTGCTAGCTGACCACGACGTGCTTGGTGATGAAACACCAGCGAGTTTGTTTGCTCGTGTGAAACCAAAGGTAGAAGCATTAAATTTACCAGAAGGATACAGCATTAGTTGGGGAGGGGAATATGAGACCTCTAAAGATGCTCAAGAATCTCTATTTGGTTCACTGCCAATGGGTTATTTGTTGATGTTTATCATCACCATGCTTCTGTTTAACTCGCTTCGTAAGCCGCTTGTGATTTGGTTTACGGTTCCACTCTCTATCATTGGTGTTTCGATTGGTTTGTTAGGTACTAACATGCCATTCAGCTTCACGGCATTCCTAGGCTTATTGAGTCTAAGCGGCATGATTCTGAAGAACGGTATCGTACTGCTTGACCAGATCAACAGCGAGCTAGCAACAGGTAAAGACCCTTACTTAGCGGTTGTCGACAGCGCGATTAGTCGTGTACGACCGGTATCTATGGCAGCGCTAACGACTATCTTGGGTATGATTCCTTTGGTATTCGATGCATTTTTCGGCTCGATGGCGATTACCATCATGGCAGGCTTAGGCTTTGCTACAGTACTAACGCTAATAGTAGTACCAGTGATGTTCGCTATTCTATATAGAATCAAACCGTCCACTGCGGGTTATTAGGGATTGATATAAAACAGATTCTTTTAAGCCAGCCCAGTCAGTTTTGATTGGGCTTTTTTACATGTGTGATGTGTTAACACGTGAGATTGGCAAGCGGTGACTAGGGCGTGTTGACCCATATTCTTACTGCCATTGAAGTACAGCATAAAGTTGCATGTATTTACGAACCAACTGTTGATTCCCTGACCGTTTTAACGGGTGACCGAATTTAATAAAACATGGGCTGATACTAAAGTTATTATTTAAATCAGTAGCGAATTGAGAATCACTCTCTCTTAGCGTGATACCTTGTTGGCTATATTCAGTGATCTCGTCTGGGAGTTCGCCCATCCACCAATGTAAGAGCTCACCACTGCTTTTGCCTCGGCTTATCCAATGATCAGAGACAATGATTAAAAGGTCATTGGGTTGGATAGCAAACCCATACTCTGATTGCCAATTATGAATGTCTAACATTAACTTTCTACGACAGGTTTTACCTGCACTCACCATATGATGGCTGATCGTCCATACGGTACCTATCTCAGAAGAAATTCGGAAATGTCGAGGGGCATCACTGGAAGAAAACATTTCAAGTGGACTTGTATGACTCGCATGATTAAAGCTAACGAAGGTGTGTTCCATTCGTCTGGCAAAAGCTTTCCCTATGTGATGCTCACTGATCCCTTGATTATGTACGGTAGGATAATGGTGTTCACAGAGTTTTAGGCAATCATCTTGAAACTGATTGACGCTTTTAATCACGAGATCTAATAACAATGAAGTCCCTTATACATAGTTACTATTTTATTGATGGGCAATAGTACGGTAATTGTTGTGTCTTTACCTATTAGCAAAGTGTGAGTTCTTGATCTCTCTATCAAAATTAGCTATTCCTAGCCGTTTTTATGGATAGCGCTGGCACTTAGCTGATCTGTATTCTAAATTATGAGGAATTCTAATCAGTTAGAAAGACTATAGCGAGTTAGCTAATGTTCATTGGGTTAGCGAAATTATAGTTTAGTCAGCTGATCTCGATTGACTTATTTACTCTTAACTTGGAAGTATTCATGACCATTCAATTAGATTCGAAACAAAAGTCTGAGCTAACCCATGCCCTTCAAAAGTACCTGCAAGATGAACTTGATGTAGAACTTGGTCAGTTTGATACTGAGTTTTTGATTGATTTTATAAGTAAAAAGTTTGGGGCCATTTACTACAACAAGGGGGTAGAAGACGCTCAGAAAGTAATGGAACGTAAAATGTTAGACATATCAGACGAGCTCTATGAAATTGAGCAAATCGTTGAAATTTAACCTCTATGACCAACTTGTTCAAAAAAGTTGAATAACTCGTTTAATTTGGAACGATGTAATTAATGTAAAGCTTGGTAAATAATATGTTACACAAACTTGGTGTAGGGTACGCTTTTCGAAACTACACTACTCGTTAATATTCGGAATAGGTTCATGGACAATAACGTTAGAAATTACAACCCCTTAGCAAGAGCGATGCATTGGGTATCAGCCCTCGCGATTTTTGGACTATTTGGTGTAGGCTTGTGGATGGTTGATCTTTCATATTACAGCGAGTGGTACAAAACAGCGCCAGATTACCACCGTTCGGTAGGTATTCTTTTGGCTCTCGTTACTGTTATCCGTTTGCTTTGGAAGTTAGTTACCGTGTCACCGAAAGTGGAAGGTAAAAGCTATGAAGTCGCAGCAGCGAAGATCGCTCACGGCTTTATGTACATCAACTTAGCGGTTTTATTTATTTCAGGTTATTTGATTTCTACATCAGATGGCCGCGGGATCGAAGTATTCAATTGGTTCACTGTACCAAGTATGGGTGAACTATTTGCAAACCAATCTGATCTCGCAGGTACGGTTCACTACTATGCTGCATGGGTACTGATCATCATGGCATCAGTGCACGCCTTAGCGGCGATAAAACACCACGTTATCGACAAAGACGATACGCTACGAAAAATGATAGGAGCTTCAAAATGAAAAAGTCAATTATCGCTACAGGATTAGCATTTGCTATGGCAATGCCTTTCGCTGCGAACGCCGCTGATTACGTGATTGATACAAAAGGTGCGCATGCTTCAGTTAACTTTAAAGTTAGCCACCTAGGTTACAGCTTTATCCAAGGTCGTTTTAACACATTCTCAGGTGATTTCTCATTTGATGAAAGCAACGTTGAAGCGTCTAAAGTCAACGTAACTATTGATACAACAAGCCTTGATTCAAACCACGCAGAACGTGACAAGCACATCCGTAGCTCTGACTTCATTGATGCAGGCAAATTCTCAGACGCAACATTCAACAGCACAAAAGTGGTTGATAAAGGTGACGGTAAACTTGAAGTCATGGGCGACCTTAAACTTCACGGCGTAACTAAACCTATCGTTATTGAAGCTGAATTCATCGGTGCTGGTCAAGACCCGTGGGGCGGTGAGCGTGCTGGCTTCGTTGGTACAACTCGTCTAGAACTTGCTGACTTCAACATTCCAGTAATGGGCGCTTCAAGCTATGTAGACATGGAACTACACGTTGAAGGTGTAAAGAAATAATCTAGCTATTAATGCTGACTGGTATCAAGCTTATGTAGTATCAAAGTTGAATAGATACCTAGAAAGCGGCAGTTAGAAATAAAGAAAGGCGCAAAGTTATCACTTTGCGCCTTTTTATTATGGTAAATGGTCACGCGTTTAGATCTGTTTTGTGTCAAATCTTTAGTTGCGCTTTAAGCCACCATTTACTTTTAGCCAGTCAACGTTGCCATGACTGATTTATCTAGGCGAACAACTAATCCCTAACTGTTCAACCTTGTCCTAGTTAACTAACCACTTCCTAGTCAAACAGTCGTTGGCTACACGCTTCCTAGTTAAACCGTTGGTTGCAAGTTAAATCACTGTAAGTTAAACCAGCAGCCAGTTAAGCCGTTTCTAGTTCCGCTTTTGGTACTGCGTTTAGGCGGTCACCGTAGATTGGGCGAAGTGCTTGCATCACCTCAATGCGAGTTAGAACCCCGACCATCACACCGTTTTCCAATACCGGCAGCATATGTGGTTGGCTCACTTTCATCGCTTTTGCACGCTCTTCTAGAGAAAGAGAAGTCAAGCGAGTTGCGAAGCCCATACTTGTCGTCGGGTACAATTGCTCTTTGTCGATACATAGGAACTCAGCCACATCAACCAACTTGTCGTTTGCGCCGATAGCCACAACATCACGGCTCATTAGGTCTACGACTTTCTGGCCTTTAGTTGGGATGTAGTCTTGGCACCAAAGGTCAACCATTACATCGTGAACAGAGAAAATACCCACTAGACGACCTTCAACATCGCAAACTGGAGCGCTAACAAGTTGAGCATCTAAAAGTGAATCAATTGCCACAGATGTAGGCATTTCTACGCTCAGTGTAATTGGTTGAGTGTTCATGATTTGCTTGATAGTCGTTGCTGTATTCATAGTGATTTCCTTAACTGACGTAATTTCTGTTGTTTGTGTAATTGTTGTAATTTTTGCTGCTGTAAGTTGTGGGCGACGATAAATGCTCCAATTGGCTAAGCCGACCAATACTGCACCACCGACTATGTTGCCGATTGTTACTGGCACCAAGTTTGCGGTGACAAATTTCATGATGTTTAGGTCTGCGTACTGGGTTGGTGTTGCGCCAATTTGCATCCAAAAACTTTCTGGTGCGAATGTTTGAATCGTGATGCCTAGTGGAACCATGAACATATTCGCCACACAGTGTTCAAAGCCTGAACTAACGAACATTGCTACAGGTAATACAGTCATCATCGCTTTGGTCATAGCGTTAGCAGAACTGAACGTTAACCAAATGGCTAAACACACCAATAAGTTACAAAGCACACCCAAAGCAAAAGCTTGAACAGGGCTGTGGTGTAGCTTGTGTTGAGCAATATTCAGAGCATTTAAGCCCCATTGCCCGCCATCTAATTGATACAATCCTGCTGCACTTACTAGAGCCAAAAGGAACATGGCACCGATAAAATTGCCGACATACACTTTGCCCCAAATAGACAACATCTTAGTGAAAGTAATCTGTTTATTAGCCCATGAGATGCTTGATAACACTGAGCTGGTAAACAGCTCGCCACCGCAAATCACAATCAAGATTAAACCCATACTGAATGCAAGACCGCCGGCTAAGCGACTCAATCCCCATCCAGCATTAGCGCTACCCGTGGTTACCGTGATGTAGAATAAGAAAGCTAGCCCTATAAATGCACCAGCCATGATCGCCAAACTCACTGTCATGCTGCTGGTTTTATTTGCTTTGCTTAAGGAAAACTTCTCTGCTTCCGCCATCATTTGTGCTGGTGAGAACAGTTGATAGTTTTCAGAAGTACTGGTTACCATATTCCCCCCTTGAACAATCCGTCATGTGTAATTCCTAGTGTTAATGACTCGGTTAATCCGTGATGTTTTGCAGGCTTCGTTGTGTCCTGCCATTCCAGATTAGGGAGTTGAGGAGTTGAGGTAAAATTGATAATTTTTAGAAACCACATCAAAATTATTGATATAGATTTGGTTACGCGTAGAATGAAATTGATTGCTCATCAGCTTAAAAAAAACGAGCAGCAGGACACAAATAATTAAAAGCATTAAGGATGAATTTTGCGTTATTCATTAAAGCAACTCGCGGTATTTGATGCAGTGGCAGATTCCGGGAGTGTTAGTCATGCAGCAGACAAGTTGGCGTTGACTCAATCAGCGACAAGTATGTCTCTTGCACAGTTGGAAAAAATGCTCGGCAGGCCTTTATTTGAAAGGCAGGGTAAGCAAATGGCTCTTACTCATTGGGGGATGTGGCTAAGGCCAAAAGCGAAGCGTTTACTGCAAGATGCGCAGCAAATCGAAATGGGATTTTACGAGCAGCATTTATTGAGTGGAGAGCTCAAATTAGGCGCGAGCCAAACCCCGGCAGAACATCTCGTTCCTGACCTCATCAGTATTATTGATAACGACTTTCCAGAGATGCGAATCTCGCTTGGAGTACAAAGTACCGATGCCGTTATCGATGGCGTATTAGATTATCAATATGACTTAGGTGTGATCGAAGGTCGTTGCGATGACAACCGAGTTCATCAAGAAGTATGGTGTACTGACCATTTAACGGTCGTTGCATCCGCTCATCACCCCTTTGCGAAACGTGAACGTGTGAGTTTGGCGCAGTTAGAGCAAGCGAAGTGGGTATTGCGTGAACATGGTTCGGGTACCCGCAAAGTTTTTGATAGCTCTATTCATCATTTAATTGGTGACCTTGATGTGTGGCGAGAATATGAACACGTTCCTGTTTTAAGAAGCTTAGTAGCAAACGGGCCATATTTAACGTGTTTACCTTATCTCGATGTCGAGCAGTTTGTTGAATCAGGTCAGCTTGTTACTTTGAATGTCCCTGAGCTTGAAATGGAACGTACGCTTTCATTTATTTGGCGTGCTGACATGGCAGAAAACCCACTTGCCGAGTGTATTAAGCGCGAAGGTAAGCGCATGATGAAAGGCAAACCGTCCGTTCTCTAGCGATAAATTGACAACAACCACTGATAACTAAATGTGTTGAATAAGCGATTCCGGTCTCTATATCGTGATATAAGAACATTTGCGTACATTATTAATGTGATCATGATCAGCTAAAAGAAGGCGTTCTTACCATAATATGCTTACTTGATTTTAAGTGAGGCTAAATCCGGTTGCGTTCAATTGCGTAATTAGGCTTTAGAAATAGTATGAGTACATTAGTCGCGATTTCACTAACAACGGGTATTTTGTCAGGTCTGTGGGGATGGATTGCTATCTCTTTGGGATTATTGTCATGGGCAGGCTTCTTAGGTTGCACCAGTTACTTTGCATCGCCAATAGGCGGCGTTAAAGGATTAGCAGGTAGCTTATTGACCAATATGACAGGCGTGTTCTGGGCTATGGTGATAATCGAAAGCTCAACCTTCGCAGGGTTAGAGATTTTTGGCTATGTGATCACTGCTATTGTGGCCTTCTTTATGTGTATTCAAGCGAAACAAGCGTGGCTAGCTTATATCCCAGGAACCTTCATTGGTTGCTGTGCAACGTTTGCGGCAGGTGGCGATTGGCAACTTGTAGTACCATCTTTACTGCTTGGTGGTGTGTTTGGATACTTAATGAAAGCGACGGGGCTATGGCTTCACGATAAATCAAGCCAATCTTCGGAAGTGGTTGAACAACACACTAAGCAAGCGAAGGCTTAACTCGTTAAGTCGGTGCTGCTCTAGTGACGGTGAACTCTTGCAAGATAACCCCCAATTAATTTGTATAACTATTTATACAGGCACACCTATTTTGGTGTGCCTTTTTTGTTCCCGGGGGTAGGGAAATGACATTACGTGTTTCCATTAGCCATTGTAATCACACGTTTTAATGTCCACCTTAGTAGTATCGGAATACACTCTTGTCCCCGGCTTTCACAATTAGAAACGATGGCAAGAGCAAGGTCTGGTTTCGCGTGTTTTTTGAGAACTCTAGCGACGACTTTTTTCGGTGGGATAGGGTGATCGTAAGGTATCTTAACCATGTCACGAAAAAAGTTCTCAAACCCGTTCATATACAAATAATGTTCGATATCTTTATCAGGCAATTCAGTTAGACGGTGTCGTGCTTGATCGTTACCAAGCTTTGAGAGGACCGTTGCCGCATACTTTTTACCTGCGGCATCACCATCGGTTACTACGTGCCAGTCTATACCAAATTCTTGTGCTACTTTGATGAGAGCTTTAAGCCCTGATTGAGCAAATTCGATGATCTGGACACCTTCTGCTGCAAGATTATACCCACATTGATTGGCTAACTCATTAAACAACCAAACTTCAGTTTCACCTTCTACCAGCAACCAGCATCGAGCAAATAAAGCACCAGGGCGGTGGAAGCGAAGATGGAAACCAATTCGTCTTAGCTCATCTTTGCTGAAGTGATTCATATTGAGTTTGTTAGCGATGGTTTTGTCAGACTGACGAACCAACCTGCGGATCGATTGAAGTGGTACAGCAGATAGTAATTCGCCACTGTTAGTCGTGAGCATTTTCTGCATGGGTAATTTTTGCATTAAACTCCAAGCTCTAGCTAAATGCGTTGGGTGCAAACGACCTTCTGGATCTTCAAGGATCAAAAGAGGGCGGGCACACCGTCTTAAGTCAGTCGGCCCCTTAGCTTGTAGATAGGCATTAAGTAAGCCCATAAACAATAAGCGAGTTTGCTTACTTTTGGTCTCTTCGACAATCTGATGAATACTCTTTTCATTTGCTCCTGTAGAGTAACGTAAACCATCCCGTGGCTTCCTTGGATTATTGCGAGAAACGCTCTTAAATGAAAAATAATGCTCTATGAGGTTTTGCATCGACTCTAAGCTACTGCGCATTTCGCCTTTATTGACGTGACCGGGTATTGCCATAAGTCGACGGCAGGTGTTATCGATCCGTTTCTCTATTCTCGCCTGACGACCATTGCCATTGTTGCCATTGTTGCCATTGTTGCCATTAGCCACGTTGCTGACTGCTTTGTGATGGAAAGGGCGATTAAAGTGTCTTGCATCTCGTAAGCGAATTACAGGGTGCAAGGTCATTAACTCTTGGGCAAATTTCTCTGGGTGATGAAGCTTGAGCGGGTTTCCATCTAAGTCTAAAAATGCGTAATGTGTTGTCGTTTCATACTGTTCTAACGTTGCGCTGATTCGATAATAGATACGGTTGACGCCAAATTCATCTTGAACCCAAATCGGTTTCAGTTTGCGATAACGACCCGCTTTAAGCTCGTTTTTGTCGTTGGCTTTTAACGCAAGAACAATTTGAAGGTGTTGAAACTGTGGATGTGAAATCGAATAATCGACATGAAAGTCCGTCATTTCGAATTGATATGGTACTCCGTCAGAGGGGAGAACGACGGACAGGGCATCTAATAATGAAGACTTACCCCAAGTATTTTCACCAATAAGCGTGGTTAGTTCGTCAAACGTGAGTGACATACGTTTGACACCCCGAAAGCCAGAAATCTCAATTCTTTCTAGTTGCATAGACTTACTCCTAACGGAATGCTCTGCTAATTGTTTGAAAGCTAACAAATATCTTTAATCATAATCTAAAATTACTAGGCCGGTATGCCCACTGGTCACAAAAACTATTCTTTGTTTGTACGGTTCAAAATGAGATTTATAGCTATCTTGAGTATTTTTTTTCAGTTCAGTTTCATAAAATTCACGATTCTGTCATTATTCTCGACCTAGTATGAAGGGACAAAGAGAGAAGAAAATATGACTAAAAAGAACAAGCCAATAAAAATAGTGTTGGCACACATCAATGACACCCATTCATACTTTGAACCAACCTCATTACAGCTATCACTTAAAATGAACAACCACATCATTGAACCTTATGTCAGTACTGGTGGTTTTGCGCGAATTTCAACTCGATTTAAGCAAATTGAGCAAGACGCTAAACGTCAGAAGTTCGGTACTCTGTTTTTACACGCTGGAGACTGCTTTCAAGGCACTTTGTACTTTTCATTGTTTAAAGGAAGGGCTAATGCTGATTTGCTCAATGCGTTGAATATAGACGCAATGACGCTTGGTAATCATGAGTTAGACATGGGGAATGAACCGGTTGCGATTTTCGCGAAAAGAATACAATTCCCATTGTTGGCTGGTAACTGGAATTTATCGAATGAGGATATCAATAAAACTCATACCCTAGCGGACAACGAAATTGTTAAGCCTTACCTAACTGAGACACGAAGTGCTTCTTTTATAACGAAAGAGTTTGATGGCGAGAAAGTCGCCATCTTCGGCTTAAGCATCGATAAGATGGCGAGCATTGCTAACCCAGATATTGACACCCCATTTGAAAATGCATTAGAAACCGCCAAAGCCACGATAGAACAGATTCATCAGGCAGGCATAAACAAGATTGTGTTACTGAGCCACCTTGGCTATGAAGCTGATTTGGAATTAGCAGCAAATGTAACAGGTATCGGCGTGATCGTGGGTGGCCATAGCCACCGCTTGCAAGGCGACTTCTCTGACATCGGTTTAGTGAAAGACGATGATTATGGTGTAAAAATTGGCGACACCTATGTGGTACAAGCGGGTTTCCATGCAATGAGCTTAGGTCACTGTGAAATAGAGTTCGATTCAGAAGGTAAAGTCACTCACTTTAATGGTAAGAACGAGCTGTTATTAGGACGTCGGCTGTTTATCGACGCAAAATTGAGCGAGGTTGGACAAGACGATGCCCACGATATGGCGTGTGAGTTCTTGAACAACCATTCTAATATCGTGGTATGTAAAAAAGATCCTGAACTTCAAAGTATCTTGACCGATAAGTACCAACCTCAAGTTAGAAAGTTGCAGCAACAAGTTATCACTTACGTCGAGAATAACTTGCGCCATGTACGAATTCCCGATGAACAAGGCCCAAGTCAACTAGCACCGTTAGTCGCACAATCATTTCACTACCTAATGAATAAAAAAGGGCATGAAGTCGAGTTTGCTATTCATAATTCTGGAGGAGTCAGAAACTCGCTAAATAGTGGTGATGTATCGGTTGCCGACATTGCCGGAAAATTACTACCGTTTGCCGTACCTATTGGCATGTACAAAGTGAGAGGAGAAACGATTGCCGACATGCTGGAAGGGGCTATTAACAATGCTTTGGACAATGGAGTGGTTGGTACTGGGTCGGGTAGTTTCCCTTATACTCATAACTTGAGGTTTTGTTATTACAAAGAGGCACCGCTAGGCCACCGCATTCACCACTTAGAAATTTATTCAGAATCTTCCGGGTGGCAAACCGTGAACCGCGATCGAGTGTATAAAGGTACTTCTTCTGCCTATACCATGAAAGGGAAGGAGGGCTATGACGCCGTTTTAGGTATGTTAGGTAACGGAACTGTCACGACAAATTCAATGGCAGACTGTTTCATCGAGTTTCTTCAGGATCATCCTGAGTCATTACAACAACATGAAACGATGAATTGCTTAGAATGTTCTAAGTAATGCAAAATAGTACGTCACTATTGATTGATTTATAAAATTGGCACTATTTATGCTTTATTCCTGCAGGTGTGTTTCCTGTGGGGGATAAAAATGGATAAGCAAGATTGGTTGGATGCGGCAGCGGTTGTTGGTTGGGTATCGGTTTGGTCTGCATTGGTATATTTAGTACCTATGGCCGGTTTATAAAAATAGTCGGTGATTGATAAGTACTCACTGTTGAGTAACAGTGGAGTCAGCATTTGCAATGCGTGCAACATCATCAGCATATTACAGACATAGAAAAGGAGCAGATAGCTCCTTTTTTGCTTTTCAGATCAATTTTCTATAGACGAAATACGACGAGATGATTATGATCGTCGCGTTTGGGGAGTAGTTAGCGCAAGTTTACATATCGTCATCTCGTTAGGCCAAGTGCCTATCCGGTATGTAAAGGTGAAATCCCATATTTCACTTCAACGAGACCAACGCAATCACAGTCAAGATCCGTAATGGAGCTTGATATGCTTTGTTTGCGGAAGGTCTTTATACAGTTCTTCCGCCCGGAGGAATAATGAACTCAACTCAATCTCTATTATCTACCAATAGTGAATCCTTTTTTTCATCGCCGATCATGACGACTTATGCGGGCTTTTTTCTGCTGACGGTTGCTCTCGTCGCTATTGATATCTATCAGACTCGTGGTGGTAACGTCACCATTAAGAAAGCGGCAATCTGGAGTGTTTTCTGGTTTGTTCTTGCGTTTTTGTTTGCAGGTTCCATCTATCTATTCTGGGAGGTTTACGCGCCCAATAGTGATTACACTGCGCAAAAAGCAACCGTGTCATTCATTACGGGTTACTTGTTAGAGAAATCACTGAGCGTAGATAACTTGTTTGTCTTCGCGATGATCTTTGCTCAATACCAAGTTCCTGAGCATCTACGACCTCGTGCGCTTCTTTGGGGCGTGATTGGTGCATTAATACTTCGTGCAATTATGATCTCACTAGGCGCACAGCTATTGGCGGAATACCACTGGGTACTTTACGTGTTTGCTGCGTTCTTGATTGGCACTGGTATTAAACTGGCATTAGACAAGGGCGAAGAAGAGAGTGTGAATACACTGCCTGAAAAGCTACTTCGCAAAATCATGCCGGTAACAGAAGATTTCCATGGCCCTGCATTAATGGTTAAACAGAGTACCAAATGGGTACTGACGCCAATGATGTTAGTCATTGGTGCGATTGCAGTCATGGACGTGATGTTTGCACTGGACTCTATCCCTGCAATCTTCGCGGTAACACAAGAACCGTTCTTAGTACTTGCTGCTAACGTGTTTGCGTTACTTGGCCTGCGTTCGTTGTACTTTGTACTTCAAGGCATGATGGATAAGTTCATCTACTTGAAGCCAGCACTGGCATTTATCATGGTGTTTATTGGTGTGAAAATGCTATTGGTTGACAGTGAATGGGCTATCCCAACGTATTGGTCTCTAGCTGTGTTGATTTCAACGATGACGATTGCGGTTATAGCGTCGATTTATGTGAAGAAGCCAAGTATAGAACAAGTAAATTAAAACAAATATAACTTATCGAAAACTCGATAAGGGATACGTGGTCGATGATGCGGGAAATTTATTTATGTAAAATATTTGTGACTTAGGCCACTTTTGTTTGTGGTTTATTTGTACAAGATGCATGATATAAGCACTATTTTGAATTTATAGTCGCTAGGTGTGAATATGTATTTCTTGATGTTGTTAATGGTTTGTTTTATTAGGAAAACTAATTCGAATGTCCAATTTTAGTCATTTTTTAACCTTAAAAAGATCACCTATTATTCTTGTCATCAGAACGAAACACACAAACAAATTTATAGAGAGGCAATCATGGCTCAAGCAGTACAAATGAATACTATCGCTGTTCCTAACTCTATGGATAAGAAGACCTACGCGGTTAACTTCAAAGGATTGATTGCACACATTTTCGATATTCTTTTCGTAGACAACTCTCCACGCAGTTACTACGCAAGCGACCTATCTGGTCACATGCAACGCGATATCGGTATCAACCGTTAATTTTAGCGTAAACGCATAGAATTAAAGAAATATAGAATTAAAAACGCCAGCTTCAGAAGCTGGCGTTTTTGTATCTGAAAGAAGGGGATCTGAATTTGAGTGAACGTTTATAAAATTGGTTCTCAAAAGAGGCAAGCGACATAAACGTGAAGCTGATACCGTGTTCACAACTCATTTAAAATCGATTACTTCATATCTTGGACTGCTTTGTTCGAGTTTATTCGCTTAAACCTTTGGGAAAGGGGGCAAATTAGTTACGTAATACTGCTGAAATACGTTAATATAGCGCGCTATTATTTTAGCTTTGAGTTCCTGCAATTAATGACTAACACCACGACACCAACCAACTTCTCTGATCTTGGCTTAATCTCACCTTTGATGGCTCGTTTATCTGAGCTTGAATACCAACAGCCAACGCCTATCCAAGCGCAAGTTATTCCAAGTGTGTTAGCAGGACGCGATTTAATTGCAGGCGCAAATACGGGTTCAGGTAAAACCGCTGCATTTGCACTTCCACTGTTACAGCAGATTCATGAAGATGCACCTCTGGACCGCCGTTCAGGCAAAGGTAACTTCGTTTCTGGCCTTATCTTAGTGCCTACTCGCGAACTGGCTAAGCAAGTTGCTGACAGCGTTAAATCTTACGCAGTGCATTTTAACGGTACGATTAAAACGGTTTGTGTATTTGGTGGTGTGTCGGTCAACACTCAGATGCAAGCGTTACGTGGCGGCACTGATATCTTGGTGGCGACACCGGGTCGTTTACTTGACCTTATTTCAAGCAACGCAATCAAACTTGATAAAGTCAAAACGCTCGTGCTTGATGAAGCAGACCGTATGTTGAGCCTTGGCTTTACCGAAGAGCTCGATGCTATCTTGAAGTTACTGCCGAGCAAGAAGCAAACTCTGTTGTTCTCTGCAACGTTCCCTGAGCAAGTTAAAACATTAACTCACGAACTATTGAATGATCCGATTGAAGTACAACTTCAAAGTGCCAACGCGAGCACATTGGTTCAGCGTGTATTTGAAGTAGAAAAAGGCCGTAAGACAGCATTGTTAGCACACTTGATTCAGCAACACGAATGGCGCCAATCACTGATCTTCGTGAATGCAAAAAACAGCTGTGAACACCTAGCAGATAAGCTATACAAACGCGGCATCATTGCAGAAGTATTCCACGGCGATAAAGGGCAGGGTTCACGTACTCGTATCCTTGAAGATTTCAAATCTGGCGAGATCGATGTTCTGATCGCGACAGACATCGCGGCACGTGGTCTGGACATTGAAAAACTTCCGGTGGTGATTAACTTTGATTTACCGCGTAGCCCATCAGACTACATGCACCGCATTGGCCGAAGTGGTCGTGCAGGAGAGGTTGGTCTAGCGTTATCTCTGATCGATCACGAAGATTACCATCACTTTAAAATCATCGAGAAGAAGAACAAGATGCGTCTTGAGCGTGAGCAAATCGAAGGGTTTGAAGTGGATGAAGAAGCAACTGCGGAACTTGTTGCTGCATTGAAACCTGTTGCGCCACCTGCTGGCACAGGTAAGAAGAAAAAGAAGAAGAAAGCAGCACAAAACCAAGATGTGTGGCTGAAAAACAACTGATAGTGATTCAGTAAACGATCGATATTCTAAAGGCGCTTAATTGCGCCTTTTTTTGTGTCTGTAATACGAGAAAGTTAAGTCGTGGGTAAGCGATTGTTCTTGTTTTAATAACCAGACACGTTCGTTGAAGGGTAGCGTCCTCCATATGAGATTCCGTGATTTTACGCTTTGCTCATAACCTATTCGGGTTTTAAGCAATTGAGCAACCGCGTGAAGACCTCGATTAAACAAGTAGTGCTGGCAGCTTCATTTCTCCTGTTTACCCAACACTCTTCGATAGCTGCTGAATTTGAAGTTAAAGGGCTTAATAAAACTCTCACCGAGAATGTAGAACTGTATTTAAAACCTTTAGCTGATGTTCCCACTTCAAAGCTATCGAAAACTAAGCTCACTCAACGAGTTCAAGACGCACTCAACCCTTATGGTTACTACCATTCCCAGCTAAATATTCTTGCTAGCGGTCCCGAAAGTTTAGTACTCGAGATCGATTCAGGCCCTGTCATGCGCATTAAAGAGTCTGTTATCAAAATAATAGGTGAAGCGAGTGAAGATTCAGACTTCATCAATGTCCTAGAGAAAAATAAGTTGGCTTCAGGTTGCTCGTTATCACATCCGGAGTACGACAGAGTAAAGCGAGAGATCTTATCTCTAGCAAAAAGGAAAGGGTATTTTGACGGTCAGTTTATTGAGTCGGAAATGGAGGTTATTCCTAGTGAAAATATGGCCAATATACATCTGCAATTCTCTAGCGGCGCACGTTATAAATTTGGGTCATTAAGTATCCCTAATGACGGCGTTGACCCTCTACGTATAGGAAAAATCCCTAAGTTCAACCAAGGTGACTATTTCGACACCATAAAGCTAGGCCAACTCCAATCTGACTTATCAGAAACGCAATGGTTTCGCAGCGTCGTTGTCCATGGTGATTTCAAAGAACTAGAGAGTAACCTAGAAGTACCTATAAAGATTGTTGCACAGCCAAGTTCGCGAAACATCGTGCAGGTGGGTGGCGGCTATTCAACGGATCTAGGATTAAGGGCTTCTCTAAATTGGTCAAAACCTTGGTATAACCGAAGAGGACATAGTTTTGAGACGAAAACGTATTTGTCTCAGCAAGAGCAGTCTCTTAAGCTAGGGTATAAAATCCCAACGCAAGAAGTCACGACTGATTATTACGGTATTCAGTTTGAGTCAAAACGTATTGATCATCGAGATACAAAAAGCTTCTCGAATGATCTTAAGTTTGAGCGTTATTGGCAATTAGACAGTGATTGGCAAAGTACAATTTACGTCAAATACCTGCATGAACAGTATAGTCAGGCGTCAGAGGAAGACCAATCCCAACTGTTGTTGCCCGGAATCAGTTTCTCTCAAATCGATCGTAAGAACGATCAACTCGAGATTAATCATCGCCATATCTATTCTTTGGAATATTCTGATCCGAGTCTGCTGTCTGATTCAAGATTGTTGAGACTAGAGGGAAGCAGCGTTGTTTCTTGGGATATTAGCGAACAACAAAAGCTCCATTTTCATTCAAACGTTGGTATTAACATCGCCAAATCATTATCTGATGTACCGTCATCGCTTCGTTATTTTGCCGGTGGAGACGGTAACTTGCGAGGCTATGGTTATGAATCCATTTCTCCTAAAGACGAAAATGGAGAACTAACCGGTGCGCGTTACATGTTAACTGCAGGGATCGAGTATCAACATCAAGTGTATCGCTCAATATGGATGGGGGCGTTTCTGGATGTTGGTGATGCGTTTGATGACAAAGCAGATTGGAAGCGTGGTACAGGGTTGAGTTTGATTTGGAACTCACATTTTATGCCAGTAAAACTCGATTTTGCTTATGGTCTGGATGCGCCCGAAGGCGATGAGTTTCGTATTCACTTTTTATTAGGTACTCAGTTCTAATACCCATCACCGTAAGTAAGTGATCAGAAATAGTGTGTTAACCAGCTAGAATGACCCGTTGTTTACTACGATTGGCATAATTGTCTATGTTGTTTAAAGTTCGAGTGGGTTTGATACTTTGTCGATGACCACTACCTTGAAAAACGCCACCATTTTCATGTGGCAAATATAAAAAACCGCGAATTACGCGGTTTTTTGTACTTCTGAGACTGCGGCTGGCGTGTTGACGCTAACTAGGGTCTATTAAACAAAATACAAGCACGAAAGTTCAATAGACCTTAATACCTTTCACTATTCGTGGCTTGTAGACGTTAGAGCTCAAACTCTCCATTCATTTTTCTGAATAACCAGTCTGGTAGTTTGTTCCATGAACTGTAATTAGGGTTCTTAGTGTATTCTTGTTCTCCTGAAACCCACTTTGTTTCGCCTGATTGGTCGCGCGACACAGCCCAAAACAAATCTTTTTTCTGACGTGTTAAATAGTGTGTTACTTGTTCCGCAAACTCTTCACTATCAATCAGCACGCCAAGCTCAATATTCAAAAAATCGGACCTGGGATCGAAGTTCGATGAACCGATATACGTAACACGGTTATCTAGAATCACGGTTTTATTATGATAGTAAGTATCAACATGAAAATAGTGGTCATCATTGATCGCTTTGCTTTTGTACTCAAAGATACTGACGCCTTTATCGAGTAAGGTCTGGCGATGTTGCTCGTAATACGCAGGAACAAACCCCGAATCATTAGAAGCCGATGAATTGGTCATTAAAGTCACTTTGGCCTGTTGCTCAGTTAATGCATCAATAAACACAAATTGGTTGTCGCTCGGCACCACATAAGGCGTAGAAATCACGGCTTTTGAAGGTGTCGGTATTTTTTGCTTGATCAAGTGCTCTGTACGTTGGCGAAGGTAGGGCTTGTTATCATTGAGTTTCTCCAGTGAATCAAATACTGGCGTGACAGAAGCAGAAATGAAACTCAGATGGTTTAAGTTCTTTATCTGTCTCTCGACTTCAGACGTGATCAACGCTTTATTTTTCTCGCCTTTATTCAACGCTTTGGTGAACGCTTTATATTGCTCCGTTCCTTTGATTTTAATGCGTTCCTGAATCGGCACCACATGTTCGCTGTTCCACAATGCTTGGTAATTTTGGTTGAACGCAGCAATCACATCGCCTTTGAATAGCACATCCATATCAAAGAAGTTGGCTTTTTCACTGTAGCCAAAGTAGTCATCACCGATGTTGCGCCCCCCGAGGATCATCCATTGGTGGTCAACATTAAAGTATTTCTCATGCAGTCGGTTATCTAACTGTTTTTGGTGAGTCGAGAAGTTAAACGCGCGTCCTATCCAGCTCTCTTTGCGAGAATCAAACGGATTGAACAATCGAATTTCAATGTTTGGGTGCGAGTCCAATTCAGCCAACCATTTATCGTTAAATACCAACAAATCGTCGAGAGTTAGCCGTACAGAAACACCACGATCGGCCGCTTGTTTTAATTCATCTAACAGCATTAAACCAAGCGTGTCTTTTTCCCAAGAGAAGTAGGTGATATCGATTGAGTTTTCGGCGTGGCGAACTAGGTCAATACGACGAGCAAACGCTTCAGGTGCGGTTGGAATTAGATACACTTCAGCTTGGTGTTCTGTGCTTTGCCAGTTAGCTTCGAAGCCGGGCTCGACATCAGGGTAAGGTTGGGCGCAGCCGGCTAATAAAGCAATGCAAAATATCGCACATATGGCGCGCATCTTATTCTTAAGCATAGGGACTCATGACATTTTGGCGAATAAAAAGGCCAGCAAGCCGGCCTTAATTTAGGAATGAATACAAATTTAGATGGAATCCAGATTACTCAGGCATGTAATTTAGTAGGAGACCTAGATTTTCAAGACCAGTTAGGCGACCTTGACGTAGGTTGGCATCTTTACCTGGGTTTTTTGTTTTATCCCAGTTAGGAGCGGAAAGCGCCAAACCATCAGTATCAATCACTAACACCTGGTCTTCGTTTGCATTATATTGATTCGAATCTGAGAATAATGTTTCGTCAAACCACGAACGAGATATCTCATTCATCAGCTTTTTGTCGGTTGAACTTGGGTGAACTTCTGTGCCATCCATTTTCATTGCTTTATTAAATACAAATGGCAGCTCTGAGCCATTGCAAGCACCCGTAATACAACTGATAGACTTAAGTAAATCACCAATATCTGTTTCGCCATTCGGACCTGTGTTATGTGTCCACACGTTGAAGCTTGGGCTATGGTCAAAATAGTACATGGTCGCATGTTCACTTTCAGCAGCTTTCATACGAGCTGGACCAGCAAACAGCGTATCGTTCATGATGGTACGATATTGGCCCATGTTGTTGATTGCCGACAGTATTTCATGTTCATCATTTGGGTAAAAATCGGTTAATTGGAGCAAATCACTACCTGTTTGGTTTTTTAATCCAAAGAATAACGGAGTCATCGCTTCGTATGCAGACTTTGGTAGCGCATCGATAAGGTCTTGCAGTTCAAGTTGAGCGCTGAATTCATCACTGTTGGCTAGAGAGTGCATACGTTGTTTTACAAGTTGCTTATTGCCATCAATCGCTAACCACTCGGCCATGCGTTGTGCAGTATATTCTGCATCACCAGTATCATCGCCCATTAAATCGATGATTAAAGGCACTAGTGAGGTTAAGTTGGGTAGCATGCTCATGTTATCTGAGTCTTGTGCATTGACACCGATAACCGTCGGTACAACAAAATTAGAGCGACTTGGCTGTGCTTGACCCATACCGTCTTTACAAGAGCTCGAATTCAGCAGTCCACCTTTAAGCTCCGAGCACTCCAAGTAAGGTGCGTAAGGCATTAAGGTTGCCATTGGCGTATTGTCTGACTTTGGTGTGACTGTTGGTATTTCCACACCAATTGAAGACAATAACCAGCTTTCTAATCGTTGTAATGGATCAAGTGCTGTCTTTTGTTCTTCAAGCACTTGCTCAATAGAGTTGCCGCGTAACGTGTCAGTATCACTCGCTTGGTCTTTTGCTACGTTGTAGCTTTTGTACTCAAATCCATAAGGTATGCTTTGCATAATGGCGCGCTGGAAATAGCTATCTTCTAGTTTTTTTTCTGTCACTTTTTGTTGCAATAAAGCAATCGACATTGCACCAGAACCTTGGCCCATTAGGGTTACGTTGCCAGTATTCCCACCGAAATTTTGGATGTTTTCTTGTACCCATTTCAATAACGTTTCTTGGTCACCTAAACCGAAGTTACCATTAACGTCGACGCCTTTTACCCAGTTAGACCCCAGCAGCCCCAAACGATAGTTAAACGTCACAGCAATAAACGGATTACCTTCATCGGCACCTTGTGCGACAACGGTGTCACCGTGAATCATTGGGTTAGCGCCAGAGCCGTATTCGAAGTCACCACCATGAATGAACACGTATACAGATAGTTGGTCTTGTGCAGTGGTACCTTCAGGTCGCCAGATATTCAGATTCAAGCAATCTTCACTTTGCTCCAGTTCAAGGCCAGAACCAAAGCTTGTCGATTTATTTTGTGGGCATGCATCACCAAACGAAGTAGCTTCAACGATACCATCTGAATTCACCTGATCAGTTAAGTCAACAGTGTCACTGTGTTGAAAACGCTCAGCTTTTGCAAAGCGAATACCTTTAAAAACTTCAACAGAAGCCAGTTTGTCATCTTCAGTATTTGAAGTTATTAAGAGTTCTTGTTTGGTCGCGTTAATGTTCGCATCACCTATTTGAGCGGTAAACGTTTCCGCTGGTGCAGGAACTAACGCCGCAGGCGCTTCTGGAGAACTAGGGGTATTAGAGTTATCACTGCCACATGCTGCTAACAGCATCGAGATCGTTACAGCTAAAATTGAACGTTTGTTGAGTTTCATTATTATGTCCGCAGTTTTTGTTGTGACCAAACCAGCAATTCCGTGCGCTATCGTCGACCGTTGTCGTGCTTGGATATATGTAATTTTGTTATGGGATGTATATTAAAGACATTATTGTGATTGATGGAATCGCATAAGTAGGACGCTACCCTACAAGAGTGGCCTGCGACCACTCTATGCTTTCTTAGGTGTTAGAATCGATAGCCGAAGTTCATAGTTACAGAATTACGAGTTTCGCCTTTATTGTACATCACTGTTAAGTTGTAATTTTTACCAAACTGCTTGTTAAAACCAACTAAGTAAGCCCATTGATCGAGTTCAACACCAATGTCATAGTCAAATTCAATATCACCGGCAATGACGTGACCATCCATACGTGCGTCTAGCCCTTGATATTCTGCGCCTAAAAAGACTTGCGCACGGTAATCAACTAGCTGGTAACCCAACATTGGTTGTACGGTCACGATACCTTCTCCCCAATCTGTCATGCCCTTGAGGCGGGTTTGTGAATAAGTACCGGTCACAGAAGCAAATAGTTCGCGATAACCAACAGAAAGGGTAGTACCTACACCACGTAGGTCATATTCAAGATGAAGTGGAACTCCTAAGTTACCTGGCCGGCATAAAGTGCCCAATGTATCGTTGTTACAAAATGCATCACCAGCTCCTGAGAGTTTGTTATTCAATTTATCTCGAATGAGCTCGCCTGGTGCACCGGTATAACCGGCATCAACTTTGGCATCTACGTTAATCTTACCGACATAACCAAACACGTTCCAAAACGGTAAAATATTGACATCACCACGTACGCTGACACTTTCAGCATTCACGACACCAATAGAATCTTCAGGCTCGAATATATCGTTTAAACGAATACCATCAATGGTAAAGTCGTTAAATGGGACATTCATATCTTGATTACGATAAGCAACTGAGACACCAAATGGTAATGGTAAATCGATACCTTGACGACGCACCATGTCGCCCATTAGAGGAAACACTCGATCTAACTTAACACTCGCCTCTTTCATGCGAGGGTCAGAGACTTCTTGTAGTCTTTCTTCGCTTAATACTTTTACACCATTGTCTTTTTCATATAGTGCAACAGGTTCTATCGATGTATTTATTTTCAGAGGTTTATTTTTTCTTTTACCAATGATGTCTGTCTTTTTACTTGCAATGATAACCTTGCCAGATTCTATGGTCTGAAATTCAATAACTTGGTTATAGCTCTCTACTTGATCTTTCTCTCGTTTAAATGGTTCATTGTTAGTAATCACCATTCGTTTTGGTTCGCCATTAATAAGCTCTATATCAACCTCTAGGAAACGGAAGTAAGCGATATCTTGAGGTAAGCCATATTTAGAGTAGTTGAAACTGATGACCACTTTTCCCTCTTTTTCTTCTCTTACTTTTACCGAGGAAGGATCGAAGCTTTCTGCATAATTACGTAAACGGTATTCAAGACGTGTAAATGACTCGATATCATCTAGGACGTTTTCGTGCTCGTCTAACTCATCTGGGTTGTATTTAATACGAAGGTCAATATTCCCTTTATTGTCAGTGTTCTTTACTAAAAATGCCGAAGAATCTTGAATTTCATCACCTAATTGTATTGTACGGTGAGTGTATTCAACTAAGTGTTCGCCCTGAACCAATGAGCTGATTGCTAGTTTTGGTAAGTCACGACTGATGCCGTATTTGTCAAAAATTGCACGTCCTTGTTCCATGACGTTGGCATAAGTTTTTGTTTCTTCCGCCGCGTGAACAAAAGTGGGAACAGTTAGGATTAAGGCACTCATCAATAGAGATAGAGTGTGTTTTTTACGTGCGTTCGTACATTTTTTTAAAAAACTCATGACGGTTTCCATTCTGAGTAGCCTCAAACCTTCGAGACTTAAACAGTCGATGTTGTACTGAACTTCGTGTTCAGTTTGTTATTAATGCATCCATAAGGGTTTGCGATGTGAATGTCGCATTTGGAAATGCATTGCGTCAGTCAATGAGAGTATTCTAAGGTGAGGTAGGAAATGTCGTTAATCGCGTTTGATGGATGATATCCTCACTTGATTGGTTTGGTGGTGTTTTTTGTTAAATTTTTGATTTTATGAGTCTTGATGTCAGCATGATGCGGAAATAAAAACAGCCTGAAAAACAATATGTTTAGCAGGCCGTTACATTTCTATGAGGTCACTTGGATTTAATTCTAAGCCGTCGCTTTTACTCTAAACAGATCAGTAAAGAATTTCGCTACCATTAGAATCATTAATATATTAACTAGCATAAGTAGCGGTGTTTCGATCTGGTAAATAGGCGTTAGATTCAGCGCACCAGACGTAAGTACGACCAGCAAGTTGACACCCAGTATGCGATGCACCATAAGTTTAGGTGCATCGAATACTTTCCATATCACCATAATATTGATGAAGTAGAATAGGGCGAGTTGCCATAACTCAGTCATCAAAGGCATCACGAAAATGTACTGCAGTAGGATCACGGTTCCCGTACCGAGTACACCGAAAAACGCATCTTTGATGATACTCGGCGGCATCGTTGGCAGCATCGAAGAAAATACACCGGCAATCATAGGAAAAATAAAACCACCCGGCATTGGAAGATATATCCATATTAATAACGATGTTACGAACATCGACACTCCTTGTAGGACCTTGCGCCCGTCTTCATTCAAATGTTGAACAAACGTACGATGAGCGTGATGCCAAGACACCTCTTTGTTATCGCCCATTACATTGGGTTCACCCTCAACAAGAGATTGATCTGGTGTTAATAAATCGAACGTCTTCAAGTTGTGAGTAAGAACTGCCCATTGGATGCCCAAGTCAGATTCGCTGTCACTTTGTTTGAGTAATGTATCTTGGATATACGCCATTTCATCGATACGTAAACGCCATGTTTGGATATTCTCTTTAAGGTGGTAACTTCCGGTCAGTGGGAGATCTAAAAGTTGATACAGCTTATCAATATTTGCGGTATTGCTTTCAAGTGCGGTAATGTCGATGTCGTCTGTTTTTTCCATCGCATCTAATAAGGCTTGTTTACTTGTTTCGAAACGTTGTACAAAGTTGAGTTCAGTATTCACAGGCCACACGATGCGATACACAATAGAGAAGACGACAACACCTAATAGTGTTTCTTGAAGTCGAAGCACAGCAAAATGAAAGGTCATTTGGCTATCAAACCCGCCCATACAAGAAATAATCGAACAGACGGCGAAACCAATAGAAAACACATAACCATACTTCTCGTCACTAGACATGAAAATGCAAGTGCCTAAGAACAAGGTAAAAAATGTCAGAAACAAAAATCTGTCTTGTGAAAACATCGCAATGAGGAAAAAGGCATAGCCGGTCCCTAACAAGGTTCCCATTAACCGATTATGACCTTTGTTTATTGAATGGGCGAAGCTTTCGTTCAACGCCATCACTGCAACCGCAATCGCTGCCCAATACGGTTTCTCCCATTGAAACCAAAGAGCAAGGCAAATTGCGATAACAATAGAAAGTGCGGCTTTGATCGCTTCTTTAGTTGATGCATTGAACATAGAAACACCCAATTATTTAATGATTTTGATTGAGGCTGTCATACCAACACGCAGCTGCACGTCTGCAGGTACTTTATCTAACTTAACTTTAATAGGGATTCGTTGAGCGAGACGTATCCATTGGAAGTTTGGATTCACGTTTGGCAATAAATCATTACCTGTGCTGCCGTCTTGTTTAGCGATACCAAAGCCAATACTTTTGATATGGCCTTCTAGTTGAACATTGTTGTGCATCATAAGTGTTACGTAGGCCTTATCTTGAGCATCAACGCCGACCAGATCGGTTTCTTTGAAATAACCTTCAATCCAAAAGCTATCTTCATCAATTAACGCAACCACAGGTGAATTCGCGACAACTTGAGAGCCCACGCGTAGGTTCAAGTTAGTGATGTAACCGTTAGTAGGCGCGTATACCTTGGTGTACTCAAGATTCAGGTGTGCTTCTTCTACGTTAGCTTTTGCTAGTTCGACATTCGCGGCGCTTGTTTCTACAGCGTTGCTTAAGTTGTTTAGAGTAAGAACGGGGACGGCTCCGGGCGTTCTTTTCTCTAAATTCAAGGCGCGTTGTTCTTCATTTTTGGCTTTGGCGAGTAGGGCAACCGCTTGTTTTTGAGTGGCAAGCGCTTTTTTGTAGGTCGCGTTGTAAATACTCGGATCGATTTCAAAAAGAAGATCGCCTTTGGACACTTGTGAGTTGTCGTCCACGTGCACTTTGACCACTTGCCCGGTGACGCGAGGTGTGATTGAAACAATGTATGCGCTGACTTGACCGTCTCTAGTCCACGGATTGCTTGTATAAGATTGGTAGTAGTTGTAAGCCACAGAACCAGCAGTCGCAACTAATAACAGTGTGATGAGATAACGTTTGATCACGGTAAGTGCCTCAAAAAATGGTAATAAAATGGCCGATAGCGCCAGTAAAAATCACGATTAAGCTTAGTTCTGCTATTGCAGGTAAGGCGACATATTTATGTACTCCAAGCCTTGTGGCGATTGACCCAGTTAAGATTGTTAATATGTAAGCCAATGCAATAACCAGTAACAGCGGTGGGAAGTAGACTTCGCCCCACACGAGTTCATGCGGCATTGTATTCATGGTTCTTTTCTCTATTCGTTTGATGAATACAAAGATAACGGAATTCGATTTATTGTGACAATCGCTTATAGAGGGTCAGATCCATCAAAAATCTGACTTTATTAGGTGACTGTGCTGACCACGTCTTTTTTTGGTGCCCTAAGCCAGTAGAACAATGGTAGGTAGGTTATCGTTCTGGGTATAAAAACATTTTTCGAAATTTATTTCGAAAATGATCCACTTATCCTACCTTGAACTAAATGCAGTAAAAACAACCACTTTAGATATAAATTATACTTCAGGTTCCCTCCAAATAGTCAAAGTGATGATTTGATCCGTCAAATGGGATTACATAATTAAACCTTTTGTTATTAATATTCGGTTCGAAGCAACGAGATGCTTTATTTAATTTGAATAATCCAACAAATATCAATATTAAGTTATTCGTTAGGTTATTTACTCCTTTTATTTAATAACAAGAGTAAATTTTTCATGGACATTATTTCTAATCTATTTGACATGGCACCATTTGTCGCTCTATTTATTACACTATCTCTTGGCTATATGGTTGGTAAAATTACCATTGGTCGATTTGTTTTAGGCGGTGTTGCCGGAACATTATTGATGGGCGTAATTATAGGACAATTTGGTGTTAATATTGACCCAGGTGTGAAAAGTATTTTCTTCGCGCTATTTATATATGCAGTCGGTTATCAAGGCGGTGCTCAGTTCTTTAAAGCACTTAACTTTAGAACCATCAATATATTACTTTCAGCTGTCGTGATGACTGTGTCCGGTTTACTCTGTGTATTAGCTGCAGCATGGTTATTTGACCTAGACAGAGGTACTGCTGCGGGCCTTGCAGCTGGTGGTCTTACACAGTCTGCGATAATTGGCACAGCGGGCGATGCTATTGCTCGTCTTGGTGGCGTTTCAGAAGAAGCAAAGCACCTAATGCAAACCAATGTTGCCGTTGGTTACGCAGTAACATATATCTTTGGATCTTTAGGCCCAATCTTGATGGTGACATGGGTATTCCCAACACTGATGAAGTGGGATATTCGAGCTGAAGCGATTGCCTTAGAAGAAAAAAACTCTAACGGTAAACGTGAGCTAGCGCCAGGTGAATTTAATGCAGTTACGGCATTAGTTACTCGTGCGTTCAAAGTGAGTGCTAGCGATAAGCTAGTAGGAAAGACTTTAACACAGCTAAATGATACATCACTTTCTGCTTGTATAGAGCTAATTGAACGTGATGGACAAGAGCTTGATGCAGACAAGTTTACTGTACTCAAAGAAGGTGACATCGTCGTTGTTACTGGTCGTCGAAATACGGTTCAAGATTTACAGTGTAAGGGTGAAAGCAATGAAGTATCTCTTCCTGAAAGCTATGAAATAATTGAAGAAAATCGACAACTGATTGCAGATAACCACAAGCTTATCGGACAATCTCTTAAAGAGCTCAAACAAAACTCAAACAAAGGTCTATATCGCGGAGTCTACATTACTGACTATATCCGTGAGGGTGTCTCGCTTACATTGACACCGGAACTCGTTGTTAAGAAAAACGATATTATTCAAGTTACGGGGACTGCAAATGATATTAACCGCGTAGAGAAAAATATTGGCAAACGTATGAGCTCAGCAAGCATGACTGACTTTGTCATTCTTGGTTTGGGTATGGTTGTTGGTCTTCTTATTGGTTTGATTAGCTTTAAAATTGCGGGGATCCCAGTAACGATCGGCTCTGGTGCAGGTTGTTTGATCTCTGGTTTATTCGTTGGTTGGATTCGTAACAGAAACCCTCACATTGCACAATTCCCAGTTGGAGCCGTTAACTTTATTCGTGACTTTGGCCTGGCAGCTTTTGTTGGAATTGTAGGGTTGCAAGCAGGGCCACAAGCCGTTGACACCATCAAGGAACACGGCATGTCATTATTGTTCTTAGGTGTTGCTGTAACCATTATTCCGCAACTTATTTCATTCTTCTTTTCATACTTTATCTTGAAAATTAAAAATCCGGTCGAGGCATTAGGTTGTGTGACTGGTGGACGCAGCGCAAACCCAGGCTTTGCGGCATTACTGGAAAAAACAGGCAATGCAACACCTGTATTTACTTTCACAGTAACTTACGCAGTAGCTAATGTCTTACTTACATTGTGGGGCCCAATCATCGTCGGTGTCATTACTTTAAACGCAGGCATGTAAATAATAAACAGTAACTTATCGGCTAAATGTTTAGTCGATAGGATAAGTATTCCCAAAATTTAACAAATATATAATTAGGTAAATATTATGACTACACAAAATACTAATATCGACTTTTCAAAATTCGCTGATTTAAGCCCATTTGAATTAAAAGACAAATTAATTGAAGTTGCTCAAGCCGTGCCAGACCGCGCTTTACTAGACGCAGGTCGTGGCAATCCAAACTTCCTAGCAACATTGCCACGTAAAGCGTTTATTCGTCTTGGTGAGTTCTCTGTTAATGAAGCAGAACGTAACTATGCGTACCTTGGGGGTGATTTCGGCGGTATCCCTGATGGCGTGGGTATCGTTGAGCGTTTCGATACGTTTGCTAAAGAATACTCAAACGACAAAGGTGTTCAGTTCATCGAACGCGCACTAAGCTACGCAAAAGATCGTCTAGGTATCCCAAAACAAGCGTTCTTAAACGAACTCGTTCTTGCTTACCTAGCGTGTAATTATCCAGTACCACCACGTATGTTGACTAATATTGAGAAAGTGGTGAAGCAGTACATTGCACAAGAGATGTATGGCCCAGTTCCAATGACCACAGACTTCGACTTGTTCGCAACGGAAGGTGGTACGGCATCAATGACCTACACATTCCAAACGATGTTCAATAATGGTCTATTGAAAAAAGGCGATAAAGTGGCGTTAATTACGCCAATTTTTACCCCTTACCTAGAAATTCCAGAGCTTTCTGAGTACGAACTAGAGATCGTTGAGCTGCGTCTTGATGAGACCACTTGGCAGCTACCAATGTCTGAAATCGAGAAACTGGCAGATACAGACATCAAACTACTTTGCGTCGTTAACCCTGCTAATCCAGCATCAGTGAAATTCTCTGACGAGACTTTAGAGAACCTAACAAACTTTGTGAATGAGCAACGCAGTGACCTATTCATCATCACTGATGACGTATACGGTACATTTGCCGATGACTTCGTTTCTCTATTTGCAAAACTACCGTACAACACACTTTGTGTTTACTCGTTCTCTAAATACTTTGGTGCAACCGGTTGGCGTTTAGGTACCATTGGTATCCAACACAAAAACGTATTTGATGACGCACTAAGCTCTTTCAGCGAAGAAAAACAGTGTCAACTTGATGACCGTTACAAAACACTGACTCCGGAGCCACGTGACATTAAGTTCATCGACCGCATTGTTGCAGATAGCCGTAGCGTCGCCTTGAATCACACTGCCGGTCTATCTCTACCGCAACAAGTGCAAATGGCGATGTTTGCCCTAACGTGTCTCATGGATTCTGAAGGTAGCTACAAAGCAGCATGCAAACGCATCATTCGTGAACGCTACATAACTCTATACACCAACATGGGGCTAGAAGTTGAAGAGAACAAAGACCGCGTTGATTACTACACACTGCTAGAGCTAGACACTCTAGGTGGCAAACTATACGGTCAAGAGTTCGTTGAATGGTTCAAAGCAAGCGGTAAAGGTAAAGATTTCTTATTCCGTCTAGCTCACGAAACGGGTGTTATTTTACTACCAGGTAACGGCTTCGATACTGTACATGCATCGGTTCGTGTATCTCTGGCTAACCTGACTCACCATGAGTACGAACTGATTGGCCGCGCAACTCGCAAGGTGTTGGACGAGCACTTCGCTGAATTTCAAGGAGCATAAGTTCAAGTCAGGCTTAGAGTCGAATACATGATTTTAAGCCGATGACGTCCCACTCATTAAGAATAAGCCTCGGCGATGTCGAGGCTATTCCGACCAAATAAGCACAGTGATTATATAGCAAGCGGCTTATCTTGATGTTCCGTTGTGTTTATTTAGTCGTCTTATCTAAGTAATAAAATCCATTTCAAACTAAAAGAGCGACGCATGAAAAGCATTATTTCTATTCAATCTCACGTGGTTTATGGGCATGCAGGAAACAGTTCTGTGGTTTTTCCAATCCAAAGAATGGGACTCGATGTGTGGCCAATCCATACTGTTCAGTTCTCTAATCACACTCAATATCAACAAGGTTGGACTGGGCAAACATTCGGCTCAGATGATATTCGAAACTTGATTCGAGGCTTAGACAACATCAGTGCATTGAAAGCCTGTGGCGCGATCCTTTCTGGTTATCAAGGAAGCGCAGATCAATGCAAAGCGGTTGCCGAGGCGGTTAACCTCATCAAAGAAAAAAACCACAGCGCACTCTATGTTTGTGACCCTGTCATGGGTGACCCAGATAAAGGTTGTATCGTTGAGGATGGCGTTAAAACCGCCATTACCAAACACTTGCTGCCTATTGCCGATGTTATCGTGCCAAACCAATTTGAGCTAAGTGAATTGACCAATACCAAGATCCACTCGCTTTATGATGCGGTTACTGCCTGTAAGAAAGCATTGGAAATGGGCCCGAAGATGGTGCTTGTCAAGCATCTCCATTCTCTGCCCGATGATGCGTTCAGTATGATCCTAGCAACGAAGAAGGCCTGTTACTTAGTCCAACGACCGAATATCGAATTTGATAAACAACCAGTTGGTGTTGGCGACCTTATCTCAGGCCTATTTACAGCGGGATTAATGAAAAGAATGTCTCCGGTGGCTGCATTCCGCCATGCAAACAACGCAGTCTATGGTGTACTGGAACTAACTAAGAGTTATGACACTTGGGAACTACAAACGATTAATGCTCAATATGAATTTGTTGAGCCTACCCACGATTTCAATGTGGTCAAAATAGGCTGAGCGGTTTAACTCCAACGGTGCTTAAGGTTAAGGGGCGACTATTCGATGGGTTGCGTCCTACAAGCGAGGTTACGAGTTAAACCTGTTCCTAGCTATATTACGACCACAAAGAGATGGACTTCACTTTGTCCCTATTTACTAATCTTTCTGTTTTTTAACTTGCTTATTTATTAAACAGAGACTCTGAATCAATTTAGAGAATACTAAATGAGCCTAAATATGAACCGTCTAATCTCTTCGGGTCTTACCGTTGCTTTGTCACTCCTGGTAGTCGCTTGTAGTTCACCTCACACGCTAGACGTACGCGTAAACAAAGACAATTACAAAGAAGTTACTTTAGAAGATGCATCATCAGTCGCTGAGCCATTGCGTATTTGGGCGAGTGAGTCGCCAGACTTCTTATACTCTCCAGTGGATCAAACCACGCCTATTACTGTGTCAGGTGATCAATTGAACATCTTGGCGTTGTCGGGAGGTGGCGCTAACGGAGCTTTTGGTGCCGGTATCTTGATAGGGCTAGAAGAATCGGGCCAATTGAAAGACTACTCAATAGTGACAGGCATCAGCGCAGGCGCGTTAATGGCACCGTTTGTGTTCATCGGAGGAGATGCATTCTCGCGGATGAAGGACGTGATGTTGAACATAAATGATAAATCCGTACTCGGTAAAAAGAATTTTTTGAACACTGTCTTTAAAGATGCGTTTACTGATGGCGAAAACTTGTATCAGTTTATTGCTGAAGCTTTCCCAGAACCGATGATTGAGCAAATCGCAGCACAACATCGTAGCGGTAAGCGTCTGTTTATTGGTACTACTCATTTTGATTCTGGTGAACTTGTCATTTGGAATATTGGTGCAATAGCAAATAGCGACATGCCAGATAAGTCTGAACTCATATATAAGGTGTTGGCCGCAAGTGCGTCTATTCCTGGTGTGTTCCCACCGCAGTTCATCGATGTAGAGCATGAAGGTGAAATCTTTGAAGAACTGCACGTCGATGGCGGTTTAGCGACTCAAGTATTCTTCAATCCCTCTAACTTCGACTATCAACAGATCTCAGATGCACTTGGGTTAGAAACACCCCCACAGCTCGATGTTATTCGAAATGGCGCGCTGAAAGCGCCGTATCACTCGCTAAGAGATAAGGGACTCGATTTGGTAGCAAAGAGTGTATCAAGCCTAACGCTTGCACAAACGCGTGGTGACTTATATCGAATGAAATACATCAGTGAAATCAACAACATTGATATGCAATTCACTTACATCGAGCGCGACTTTGGTTACGCCAAACGAACCAAGGACATGTTTGATGAACATTATCTATTAACTATATACGAATATGGTTATTACAAAGCGACTCACGGGAAACCTTGGGTAACCGAATTACCTTGATTAGGGATATTATAAAATGAAAAGAACAGCATTAACGCTACTGATCTTGGCAACGTCTTGCGCTGCAATGGCACAAAACGTGCCCTCAATGGATCAGCAAAAAGTCGGTAACGACATGTTACAAATGGCCGACGTTCAGCAAGAAGCGGCGCTAATCATAGTCGAAGAGGGTTTAGACTACGTGGCGATTGATTACATTGGTCAGTGGGTTAAGGTGAACAATTACGTCACACACAAAGAAGCGAAGCAACGCCAGCTTCAAAAGAGCACCAAGAAATACATTTACTCGCAAACGGGTGAAACTCTAGAGTCTATTGAGCAGCGTATTGCTGAACACATTCAAGCAGATCAACCTAAATATTTCAGTGTCGATGTTTACCGCAATTACCATGGTGACTCAGGCGACTTTAACTACCTAGCTCGAGTGATCGAATACATTTAAGTTATTCGTTACACACCAATGATAGAACCTACTGACTTAAGTAGGTTTTTTTGTTTCAACCAGACGAATTCATTTCACTATTATTATTCTTACAAAGTAGATATTTCGTTAATCTGTGGTAATTTAAATACATAACGACCAACAGTAAGCACAATAAAATGAATTTCAGCATTGAACAACTTCTCGCGTTTGTGACTGTTTATGACCAACTGTCTTTCAGCAAGGCTGCGGTTAAGTTGAACAAGCACAGAACGACAATCGGGCAGGTTATTACAAACCTTGAAGACCAGCTCGCGGTAAGCCTATTTGAAAGGGTTGGACGTTCGGTTAAGCCAACAGAAGATGGCCATCACCTTTATCACTATGCTAAGCAAACGATTGAACAAGCCCGAATTTTCGATAAGGTCGCTTTGAGCTTGTCTTATGGTGGCTTGGAAAGCATTACTTTTGCTTATTCAAGTGTAATACCTCACCAAATACTTGTGGATATTCGAAAGAAGTTACATCGTGATTTTCCGATGATGCGAGTGAATTTTCTAGTACGAAATAAAAAAGACATTAAGCAAGGCCTTCAGAGTGGTGAGTATCATTTTGGATTGGTCAACGTGCATGACAGTCGTGGAATACATAGTTTTGATGCGACCTTTTTAGGTCATATTGAGTTTTTCCCTTTCGTTCAAAAAAATGGTGAGTTTTCATCTTTGGCAAAGGAAGATGTGCTTTTAGCGTTAAAAAACGCGAAACAGTTTGTCTTAAAGTCGTTTCTTGAAGAAGGGATGTCCGAAAAAATAACCATTAGCTCTGACAATGAAGAAGTAGACCAATTGGCGTTAGTTATCAAAATGGTTGAAGCGGGCCTAGGGTGGGCGCTGCTACCAAAAACGTTCGCTCATTCTGAACTTTCGCATTACGACATCGAACCTATACAATCATCTGAAATGGAACAAGGATTTAAATTTGGCTTTGCTCTTTGGTGTCATCATTCTAAACAAATGAGTGATGTGAAGTCTTCGATCTTATCTGTTATTAAAGAAAACGTAGATCGACTGTTAAAGCGAGATTAACAAAGCAATAACACAGTTTATTTGTTTATAGAGGCTCATTTATATGAGCCTTTTTCGTTTCTGCCATCTATAGAATGATTTAATTTTGTAGGACGAGACCCTCCATATGAGAGTAGGGTAAACATAGAAAACGCTCTATTATGCTTGTGCTGATAAGGAACTCTCTTAGCAGTAAAAAGTTCTTAATTTCAATGTTTATTGCAAGGAAGCAAACTTTCAACCGAGGCTCATGCCTCGGTTTTTTTGAGGCAATTTATATGAACCGCTGTGGTGTGCTTGCGTTATTATCAAGCTCTTTACTGATCCCTTTTGATTCAATGGCATCGTTTTACGACCCTGTGGATGGTCAGTTTGATATGGGCCACCACATTGCAGAAAATGCAACGGGGTTTTTACCTATACCTATACTAATTACCGAGCCTGCGGTTGGGTATGGTGGTGGTGTTGCTGGGTTGTTTTTACACGAGAGCGATGAAGAAAAACGAATTCGTAAAGAAGCAGCGTTAAAGGCTATTGATGGTGGTGCGCAACTTGTTCCATCTGCGATGAGTGTTGTTGGTGCTCTGGGAACTGAAAATGGAACTTGGTTTGTTTTTGGTGGTCATAGACGTTCATGGTTGAACGACTCAATTCGTTATACCGGTGGCGGTGGTTTCGGTGTCGCTAATATCGATTTATATAAGCAACTCTCTTTTGGTGACAACGAATTAGACTTGAAATTTGGCACATCAACGTCGGTCGCGGTACTTTCACAAAAGGTGCAATTTAGAATCGGTGATACACCTTGGATGATAGGTTTGAAACAGTTATTCGCCAAGTCTAAAGTTGAATCTGATAATCGTTTGGTCGACAAGTTTATGGAGCTTACCCTAGGCACTGAATCAGTGACATCTGGTTTAGGTATTGAAGCTGAATTCGATACAAGAAACAATTTGTTTTACCCAACAAAAGGATATCGATTTTCTGCAGACTACATGGTATTTGATGATGCGATTGGCAGTGATTTAAATTACAGAAATCTCAATGTTGAAGCGGAAGGTTACATTCCAGTGTCAGAAAAGTGGACACTTGGTTTAGCGGGTAACTATCAAAATTATGAGCAAGGTGATGGATTTGTGTCTCCAACAGCTAAGCCATATGTTGAATTAAGAGGTGTGTCTTCATTTCGCTATCAAGGGGATGAAATTGAAACCCTCCAAGGGCAGCTGGCCTACAGTATTAGTCATCGTTGGAAAGTATCAGGCTTCTATGGTTCAGGAAAAGCAACGGAGCGAGCTGATCAAACGAACAAGGTGAATGCAGGAGGTGTTGGTTTCCGATACCAAATCGCAAGACGTTATGGTTTACACCTTGGTATGGACTACGCGCAAAGCCATGAAGAACGCGCTATCTACTTTAATATAGGCAGTGGTTTCTAGAACAACTAAATCGGTTTGATTTTTTCTAATAAAAAGGCGCTAATTATTCATTAGCGCCTTTTTAGATTTTGTTCAGCTAAAAGGATAATTACTTTTTACGGCAGAACTCAGCGATTACGTACATTGATTGACCGCCGTTTGTTTTACCAGAAACAAGCTTAGGATCGTCACCAACGCTGATACCACGAATAACAGTACCTTGCTTAATCACTTGGTTAGTGCCTTTGATTGGCAGGTCTTTGATTACTGTTACGTCGTCACCTTTTTTAAGTTCAACGCCGTTCACATCAAGAGGCTTGTCATCAGCAGACATGCCGATTTGTGCCCAAACTGATGTTTCTTCTTCAAGGTACATCATATCTAGCGCGTCTTGAGCCCAGCTTTCAGAGTTCAGACGAGTAAGTTGACGCCACGCCATTACTTGAACTGGCGCTTCCTGGCTCCACATGCTGTCATTTAGGCAACGCCAGTGGTTGATATCTTTAGGATCGTCGATCTCACCAAGACATTTGTCACATACCATGATGCCGTGATCCACTGTTACGTGGCTGTGTGGCGGTACTGCGTATGCAGTAAGAGAAGAATCAGAACCACATAGTTCACATTTAGATTGGCAGCGTTCTAGCATCGTAGCTTCAGAAGACATAATGGACTCACATTTATTAGGTGTTAAATTACGGAGGCTATTATCCACTTTATTCACAATAAAGAAAGAGGTCGTACGGTATTCTGTCTTGATTAATTTTAGCTGAGATCAACCATTTGTGTTTTTTAATATTATGCAAACGGTTAACTAGAGAAGGTTGGTTGGTGATAAAAACAAAAATGCCAGCGGTTAAGCTGGCATTTGGTTTCACTGAGAAAGCATTATTGTTCCAAGACTGCTCCATTAATAGAGCCTACTGATAAAGCGTTGTCTACTAAGAAATCTGTAGCTTGTGTCTGCATGCTTGCATGATGACCTGCGTCCAAAGGTGTTGGTGTAGAGGTATCTTGCGGTAAAACAAATGTACTATGCGCAGCAACATCACTGAACTTAACAAAGTCCTTCGCACCGTCGGGGGTCGTGTTACTCGAATCAACGACTGTTAGGCCAAGCTTCGTTGCTAACGGTGTGGTTCCCGCGAACGGAGCGTTTACCACAGTGTTTGGTACTGTATCATCACCTTGCACTTGCCCCATATAAATAGGCAGAACAGGTGAGCCAGAAGCAACTAGATAAGCAGCATTGGTAAATGGATCAACAGTATCTAACACAGTTTGTGCAGCGTAAGCGAACTGTTGAAAAGCGGCTGTCATGGTTGCTTTCTGTGCTGCAGTCGCGTTTGCTTCAAACGTTTGATAGCACTGCTTACTAGAAAGGCTTCCACAGTTTGCGGTTGCGAAACCTGCGTATTCAGTTGAAGCGCTCAACGCAACATTGTGTTTAACCTGAGGACCAAACTCTGTAGAACCTAGTAGAAGGTTAGATATTTGACCACCAGAGTTTTCAAAAGCTGCAGAACTAAACGAATACAGAGCATCAGCCGTTGGACTACCTAACGTACGGTTAGAGGCTGCAACAGCTGTCGTTCCAACAATACCGCCCAAAGAGTGACCTAAAAATTTAACCTGTGAACCTGTATTTAGATTGAATGCACTCAATGGAGAACTAGCGAGTAAACCAGCTTGCAAAGAAGCGGTTAATGATGCACGTAAGCCCATTACATCTAGTGCACTTTGTCGAACGTTATCGCGAGCTACTGGCAAGTTTGTTAGGTTTAAATAGGCCAAAACGTCAGCGTTTGCCGAACGAGTATCATCCAAACTACGTGTACCGTGAATTGGAAGGTCAATTGCTAGAACCGCCGTATCATCTCCCACTAAGTTATAAGCAAAGGCATAAGCATTTTCTTTAGCTGAGGTAATGCCATGCTGATAGATGACAACGTTTTTTGGTGTTGCTCCATTCTTAGTAAATAACAAGAATTCAACAGATTCCAATGATTTAACTTGTGGAACTGGAGAATATTTAGTGATTACTCTCTCGCTATCTAGCGGAGAACCATCAGCTAGTACAAGGTTTAAACCAATCAGTTTAAGTTGTTCTGTTTGGCTGGTTGCTAAGATACTGGTATCGATACCTGCCGCAATAAGCTGCGCAGCCATGTTAGCTTGTTCTGCGCTGTTGCTAAGAGCACTAGATACTTTAGCTAGGCTCGGCATCGCTGATTCGAATGGCTGAGCGTTCCAGTTACTTGCGTCTTTTTCCAAATAGTGCGGTAGTTGAACGAAGCCTTCGCTGACATCGACATTCGCGCCGGAGTTGGTATACATTAAATTGATTGCGCCTTTTGCTAAAGCAATGGCATCGGCATCACCGCCACCAATGTACTTGTCAAAGTCCGCATCTTCAGAAAGCGCTGTGGTAAAATCTTTTGTTGAAACAAACTGCATTCCGTATGCCGTCGATAAATCTACGCCGTTAGGGTTTGCGCTATCTTTCCAAACACCATTTAGATTTGCTGAAGCCAATCCTGTTGCGGTTGCTGCTTTGGTAGCGAAAAGTGAATCACCGACAGACTCTGTAGTAAACCACGTCGAATAAATGATGTTCTCAGTATCAAGGTTAATTGCACCTGCAGCAGTCGCTCCAGCAAAGATCTTTTCAACCCCTTGAGTGACTTGCTGTGCTTGAGCAAGGCTACCTTCGGTATAAGTTACTGCACTTGATTTCAGTGCAGCATAACTTGCCGACATGCCAACAGGATCGCCATTAACATCCGTTAGTTCATTGGAAAGTGCCAATACGTATTCACTTGAAGCATCTAAGGAATCATTGAACACAATTGTGAATGTGTCAGTTGAGGCGTTAGATAGAACTTTAAAGTCAGTGCCTAAGGTCAATACTCCAGCAACACTTGGTACTGTGTCTGAAGTAAGTGAACCACTAAGCTTTAATAGGTAAACACCACCTGTAGCGAAACCATCAGCTAAACCAGTACCTTCAAAGTTCATGATGATTGGCATTGAAGTAGACCAGCCATCCATTGTGTTCATTGCTGCGATAGGGTTGGTTAATGAATCATCACCGCCAGTTGGTAAACCAAGTGTACCGTCGGTAGTATCCATTAACGCGAAGCTAGGAAGAGGAACGGCAATATCCGCACCCGTTAGTTGAAACTTGATGCTCGTCGCTTGTGCGAGTGAATCTTGAATGTATTGCTCATATTGAATCGCTGTTGAAGCACCTGAACTCGAAGAGTCATCACCACAACCAGCAAGAAACATTGCTGAAGCGAGCAGCGAAACATTAAATAACTTTTTCATGTTTTAATTCCGTTTAGTTGAAGGTGTAGTTCATTTGAATTGCAGATAGGTAAGCGACTGCATCACCAGAGAATTCAAGTTCTTGACCAAGTTCATTGGTTTCAGTGAAATCACCTTCTTTACTTTGAACAAGAGCGAAACCAGCATCGATTGAAAGGTTAGGACTGTACTGATAAGTCAAACCTGCGCTGTACCAGAAACGATCGCTATCTGGAATACTCAATGTCGCTTCACCCGCTTGCTCGTCATAAGCTAAACCAGCTCTTAAGGTCCATGCTTGGTTCAATTGGTAGGTAGCACCTAGTGAGTAACGGTTATTGTCGTCGTAATCTTCAGTCTTTTTGAAGCACTCGCCATTTGCGCAATCTGAGCTCGTCGCTTTGAGTTCTTTAAAGCTACTCCAACCCGTTTGTTGCCAACCGTAATGGATAGCCCATTGATCGGTTAGTTGGTGGAAAGCTGAAATCTCAATGATCGAAGGTAATGTGATTTTTAGACGACCGGTTGTGGTCGTTGCACTACCTTGGACGATTCTACCTGTGTAATCGCTGAAGTCGCCATCATCAAAATCTAGGTCAACCTCTGAACGATAAGCGATAGAGAATCGATTGTTTTCATTCAGTTCATATAACGCACCTACGTTCCAACCAAATGCAAAGGTTTCACCTGTCATGCTAATCAACTTTGTTGAAGCTGGATCGCCAGTGATGTTCGAAATAGAGCCCTGATGACGATTAAGTTCTGCCTCTGCGTAAACAAGGTTTGCACCAGCGCCAACACTGAATTGGTCATTAATACGATAGGCGACATTAGGGTTTACGTTTACAGATATAAGTGAAGTATCACCAGCAAGATCACCAGCATAAATATCATCTGGGTAATCGGTAGCAACTCCGTAATTAGAGAACATACCAATGCCCCATGCCCACTTTTCATTGATCGGACTGATGTAGTAAGCGGCAGGAACCACTTGCAAAGGTGCAACATCTTTCGATACTTGGCTTTGACCGCCAGAACCTGGGACATTGTTTTGAGTGATATTAACCTCGGGATCAACGATAGAAACCGCGCCTGAAAACTGTGCTGTATCAAATAGGGTCATTGCGGCGGGGTTTCTCGCTAGTACACTCGCGTTATCAGCTACGGCACCTTCACCTGAAAAGGCACGACCAAGACCTGAGGCAGAATGCTCAGCAACTTGGAAACCAGCCGCAAGTGAGTTACATGCAAATAGTACTGAAAGTGAAACGAGAGAGCGTTGTATTGTTTTCATCCTTGACCCTCCTAGGGCATCGAATTTCGTTATTATGGTTTGAAAACACACTGAGCATTTTTGGTGTCGAAGCTCTAATGTAAATAGCATGTTAAATTCATGTTTAATATAAAGTCAAAGAAAGAGTTGTGATTTTGTGAGGTTATGTTTTAAAGGGGCGGCACTTTAACATCGATAATATAAACATAATCAATAGTTTATTAATGGTTGGAGGTGTGACCAGAGTGTTTATGCGTCGTTGCGGTATAAATAGTGTTCAATAGCTCAATATGTAACAACTTTGTTTGTGTTTACCGCTATTCGCTAAATCGGCATAATATCGACTCATTTTGATAGTCATTAAATTGGAATTTTAAGTTTGGAATTACTCGCGATAGAGTTTCTTGGTAAACCGCTTCGTTTAGAAGGATCAATGGCAGGGTGGCAGCAGTTGTTTTGGGACAACACGTTGGTGTCTCAACTGGATGCGAACTCAGAAGAAGACGATCTGAGAACACACACATTTACCCTTCGTTCTGGTGAAGAAACGTTGCAGTGTCACGTTGAGTCGACCGTTCAATGGCAGCCCTTTGAGATGACGTATAAAGCATCGGTTAATGGGCAAACCATTACCGAAGGAAATCGCAACACTAAAGATATCGAACAACAGACTCCGGTTATGGCACCTAAGCCTGAAAAGCGTTTTAGTTTGATTGGCTTGGTGTCGCTCGGAATGAAAGCGCTGAAGAGTGCTAAGTTGATTAAAGTGGTGCTTGCTTCTGCCAGTTTAGCGGCGTATTCATGGCTGTTTTCTATTCAGTTCGCACTGGCCTTGATCGCTTGTCTTATGTTCCATGAGTACGGGCATATCAGAGCGATGAAATACTTTGGGATGAAGACAAAAGGGATCTACTTAATCCCATTCCTTGGCGGATTAGCGCTTTCAGACGAAAAGATTAATACTCGATGGCAAGATGTGGTTATCTCGATCATGGGACCATTGTTTGGTTTGATATTGTCGTTGATATTTACTGTCTTGTACTGGGCAACTGGCGAGATATTCTTTGCCGGGCTTGCCGTGTTTAACGCCTTGTTAAATCTATTCAATTTACTTCCAATTTTGCCTCTGGATGGCGGCCACGTGTTGAAAAGTATCAGCTTTTCGATGAACAGCGTATTGGGCATTGTGCTGTGTGTCGCTGCAGCCGTTGCCGGTGTCGTGTTGAGTTACCAATTGAACTTAACCCTGTTTGGTTTTCTCTTAATCATGGGTAGTGTTGAAATTCTGTTCGAATGGAGAGGCCGTCATCATAGCCACTTGTTGCCATTAGACAGATACGGCCAAATCGTATCCTTCCTTTGGTATGTGGGCTTAGTAACAGGATTAATTGGTGTTATCTGGTACTTCGCTTCAACTGGTGACCAATTGCTGAGCCTGCCGTTACAGATTCTAGGCACTTAATGCATATTTATAACTGAGTAACTTGTTAATAAAAATCCAGAGTCGCCAAATGTAAACAAAACGAAAAACGCCCTAACCATTTGGATAGGGCGTTTTAATATCTGCGATTTTAAGTTGTGTGTTCGTTAATTCATACTTTGCAATTTGGTTTAGCAACGTTCGATTGAGGCAGTGTCGTGATCTTGGTTTGCAGATCTTTAATTCGAGTACCGTGAGACGGGTGCGTAGAAAGTAACTCTGGTGGTTGATTGCCACCTGATGCTTTCGCCATGTTTTGCCATAAATCGACGCTTTGGTTTGGATCAAACCCTGCTTTTGCCATGTACTCTAGGCCAACGATATCAGCTTCGGATTCTTGAGTTCGACCATAAGGCAGAATCACACCATATTGAACGCCCAATCCTAATGCGGCCATGGTCATGCCTTGATACTGTTTGTATTCTGATGAACCGAGAGCAACACTGGTGATCGACAAACCTGTATTGGCGAGTTGTGATTGTGATAGGCGTTCGTTACTGTGGTCAGCAAGAACGTGTGCCACTTCATGCCCGATAACCGTTGCCAATTGGTCTTGGTTCACCGCAACATTGAGTAACCCCGTGTAGACGCCAATCTTTCCGCCTGGCAGAGCGAACGCGTTCACTTGGTCGCTATCAAAAACCACAACTTCCCATTCACTAAAGCCTTGCTTAGGGATGTGTTGAGTAATACTGTTCGCTACGCACTGAACATAAGCGTTGGTTTTTGCATCTTTACTGATGGGTTGCTCTTTCTTCATTTGTTCGAAAGACTGTGCCCCAAGCTGAGACATATCTTGATCTGAAAAAAGCAGCAGTTGGTTTCTTCCTGTCGGGGAAGCGCTACACGCGGTTAGGCCTGCAAGAGTGAGAAGCGAGGCAAACTTCGTCCATGACGTCATACAATATCCTCTGTGTATTCGGTTTTTATGCATGTTAACATCAACTTGCGTAATAACTAATAGCTGTAAGATAACTATTGTCTTTAAGACCATTATTATCGCTAGAACACCATTAGTGTTAATAAAAAGGCTCACGCACTAACAAAGTATAATTAAGGAACCCACATGAGTATTTGGAAAAAGCCCGTTGATCTAGATATCTTCAACGCGACCTCAAAAAATACCTTAATTGAGCACCTCAACATTGTTTACACCGAGGTTAACGATAACTCCTTGGTGGCAACCATGCCGGTTTGTCATTTCACCCATCAACCACTCGGTATGCTTCATGGCGGCGCATCGGTAGTTTTAGCCGAAACCCTAGGGTCACTAGCAGCAAACTTCTGCGTACCCGAAGGTTACTATTGCGTAGGGCTAGACATCAACGCTAACCACGTTCGTTCGATGCGTGAAGGGCATGTTATCGGCACCGCTGAGCCTATTCACCTTGGCGTATCTACTCAAGTATGGCAGATAAACATCACTGATGAACGTCAACGCTTGGTGTGCACAAGCCGTTTGACCATCGCAGTGAAAAAGCATAAACGTTAGTTCTGCGAGCAAGGTGAGGTACAGTGATCATCCTAACCACACCTGATTAAACCTCATTTACACACTGTTTATTTTAGTTAGAGAAATCCATGGTCATAACGTTTAAAAGTGGAAAAGTCATCGCAACGGCGCATGAGTTGGTTGTTCGTTTGGACGGTGAACACAGAGTCACTATGCAAGCGCAAGTTGATGCGATTCAACTGATCGGAAAAGGGGCAAACGTGATTTCGGCGAATGGCTCTGAGTGCAAATGGTCAATAAAATTAGACAACGAACAACAGCTTCGTGACATCGCCAATGAAATCGGATGCGATGTGATGTAATTACTGGTTATCACTGCGTTTATTTCTGATGTCTATCCCCTATTAGAGGCGCTAAAACGACTCACATTCGTTACCTCTCCGTAAAATTTAATAAGTTCGATTGATTTTGACTCTTAAAATAGGGAAACTAAATTCAATATCCTTTGAGTGAGTTTTCCTCTTTATGAGCAGCCCAAGACTTCGCGTTCAATTTGAAACCCTGTTTGAATACTTCGATGGTAAAGATTCTGATGTTCAGCTTGATGACATAACAGATGTGCTCTGTTGTACACGTCGTAATGCCAGAATGGTACTGAACAAGCTTGAAGAAGAAGGTTGGGTAGAGTGGTTACCTGCAGCGGGTCGCGGTAAATTGTCTCAACTTATCTTTAAGCAGAATCGGTGCGATGTTAGTGAAAACCTAGCACGCCGCTATTTAGAAGAAGGTAAAATCGGACAAGCGCTATCGGTACTTGACCACAATGCCGCAAAACTTACTCAAGTTATTCAAAACTACCTGGGCGTACAGTACCAAGAAGGTGAACAAGTTATTCGTTTACCTTACTACCGTCCGCTCTCCATGCTCAATCCAACCAAATCGATGCGACGTTCTGAGCAACACATCGCTTGTCAGGTATTCAGTGGGTTAACTCGCTTAGATGAGAACGATCAGCTACAGCCTGATCTCGCGCATTCATGGCAAAAGATTAACGACAATCAATGGCGATTCTTCTTGCGGCCGGGCGTCCGTTTTCATAATGGCGAACCGCTATTGACGAGTCACGTTGTGGACACGCTGCTTTTACTCGAACCGCTCAATATGTTCTCTCATATTAAAGGTGTCTCATCACCTGCAAATTGTGTGGTTGATGTCTTTCTAACGCGTCCAGATAAATATTTCCCACTCGCGCTCACCGAATCAGTTGCAAAAGTGACTCTGCCGATGATTTTACGTGGTGAAGATTACGATATTCGTCCAATTGGTACTGGCCCGTATCGCATTGAAAATAATGACGAAAAACAACTCGTTTTAACGGCTTTCAATGGATACTTTGGTTTTAGGCCGTTGATCGATCGTGTGGAAGTTTGGGTTGTTGATGAAGCCTATTCGTCGATGGTTTACCCAAGCCTTTCTAAACCAATAATGGCTGATCGTGGTGATAGCGATGAAGTAGAGCTTGATCCGGGCTGTACGTATTTACTGTTGAATAGAAAAAAGGGCATTGCACAAGATCCAGAATGGGCAGAGTTTCTATCGAACGCGTTGAATGCCTCTGACTTGTTTGTCCATATTCCAAAAGAGACAGTTATCGACTTAGGTGTGTTACATGCTTACGGGATCAAACCCGGTTGGTATGACATCAAGTTAAAGGTACCTGTTTGTCCACCAGCAAGTGTTAAACCGAGCATAAAATTGGCGTATCAATGCCAACACCCGATGTTCCCAACACTTGCTAAAGCCATTGTCACTGTATTGAAGCAATACAATGTCGATGTTGAACTTTTCGGTTACGAAACCGATCCTCCACATGCCGACAATGTTGATATCTGGATTAACCCAATGGGTATTGCCAACAACCGAGATGACGCGTTGGCCTTCTGGTTGATGGATTACAGCTTTCTGGATGAATCTAGCCCGGCAGAAGACTTCGATCAATGGTGTCACATGATTGATCGTTGGCGAACCGGTGAGTTTGAACAATTCCCAGCAAGACAACTTGGTAAACAACTCGTACAAAGTAATCAATTGATACCGATGTTCCACTGTTGGTTAGGCGTAAACAAAGACCAATGCGGTACACTGCAAAACGCTAAGTGTAATGCATTAGGGTGGTTCGACTTTAGTCAAGTTTGGGTAAAACCTGAAGTTGATTGAAACCCGAGACAACTCGATTAGGACAACACAATGCAAACCGTGATTATCACATTCATTACGCTGCTGGCATTTGCTGCCAATTCAGTATTGTGTCGTTGGGCTTTAATGGATCAAACGATTGATCCTTTGAGTTTTTCGATCGTACGTATGTTATCGGGAGCACTCACTTTATTGATTTTATTAACCTTATCTTCAAACGCTAAGCGCAAACAAGTTAAAGCAGCAGACAGTAACACATCGATCTATACCAAGGTTCGCACTCAGTTTGATCTAACAGCGATATTGACTCTACTGGTTTATATGTTCGGCTTCTCGTTTGCTTACTTAACGCTAGGTGCAGGGCTTGGTGCTTTGGTGTTGTTTGTCGCGGTGCAATTCACCATGATTGCTGCATACCTGTTAGCTGGTAACAGAATGTCATCGATTGAGTGGGTTGGGTGTTTATTGTCTGTTGCGGGGCTCATTTACTTATTAATGCCGACAGAGTCGACAGGCTCATCGGATCTAATCTCCATCATATTAATGGCTTTAGCTGGGGTTGGGTGGGGCATTTACACACTGGCAGGCAAGAAATCGACAAACGCACTTCAATCGACTACGGCCAATTTTGGTTTTGGTTCGTTAGTCATTCTTGCATTGTTAAGTCTTCTAGCCTTCATTCCGAGCGTCGCGGAACAAATATCCATAACCGAGCAAGGTTTGATTTACGCAGTATTATCGGGAGCTGTGGCCTCTGGCGTGGGTTATAGCTTGTGGTATTACGTCGTGAAGAAACTAAACACCGTTGTTGCATCCATCGCGCAACTCTCTGTTCCTGTTATCGCAACACTTGGTGGGGTCTTACTCTTGTCCGAGCCGGTCACTATGCAATTTGTTATCTCTTCGACCGTCATTTTACTGGGGATAAGCTTGGTTCTTGTCGCCCCTAAACTTAAGAAATAAAGAGTTGAATCACTATGGCTAAACCAAACAAGAAACAACCGACTAAGACGGTTCAGATTTTCTGCGCAAAATGTAAGGCACAACTTTTCAAGTATCGGAAAGGTGGTAAAGGTGCTCTCGTAAAGTGTTTTAAAGAACGAATTGTTGAAGATTTCACGACAGAGCCCTGTATTTGCCCTGAATGCGGCATAGAGTTCGCACGTGATACCTTAGTTAGAGGCACGCCAGCCTACAAATTTGTTGGCGGTAAAGTCACGATGAAATAAAAATGCCACAGCACTAATTGTGTGTGGCATTTCAGACCTGTTATTGAAGTTAAGAACTGATCTTGATGTTAAGAATTGGAGGCTAGTATCAATGAACTCTAACTCGCCCTTGAAGCTTGAGAAGTAACAACGAGACTATTGCTCCAGTTGTATCGCAGAGCATGTCTTTCTGAGCATCCCAAATATCACCTTGTGACCCAAGGAATGCGATACCTTCATCGCCACCTGCAATTTCCGCGTACCACCATTCAATAATCTCATACCCTGCTGCAACACTCATGATGGCGAATAGAGCAAAGAAACATGCCAATACTGGTTGAGCTAATTTCTTACGAATCAAATATTCAGCGAGCGGGTAAGCATAAAGACCAATAGCAAAATGAGCGACTCGATCAAAATTATTACGTTCAGAGCCTATCATGTTGTTAAACCAATCAAAGGGCACTTCTGCGAAAGTGTATTTGGCGCCAATTGTGTGTAGAGCTAGCCAAATAAACATTAGAACGTACGCTGTCTTTGAAAAGGTGAGCTTGGTAGAAAGCCACCATATACCGGCAAGAATACTAAGGGCGGGGGTGATTTCTGCTATCCATACCGCCCTTGAAAAAGGTTCAATAGCAGAGAATAGAAATACAGTCAGGTAAAGAACTGTCAGTGACAGCAAGGGGATGTTTTTAGCAAGAGGCGTTGTTGTCATATCAATCTCTCGTAGAATTTTTAGATATAGTTACATAATAATGAACGCTGTTCAATTGAGTTTGATTTACCAAACCTGTTGAAAATAAGCGTTATAGCCCACTATCTAGACAAACGATTGCGAGAGTTTCACAAAAGTTTGATTTACAGCAAAGCGAACCATAAAATCCCTGAATCACTACATAACAAGAAAGAAAGCCATGAAACTGGAAACTGTCGATTATCTTGCTGACGACGCAGCGGAACAATTTGTTCGCTCTCTACGTGAAACTGGATTTGGCGTACTAAAAAACCACCCGATCCCAAAAGAGCTTGTTGAGTCAATTTACGAAAACTGGTACCAATTCTTCATTTCTGAAGAGAAAGAAAACTTCCACTTTAATGTTGAAACACAAGATGGATACTTTCCGCCTTCAGTGTCGGAAGTTGCAAAGGGACACACTGTAAAAGATATTAAAGAGTACTTTCATGTCTACCCGTGGGGTCAGGTTCCTGAACAGCTGAAAGAACAGATTCTAGATTACTACCAACGCGCAAACGCATTTGCTCAAGAGCTTCTAGGCTGGGTTGAAGCGCACGCGCCACAAGAAGTACAAGAGAAGTTCTCAATCGCACTTTCTGAAATGATCAATGGTAGTCAACAAACCTTGCTCCGCGTACTTCACTACCCACCAATGCAAGGTGATGAAGAACCAGGTGCAATCCGTGCTGCTGCTCATGAAGACATTAACCTGCTGACTATCCTGCCTGCATCGAACGAGCCTGGCCTACAAGTTAAAGCACAGAATGATGAGTGGTTAGATGTTCCATGTGATTTCGGCAACATGATCATCAACATTGGTGATATGCTTCAAGAAGCATCAGGTGGTTACTTCCCATCAACGACTCACCGTGTAATCAATCCATCGGGTGCGCGTCAAGAGAAATCACGTATTTCTCTACCACTTTTCCTTCATCCGAAACCAGAAGTGGTACTCTCTGAAAAGTACACGGCGAACGAATACCTAATGGAGCGATTAAGAGAACTTGGTGTTATCTAATTCGTCTTAATTGTATATTGTAAGGGGCCAGCGTAAAGCTGGCTTTTTTTATTTTTACACGCCTAACGGTGTGAAATTTAATTTGTTTGAACCTCGACAAGTGACCATGAATCGATTTCAATTAGCAAGTTACTTCAATATATACGTCAATAGGCTTACTTAATTATGTCTGACAAAGCAGCTACATCAAATCATCAAGGTATTAGGTCCACTTTTCAGGCACATATGGAGAACCCTTTGCTTTGGCCTATTCTGGAGGTGCTTAAGCAACAACCGAGTGGATGGAAAGTGCATACCTTGGCGGCGCATCTCAACGATCTCGGCTTGGTGCCAGTCTTAGATCCCGTGCCTGAAAAAGAGCTATTCAAGAAAAACTTCTTAATCATGAATGCACTCTATCAGTTGCAAGACACTTTATACCCTGACAGCTGGCTTCAAGTTCAAGCCATGGACATTGAATTGATGAATGGGCGTTATCATGGCAGCACTCATACAATCGATCTTGAAGACCCACTGCGTGATTACTATGTCAATTGGCTTAACTATGAAGCTGATGAAGGTGAAGTAAAGCGGCTGTTGAATGAGTTTTGGACGCGCTACAAGAAGTTTGTCGGTGGCAGCGAAACGGATATGGACAGAAGCAATGCGCTCAGTTTATTCGAGCTACCACTGGATGCGACTCAACAAGATATTCGAAAGCGATGGAGACGCCTTGCACTGCGTTGGCATCCGGATAGAGATGAGGGCAATACCTCCAAGTTTCAGGCGCTGTGTGAAGCATGGCACGTACTACGAAGTTCGTAATTGAAGCGCTTGCGTGGTTACCTCTAATAGAAAGCCCCCATTGTGAGTGATACCAATGGGGGCTTTGTTTTCACTACGAGTGATCTTTTCTTTCGCCACTTTTATGCTCAAATGCGTAATCGAGTACCTTACGAATGTATGGCGCCCCCACTTTTGAACCACCGTTACCATGCTCGATAACCACTGTCGCAACATATTCAGGGTTATCATAAGGTGCAAACGCGGTATAAAGCGCGTGGTCGAGTAGGTGACGTGCTAGCTTCTTCGAGTTATAGACCTGATCCTTTGCCAAGTCGAAAACCTGTGCCGTTCCTGATTTACCACCGCTTACATACTCAGCGCCCTTGAAGGCTCTTCGACCACTGCCTCGACTGCCATTGTTTACCAGTCTCATTGCATTAATTGGTACGTCCCAAACCTCATCGGGTACTTCTTCAATCGATGCCATCTGTTTTGGCACAACAGGCGTTTGCGTATCAAAGTCTTCACCATGATCTAACGTTGCTCTTAGAATGTGTGGAGGCATCACCTTACCGTGATTCACTAACACAGATGTGGCTTTAGCTAGTTGCAGTGGAGTAGAAGTCCAATAACCTTGCCCAATACCAATCGGCACGGTATCACCTTGATACCAAGGCGTGTGATAACGCATCATCTTCCAATCACGAGTCGGCATATTGGCGTTACTTTCTTCATAGATATCGATGCCTGTAGGTTTACCAAAACCAAAACGGTTCATCCAAGTAGAAATGCGGTCGATACCTAAATCAAAGGCCGTTTGATAGAAGAACGAATCTACAGATTCTTCAATCGCTCGCGTCACATTAACAGGTCCGTGTCCCCAACGTTTCCAGTCTCGCCAAGCTTTCGAGTTTGATTTGGAGCCGGGGATTCGCCATATACCATGGTCGTTACGCACGGTGTTTTCCGAAATAACATGTTCTTGTAAGCCAGCAACGGCCATAAAGGGTTTGACGGTCGAAGCGGGCGGGTACACACCTAAGGTTGTTCTATTCACCAGTGGGCGGGATGGATCGTTTAATAAGGCTTGGTAGTCTTTACTAGAAATGCCATCGACAAAGAGATTCGGATCATAGCTAGGGCTAGATGCCATCGCCAATACGCTATTGTCTTTTGGATCGAGAATCACTGCACTACCGGTACGATGGTTCAGTTGGTTGAAAACGTATTTTTGTAGTTCGATATCAATATTTAAAACAATGTCTTTGCCGGCAACTGGAGGCACATATTGAATCGTTCTCACAACACGGCCACGGCTATTGACTTCGACCTCTTGATAACCTTTGGTGCCATGAAGTATGTCTTCGTAATATCGCTCAACGCCAAGCTTACCGATGACGGTCGTCGCTTGATAGTTCGCTTCTATACCTTGTTCTCCCAACTTTCTAAGATCGCTATCATTGATGTGCGCCACATATCCTAAGATATGAGTAAGAACCTCACCATTTGGATAGAATCGTTTCAAACTGGTATCGATAGACAGGCCGGGGAATTGATATTGATGAACGGAAAACTTCGCAATCTCTTTTTCAGTTAGGTTCTCCAATATAGTCACAGATTTAAAACGACGTGTGTTGTGATAACGTTTTTTGAAACGAGTAATCTGTTCAGAGTCACGCGGGATGAGTTGGTGGAGTTTTTCGAGCATTAAGTCAACGTCATCAGTTTGCTCTGGAATCATGGTCAAATCAAAGACGAGTTGATTTTCCGCCAATAACACGCCATTACGATCATATATCAGCCCACGAGTAGGCGCGATAGGCAGTACTTTGATTCTATTACCATCCGCTCGGGTTTGGTAGCTTTCGAAGTTTTCTACTTGGAGCCTATATAGGTTTCCAACTAAGACGAAGGTGAAAATAAAAATCCCAATAAATGCGACGATAACTCGGTTTCGAAACAAATTTATTTCGCTTTTATGGTCACGAATTCTTACGCCTTTGTGGTTCATCAATATCTCGACCTGTTACATTTAGTTACACTTTCCAAGGCTGAACTTTATCTGAATACCACTAGGGCATTGTAAAAGCTGTGTCATTATTTGGATTGTCAGGGATAACTATAGTTAATTGAAACATATTGGCTTAAGTCACACTTAATAAGTCGGTTGTTAACCACGTAAAAAATAGCGTTATTGATGTATTAATCGTTATAGAGTTGGTATTGCAAGGAAGGAGGCACCATATAAAAAACGGCCCTCATTAATGAGAGCCGTAAGTTGAAACAGTGCTATCTGGTAGACAATCTAGTTAGTAGGTTTGAACTGAGACTTACGCATACGGTTCAAAGCAGCCATAATGTCCAACGTTCTTGGTTTTGCTAAATCACCGTACTTTGGCATGTTAGCGTGCCATTCGTTTTCTAAAATAGTGTTGAACTCTTTCGCTGGATTATTTGACCAACCTGGCGTTTGTGCAAACTGAAACCAAGCCCAACCGATCGCATTGACCTCTGATGTTGACTCAAGTTGCTCTAATGCAGAAAGGTCTGCGAACTCTTTACCAAAGCGCAGTGATTCTTTGCCTTTCGCGCTAACACGGAACTTGCCGTCCATAAGAATGTTCATCAGTGATACGCGGTTCAATGAACGCGGTACAAACATCTCTAAAGCCGTTTCACATTCATTAGTACGTTGAGTAGGGTGCTGAGCAATCACATCTTTTGCTTTTTCAGTCACGTCTACCGCTTGGTAGTCGTGCATTTGAATTACAGTGTTTGCTACGTCTAGGTAATCACCAGAACCACCCATTACCACGATGGTTGAGATATCCATCTCTTCACGTAGTTGGCCGATACGATCAACAAGCGGTGTGATTGGCTCGTCCCCTTTAGAGACTAAAGCCTGCATACGCTCATCACGAATCATGAAGTTGGTCGCTGACGTATCTTCATCGATAAGTAGAGTTTGTACACCGGCTTCAATTGACTCTTGTAACCAAGCCGCTTGAGACGTAGAGCCAGACGCATCTTGAGTACTAAAATCACACGTGTCTTTCTTCATTGGTAAATGGTTGATGTAGTTTGACAAGTTCAAGCTGTGTACACATCGGCCATCTTCCGCACGAATCTTCATCGTATCAATGGCAGTCACAATACCCTCGCGACCATCACCAGGAATATGATTGTAGATAGAACGTTCAACAGCGTTCAATAGCGTCGATTTACCGTGGAAACCACCGCCAACGATCAATGTGATGCCTTTAGGAATGCCTAGGCCAGTCACATCACCTTGGTTTGGCGTGTTTAGTGTTACGCTCAATGATTCTGGCGCTGTAAAAGGAACTGCATCTTTCATTGGAAGATCACAGTTACCCGCGATACGTGGTAGCACACTGCCGTTAGCAACGAATGACGCTAGATTATTTTCGTTTAATTGAGCACGTAGCGCTTCTTGGTCTTCAATCGTTTCACAATGTTCGATCATCGCGTCAATGTTCAGTTCACGCTCAAGCGTTGCACGGCGAATAAACTTCGGTAAGTAGAAAGTGATGATGTTGAGCGCTTTCTTAGCAAGAATGCTACGTCCATCAGCAGGTAGGTTGATACGGAAACGAAGTTCAATACCGTGCTCAGTAAACACAACCGATGTGCTGTCTAAAACCGTTTGACCCGTCAGAGCGATAGATATGGAAGATTCTTGTTTAGCGAACTCAGAGAAGCTACGTGCAATAAAGTCACGAGCTGCTACTTGGTATTCGTAAGACTTTTCTTTAAGCCAATCTAACCCAGTTAATGACCACGCGCGCGTTGCGCGAAAACGAGAAGCTGACGCGTACGGGTCACCTTGAATGTGGTCGATGTGTAATTCAAAATCAGCAAAGTCGTATTGACCTTTAATTTGTTGATATGCACGGTAGTTTTGTTTTTCGAGCTTTTTAAGCTTTGCAGTCAACTGATCCATAACGAGGAATGCCTATATAAGGGGAAAGATAAAAACAGAAAGGCGGCGATTATAAAAATCACCACCTATAGAGTAAAGAGAAAGTAGACCTAAATTGAAAACTAACTACTCTTTCGCGCTTTAAGCGTATCGAGTTGTCCCTAAATAGTTTTGATTGATTAAGCTGTGTTCAAATTCTTTACTCGGCATCGGTTTACCATAGAGGTAACCTTGGCCCACATCACAGCCTTCATCAATAATAAATTGTTCCTGAACTTCGGATTCTATGCCTTCAATAATCACTTTTAAGTCTAACTTCTTAGCAATTTGAACAATAGAACGAACAATTTCAGAGTCTTCATTTGAATGCAGCATCTGATCTATGAAGCTCTTATCAATTTTAATTGAGTCAAATGGGAATTTTTTAAGGTAACTGAAAGAGGCGTAGCCTGTACCAAAATCATCTAGTGACAAGGTAACACCAATGTCGTGTAACAGTTCTAAAGTGTTTTTAGCAACAACTTCATCTGCAATAAGTCCACTCTCGGTAACTTCGAGCTCCAGGAAGCTAGGCTTAAGGTGGTAGGTTTCTAATAAATGGACAACTTGTTCCGCAAAATGTGCGTTCTTAAGTTGTACCGCAGAGACATTAACTGCCATCTTGAAATCATCGACGTATTCAGACCACTCTTTGGCTTTTTCAATCGCATTACGTAAAACAAAGCTTCCTACTTCAAAAATCAAACCGTTTTGCTCTGCCATATGTATCAAGGTCTCGTTGGAGATATCACCTAAAATCGGATGGCGCCAACGTAGTAAGGCTTCAGCACCTAACCAACGATGAGTCAAAGGGCAGACCTTAGGTTGAAAATAGAGCATGAGGTCATCATTACGAACGGCTTGTAATAAATATCCTTCTATCTTATTGATGTGGCTTTGTTCTTCTGTGTGAGACTGAGAGTAATAAGCGAACTTTTGTCCGGAATCTTTACAGGCGAGCATCGCTTCTGAGGATTTTTGGAGAATGCTTTCTGCATGATCTTCTTTATCAGTAATCGCAATCCCAATAAATGCATGCAAATGAACTTTGTCATTTTCGATCAAGAATTCTGAATGGCCGACCTTAACTAAAGTTTGGCAGAGTTCTTCAAGGCGGTGGTGTACATCCTTAACGCTAAAAGCAAGAACGAGCTCGACAGAAGTAGGGCGCGCCGTTAATACCTCAATATCGTCAATGTTGTTGATTCGTTTTCGATACTCGACAAGTACTTGATCTAAGGCGCTATAGCCATAACGTGCTTGTATACGCCTGCCATTAGTAAATCCAATATGAATTACAGCAAACGAACAACCAGTTAACCTTCGCTGTGACAGTAACTTTTGATTTAAACGAGACTCGAATGCATTTCGGTTCAAAAAACCGGTTCCAAGATCGTGGTTTTTTTGGAAGTTTATTTTTTGTTCGGCGGCTCTTCGTTTATCAATTTCTTGGTTTAATGAATAATTAAGACTGGCGAGATCTTTAGTTCGACTGTACACGCGGTTCTTTAACTCGCGGTTCACTTGGGTAAGCTTAGCATGCTGAAATAAGGTTTTGAGCTGAGACTCTATCGAAGTGCGAAAGCTTTCTAATAGCTTGATATAGGTAGGAGTATAGTGATTCTCTTTAGAGTCCAAAATACAAATGGTGCCAAAGAGTTCACCATTAGGCCAAAGTAATGGGATGCCGCAGTATGAGACTAAACCAAGCTCTATATCTGGGTTATTTTCCCATTGAGGGTCACTTAAAGCATTGGGCACAATCAACTGTTGCTGAGACTCCATCACGCTTTCGCAATAAAGCCCACTCCCTAAGGTTTCTGAATCCCCTTTAGTGTAGGGATTGTTTTGGCTGTTACTGGTTGAAAATACTTCTATAGAATTGGCATGAACGCGCATGATCAGTGCTGCTGGCGTTTGAGTCAGTTCTGCCAAAAGGTCAACGATGTTCTGCCAGCCAGACTTCATGTCGTCTGGAATATCTAGATCGAGAGTTTGTATTTTCTTCATATGACTCCGAGTCAATTATGCTAAATGCATCAACACATCCTGTGTTAACCACAATGAAACCAAAAAACCTATAAATATATCATTTAATAAGTATAAGAAAAGTTATAGAAAAAAACCTCTGCAATTAAGCAGAGGTTCTCGAATGTGAATACGTGTCTCAGTATTAAGATGATTTTATCTTAAGGCACTAATTTTATGAAATCAGAGGTGTTAAGTTGCTGACTATAGTCTACCGATTGTTGGGCAAAACCATTTAACTGCAAAAACTCTTGTTTGAATCCTTGATAGTCGCCCAACGTTTGAAAGTTGTTTTCATCCATGCTTTTAAGAATTTCTGTTACATGAGATTGAGTCTCTGCATCAAGTTCCAAGTCATCCATTCGAATTAAGCGCTCACCATCAAGCGGTATCTTTTCTTGGCCATACAGTTTAGAGCTAAACAAGCGTTGCATTTGTTGAATACATCCTTCATGTGTCCCTTTGTCTTTCATTACTTTATACAAAGCGAGCAGGTAAGGGCTTAACCCAGGAATAAATACGCTGGCCTTAGTGACCAGAGCTTTACAGACCGTAGCATAAGCATTACCACCAAAGTTCGCTAATTCAAGGTTGAGCGCATGGCTTGTTTGATGAAGGTCTATCTTGGCGCGGCCTAAAGTGCCATCTAAGTAAATAGGGTGAGTTACTTCTGGACCAACATAAGAAAACGCAATCGTTTTACACCCTGGAGCGATAGATTCCGCGTTGATTAGCTCGTCTATCCAGCTTTCCCAATCTTCTCCGCCCATGACTTTGAGTGTACTTTGTGCTTCTTCTTCCGTCGCCGCTTCAAGAGTGTTGGTTACCCAGCTATCGTGTTCAAGTGAGATCGTTGCTCCGGTGACGCTTTCTCCGATTGGTTTAATAGCAGATCGCCAAAACTCCTCGGAATCCGGTTTAGGTCTGACGGCAGTTGCTAAGCTGTAGATAATCAGGTCAACTTCACCTTCGAAGTAGGTTTCGATGGCTTCGACAACTTGCGAGCGTGTCTCTTGGGAAAAGGCGTCGCCAACGATGTTGATAGCGGTATGTTGCTCTCGTTCAGCCTCTTTCTTGAAGTAGATGTTATTGTACCAACCGGCAGTCCCTAGCGATTTTTCATTAGGGCCACGCTCGAATGAAACGCCGATGGTGTCAGCTTTTGCACCGCCAAAGGTAAGGGCGATACGAGCGGCAAGGCCGAAGCCAGAGGAAGCACCGATGATCAGTACTCGTTTAGGACCGTCTTTAATTTGAGCAGCACTCTTAACAAACTTAATTTGTTGCTTTACGGCTTCTTGGCAGCCTAATGGGTGCGCGTTTTTGGCTACCACACCCTTGATAATAGGTTCGATCAGCATAAATAACCTTGCAGTTTACAATGATATGCACTCAGGTTAACGTAAAACTGTGTAAAATTTATTGAGCTAGACCATTAAAACCTAAAGATACTGATATAATTCTCCGGCGACGAATTCCGCAATCCAAGGTTGAGCCTCTGGTTTTGGATGGAGTCCATCGTTCATCATCCACTCTGGTTTAAGAATGATATGTTCCAGAAAAAACGGAAGAAGTGGTACCTTTTTTTGATCGGCAATAGACGCAAACACGTATTCAAATTGCTGGTTGTAACGCTTACCGTAATTAGGCGGGATTCTAATTTGCATAATAATAGGTTTGGCACCTGCGGCTTTTATTTGTTCAATGATTTGGTCTAAATTTGCAGACATCAACTTAGGTGGAAAACCGCGAAGCCCATCATTCGCTCCTAGTTCAATGAGAACACTGTCAGGAGCATGCTCTTCAAGAAGTTGTGGTAGACGAGCTAAGCCGTTGCCAGTTGTGTCACCAGAAATACTTCCGTTAACCACGGTAACCTCTTTATTGTGCTTCGCTAGCGCCTCTGGTAACAAACTTGGCCAACTCTGTTTGATGTCCATGTTGTAACCAGCACTCAAGCTATCGCCGAGGATCAATAGAGTCGCTTTTGGAGTTAACGTAGGATTTCTTACTAGCTCACTATTTTGGGCTAGACACGCGGTTGAAAGAAAAATAAAGAATAAAAAGGAAATTAGTCGAGTCATGCATACATCCATCATAAAAGCAGAAGCTGTTTCTAAGACAGTGTCTACTAAACAAGAACATTTAACAATCTTAGAGCATGTTGATATCGATATTCGTGAAGGCGAAACTGTCGCTATTGTTGGAACGTCTGGTGCAGGTAAATCAACCTTAATGACGTTACTCGCAGGTCTTGATGTACCAACGGAAGGTGAGATCAGTTTATTGGGGCAGCCACTCTCGCGACTTGATGATGAAGCAAGGGCTAAGATCCGCAGTGAATCCGTAGGGTTTGTCTTTCAAAGCTTCTTATTAATTCCAAGCCTTTCTGCACTGCAAAATGTCACGCTTCCGTGTTTGCTAAAGGGAGAAGACGAAGACATCGAACGTGCGACTGCTCTGCTTGAATCAGTAGGCTTGAAAGACAGGCTTGATCATTTACCGTCTCAGCTATCTGGTGGTGAGCAACAGAGGGTCGCTTTGGCCCGCGCGTTCATGATTAAGCCTAAGATCCTATTTGCAGATGAACCAACGGGCAACCTAGACCAACAAACAGCAGCCAAAATTATTGAATTGTTGTTTGAACTAAACTCATCACACGGCACAACACTGATCTTAGTAACACACGACCCTAAGCTTGCACAACGTTGCCAGCGAACTCTCAAAATGCATGTCGGTCAGATAGAGGAAGTCTAAATTGAATTCACCAAATGGACTGAACAAGCGATTATTTTCATGGAGCATCGAAGAAATTCGACATGGTCAACTTTGGCCAGTATCGATCGCTTTGACGTTAATTATTGCTTGTGTATTCGCGTTGTCAGCGTTGGCAGAGCGTATGGAGCAAGTCATTGTTAAACAAGGTAAAGATGCTCTAACAGCGGACAGTGTGTTTATCTCAGCAAATCCAATCCCACAACCTTTACTCGATCTCACTCAGGTTGAGCAGTTGGAAAGTTCTGAACTAACCCGTTTTTCCACCATGGCATTCAGTGATAACTCAATGCAGTTGGTGACGGTGAAAGCGGTTGAGAGTAACTATCCATTGCGCGGTGAAATGATACTGGAGGGCGCTAATAATGCGTCTCGTCATCATGTTGAACCGGGTGAGCTTTGGCTGGATGAACGTATATTTGCTCAGTTAGAAATTGAAATTGGTGACAATGTCACGATTGGTGATGCGGATTTAACAATAACAGGTCGCATCACTCAAGAACCGGGCTTGAGCTTTAACCCATTTCAGCAAATGCCTGCGGTATTGATACACAGAAGTGATATCGATGCGACGGGTGCCATTCAACCGGGAAGCCGTGTGAGTTTCAGACTGTTTTTGAACGGTGATGATGACAAACTAAAAGCTGCACAAGACAGTATCGAGCTAACACCAAGTGATCGCTGGCGCACGCAAGATTCAGCAAGCCGTACCAACGAGATGTTTGAAAGTACAACGCAATACCTGTCACTCACCGTGGCCATCGTCGTGATCATGGCAGCAACAACTTTAGTACTCACTTGCCAGCACTATGTGGCGAGTCGTCGTAAAACCATCGCGATGCTAAAAAGTTTGGGGGCGAGCAAGCCGTGGATCATTAAATGGCTTTCGGTTCAGGTATCTCTATTAGTCGTGATTGGCGCCGTGTTAGGTATTGCGATTGGTATCGGTTTAGAGTTTTTGCTTCGAATCCCACTGGGTGACTTATTGCCATCGCCACTTCCGAGCTATGGCATCGAGCCCGCGGTGTTAGCTATTCTATCAAGCATTCTGATAGGGGTGCCTGCATTGGGTATACCATTAATCGGCTTGGTCAACACATCGGCTATTAGTGTTATCCAATCAAGCCACAAGGCACACGACAGCTACAAAAAGTTCGCATTGTTGCTTGTACCTATTATTCCTATGATGTTGATGTATGGCGACAATCTGTTGGTATGGATTGTCTTAGCCGGTATTGCGTGTCTGTTCATAGTGTTAGCTATTGTAAGCACGGCTGTTCTACGCCTGTTTGGCAAGCTACCAACTTCAACATCAATGCGCTTAGCGTTAAGCCGAATCAATCGAACTCCGCTAGCAACAGGTATTCAGTTTGGCTCGTTAGCTCTTTCGTTGATGCTGTTGTCCATTATATGGTTGGTAAGAAGTGATTTGCTGTCAGATTGGCAACAAACGTTACCAGAAAATGCGCCCAATGCTTTCGCGCTTAACATTGCTGATTATGAGAAAGAGAACTATCTAGCGACCATTGATTCGAATCAAGTAGAACGAACCCAAGCGTTTCCAATTATTCGAGGTCGGCTCACCACGATCAACAAGGTAGAAGCGGCTGAATACAGTAATACGTCAGACAAGACCGATGCTCTTCGACGTGAAATCAACTTCACTTGGGGCGATAGCTTGCCTGAGTACAATGAAGTACTCGAAGGAAGCTGGACACAAGAGCAGGGCGTGTCTGTTGAATCTGATGTTGCAAAAGAGCTTGGCTTACAAATTGGTGATGAACTCACATTTACGATAAACAGCCAAAATGTTGCAGCCCAGGTTAATAGCATACGAAAAGTTGAGTGGCGTGAAATGAAGCCAAACTTTTATTTCATATTTACTCCAGATGTATTGAGCTCGATTCCGTCAACTTGGTTGGTGAGCTTTAGACTCGAAGATAAACACAATCAAATGCTCAATGAATTATCTCGAAATCACCCAACAGTGAGTTTGATGGATATTCGTAAGATGGGCAGCAAAATCCAAGAACTGCTTAAACAGATTGTTTGGTCAATCACTGTGCTTGCTGCGCTTGGCGTGGTTGCTGGGCTGTTACTCATCTTCACACTGTTACGATTGAGCTTATCTCAAAGGCAGCAAGAAATTCGTTTGTATCGCACGTTAGGCGCGAGTAAGAAACGGATTCTGAATACGATTTGGTGTGAGTATGGATTAATGGCATTAGTGGCGGGTTCTATCGCGGCGTTCGGTTCAGAGCTCAGCGTAGCGGGAGTGATGAGCTTTGGCTTCGAACTGACCCCCTCGTTTCACCCCACGTTGTGGGCTGCTTTACCTGTGCTGACCTTTATAATGCTAGCCGCTGTAGTTAACAGTTTGATTAAACGTTTATTATCTCCGGCAAGTAAGGACTTCAGCTAGATATACAGCTTGCCACTGACACAACGCGTTAAATGGACTAATTATGAATGTTTATACTTTAGTCGCAAGCGAGTTATAGAAACCATCATTTGGTTTTTTTATTTAACTGACGAGTACCATGATAAAGAAATTACACACTTTAAAATCATTGGTTTTCAGCATTTTTTAAAACTAATTGTGCAATTATGCCGATTTAATGAACAACGGTTAGTCCCTGTAAACAAAGGGTTTGCGCAACTTAGCAAGAACGTTATCAACAGTTATCCACAAAAACGGTGGATAACTTTAGGGATAAGTTAGTGCCTGTGTTTTAAGAGTGCTGAGACAGCCTTTATGTGGCGTCACTTAGGGCAAATCTGGCTGTTAGAATAACCTTTCCAACTCTATCTGGGGTTATTGAGTCAAGAGGTTATTTATATTTTTTACATAGATATTAATTAACACAAAGCTAAGACCTTGATAAAAATGTGTTTTAATTCATCGCAGAACAAAAGTAGAATAGCGTCAGTTAATCTTATTCTACAGAACACGATGAACCACAACAAAACGGATAAAAATCAAGCTTCTATTACCATTGTTGGTGGTGGTATTGCGGGGACAACAAGCGCTATTCACTTTAGTGAGTTGGGCTTTAACGTCACTATTTTGGAAAAAGGGCCGAGTTTGGTTAATGGCCCGCCAATTTGCCATTTACACGCTGGTGGCAATTTGTATCGAGATATTTCTGTAGAGCAATGTCTTCAATTGCTCATACAGTCAATTGATACCGTCCGCCTATTTCCTCACACGATCAATATTCGACCGACAGTCATTGCTGTTCCGCATAGTGATGGAGGGGAACCAATGGATCTTCTTCCTCGCCTCAAGGTAATTAAGGATGCTTATGCTGAGCTTGTTAAACAAGATAAAAGCAACCAAGTACTTGGTGACCCTGAAGAGTACTACAAGCTCTACAACAAAGAAGACCTGTTAGAGATAGCTGAAAGAACTCAGCCACTAAAACCAATGTCACTCGATGATTGGTGTATTCCTTTTGCTAAACATACTGATTTAGACACGCTCAAATATCCTGTCGCCATGGTTCAAGAGTATGGATGGAGTGTATTTCGACTCTCTGCGACCGCTCAACTATCTTTAGGCCAGCAGCCTAATTGCACAGTATTAACCAACAGTCGCTTAGAATCCGTTGAAGCGATAGAGCAAGGTTGGTCTTTGACTTATACAGACCATGAAAATCAAAGCCATATTTTAACAACCGACTATTTGATTAATGCGAGTGGTTTCGAGACCGGTATTGTTGATGACTTTGTCGGTTCTAAGCAGCAAAGGCTTGTTGAATTTAAAGCCGCCTACGTCACAGAGTGGCCTTACTCACAAGAATGTAAAGAAGAGTGGCCCGAGGTTATCTTCCATGGCCCGAGAGGCACACCGCAAGGCATGGCTCAATTAACGCCGTATGCTGACGGCGTGTTTCAACTCCACGGTATGACAGAAGGGATTACTCTGTTTGAGGGAGGGTTGGTTTCCTCTTCTACAGACTCATCACAACCGCTGTTGCCGTCTAAGCTGTTAAAGAAAATCGTATCAGGTTGGAGTGAAGAGCAACTTGAATTGAGAACTCGCGCGGCAATTAACCATATGTCTCAATTCATTCCAAGTTTCAGCTCTGCGCAGGTTGGCGGTAAACCTTTGTTCGGTGCACAACAAATACCAGGAACCGACCCTAGCCTTAGGGCGTCAGATGTTTCATTTTGTGGTGATCGTTATGCTCGACTTGAAGTGGTTAAAGCCTCTTCAACATTAGAGGCCGCGCAAAAAGTTGCTGAGCAATGGTTTGATATTACTGAAGCCGTATCGATTGAAGATACCCACTCCGTGACAATGTCACTCAATGTGAATGATATTGAGAACAGGGCGATAGGCTTGACCAAGGAGCGAGGTTATCCAGACGCACTTGCTAAGGTATCAGGACAAGAACACTGTTAAACAACGCTCTAATTCGCTTAATACCTTTCCTAATACAAGATCTCAAAAAACACAATCCAGCTTACTATTTACAGTAAGCTGGATTTTTCAATTTAACGTCCTATTTGGTTATCTTAATAGAGGAGTATCCATCCAAAGATGTGTATCAATAACCAAAAAACTTCGCCCACTGACACCACAAATCTTGTAATCCCAATCGTTCGCCTTTACTAAAAGATATCTCATGGCCAGGTTTAGCTTGTGCTAAACGCGGTAAGTCGATTCTTGCAACGCAGCCAATCTTCGGATAACCACCAATAGTTTGTCTGTCATTGAGTAACACGATAGGTTGCCCGTCTTGTGGGATTTGAATCGCCCCAAGTGCAATGCCTTCCGACAGTAAAGAAATATCTGGAGAAGTAACCACGTCGCCATTAAGTCGATAACCCATTCGATTCGAGTTTTGGTCAACGATGTATTGAGTGTTGTAGAAGGTCTCTTTTGCTGACTCTGTGAATAGCTCGTTTTGATAGCCTTCAATCACGCGTAAATTGACTGGCAAATTGTAATCGGGTTTGTAACGAAAGGTGACGCTCAGAGCCTTAAAAGGGGTAGAGAGGTCATGTTGAGTAAAACTTATCTTTTGGCCTTTTTGGCAAGGTTGTCCGTCTTGCGTGAGACCTCCAATTTTTTCTCGCGTCACAGTTGAGCTGCTATTAAGAGTATTGGGAACGTTGAAGCCACCTTTAATCGCCAAATACGCTCGCAACCCATTCTTAGGCAATCCAAATGAAAGAACTTGTCCTTTAAAAGCTTGAAAAGAGCTCCAATTATCCAGCGGGCTACCGTCAAGTGTTGCTTGTAAATCCCCCCCGCAAATTGCCATCTCGCAATCGAAGTCAACTTTTAAAACACATTGCCCAAGGGTTATTTCTAACGCAGCTTGGTTAACGGTATTTCCTAGCAGGTAATTGGCCCAACTATAAGAGTAATCGTCAACAGGGCCACCTTGCGTTAACCCTAGATGAGCAACACCAAACCGTCCGAAATCTTGAATCAAACTTAATGGGCCTGGCTTGATGACTGTAAGGGTTGGTTTATCTAGTGATTTAGCCAAATGTGTTACCCCCACTAAGTTCAACAAATTCTTGTTTAGAGATCGCTTTGAAGCGGACAATATCACCAACATCAAGCAGAGAAAGCGGTCGTTGTGTAACCTCTGCATGTTTTAACTGGCTGTGTTCAAACAGCGATAATGGACAGTTGCCAATAATATTCCAACCGCCTGGTGAATCCGATGGGTAAACCGCGGTTTTGGAGTCTGCAATCGCGATGCTGCCTTTAGGAACGCTTAAACGTGGTGTTGAGTGACGAGGTAAAGCCAGTTCACTAACCACATCCGACATAAAAGCAAAACCGGGAATGAATCCTATCGCACTGACATTGTATGTCTCTGAGGTATGATATTGGATGATATCGTCCAGAGATAAGCCTTTCTCTTGATATCTACCTAAATCGAGTGCTGTTTCAGGTGAATAATAAGCGGGAAGCTCAATAATATTCGTCGCCGTATCGGTGGTATTTGAAAATGAGGATAAGGCCTGAGTTAATAGTGAGCTTAGCTGTGTTATCAACTGCTGTTCTGAAATTCGATAAGGTAGATAATCAACTAATATGGTGTGGTAGGCCGGTGTCACATTCATCAACACGGGCGTTAGATTCTGGCGAATAACATCAGAAAAGTGCGCTATATACTGCGCATCGATAGCACTAGAGTGAGGGTTTAAAGGTATTAGCGTAACGAGAACACTGCATTCAGCAACGGGGTCTATATTGAATTCAATCTGATTTTTCGTCATTTCCTTTCCATACATTTATTCCAACTTCCATGTTTAGAGCAGTATCAGCTTGTAAGTTGTTCTTAGCCAACGAGTAGAAATTCGTTCAAGTCACACTGGTATAAATTGAAAGCATTGATATTAATTAAAAGCGTTGAGGTCTTGTCGGATTCTTCTGATTAATGCGATAGATTGAGGGTTATCTCCGTGTACACAGATGGTATCAGCTTCAATAGGCAGTCGTTCCCCCTCAATAGTTGTGACGGATCCATAGTTAATGATTTGCATGACTTGGTTATAGATATCGTCTTGATTCACGTACACCGAGCCTTTTTGTGTGCGAGGTGCTAACTGCCCGTTGTTCAAGTAAGCTCGGTCTGCAAATGCCTCGAACAAAAGTGGTAAGTCATGATCATCAGCGATGTCTAAATATTGTTGGTTGTCAGACGAAGAAAGAATCATGAGAGGGATATTAAATTCAGCCACCGCTTGAGCGACTGCATTAAAAACATCAGTGTTTGCCATCATATCGTTATAAAGGGCACCATGAGGTTTCACATACCCAACCGAGGTATGATGGTAGCGGCAAAGGGCTTGTAAGGCTCCAACTTGGTAACACACTAACTCACTGATCTCATCCATAGTATGTGGAATGGAACGACGTCCAAATCCAACTAAATCTTGGTATCCTGGGTGAGCACCGATTTGAGTATGGTAGTGCTGAGCAAGTTTGATGGTTTTGGACATTACGTGTGGATCCGATGCATGAAAGCCACAAGCGATATTTGCCATATCGACCCATTCCATAACCGATTCATCATCACCCATTTTCCAATTGCCGAAACTTTCTCCCATGTCACAATTAAGCAAAATCTTCGTTGGCACTTATGTAATCCTTTAAGTTGTGGTAGTTAGGAGCTGTCGACCTTAAAGACGTTCGTATAAATAGCACAATTAAACAGTGATCTAACTCAAAATTTTAACACTCCCAACCCATTAACACCTCATTAATACAATGTTAAAACTTCAATAAAAAATGTCTGGTCACTAAGGCGTGTTGACCTTTCGTGGTTAAATTTTGTTCGAGATAAAAGCGTTTTAATCGCGGCGAGGGGGAAGTAACCGTGATCTACGGGGAGTAAGCTATCGAACAAAACACATAAGAACGGTCAGTTTGTGTTCTCTTATGAACATCAAAGAGATCGAGGTTTGTGGCTCCGCTCTAAATTGCGGTATCATAGGCTATAAGTTGAATATTTCTAATAAAAAGGTCTACTAAGCATGAATGTTTTAGTCACAGGTGGCATGGGCTACATTGGCAGCCATACAAGTATCCAGATGATTAACGCAGGAATGACGCCTGTACTTTTCGATAACTTGTACAATAGCAAGCCAAGCGTTCTTGATCGCATCGAGAAAGTATCTGGCGTTCGCCCTAATTTCATTGAAGGCGATATTCGCGATAAAGCACTTTTGACTGAAGCGATAAAGCAGAACAATATCGAAGCGGTTATCCATTTTGCAGGCCTAAAAGCAGTAGGCGAATCGGTTGCTAAGCCTCTTGAATACTACGACAACAATGTGAACGGCACTTTAGTTCTTGTTGATGCTATGCGCGAAGCTAATGTAAAAACCTTAGTATTCAGTTCATCAGCAACGGTCTACGGCGATCCTGCTAGTGTGCCAATTACAGAAGACTTCCCAACAAGCGCGACTAACCCATACGGCCGCAGTAAGCTAATGGTTGAAGAGTGCTTAACTGACTTTCAAAAAGCAAACCCAGATTGGAGCATTACACTGCTGCGTTACTTTAACCCAGTAGGTTCACATCCAAGTGGCGAGTTAGGGGAAGACCCGCAAGGTATCCCAAACAACCTAATGCCATTTGTCTCTCAAGTTGCAGTAGGCCGACGTGAGTTCCTATCGGTATTTGGTAACGATTACCCAACAAAAGACGGTACTGGCGTTCGTGATTATATCCACGTTATGGATCTATCTGATGGACACATCGCAGCTCTTGAAAAAGTAGGGCGCAAAGATGGTCTTCATATCTACAATCTTGGTACAGGCAACGGTTCAAGCGTACTAGATATGGTTAAAGCGTTTGAAAAAGCGAGCGGTAAAGAAATCCCATACAAATTGGTTGAGCGCCGCCCTGGCGATATCGCAGAATGCTGGGCAGATCCGGCTAAAGCTCAGAAAGAACTAGGTTGGAATGCGACACGTACACTGAATGAAATGACCGAAGATACATGGCGCTGGCAGTCAACAAACCCTGATGGTTTCCCGGGCTAAACGAGTAGTTTCATGGTCAGTTAACATACAAAAAGATGCTTTAGGGCATCTTTTTTGATCTAACAAGAATAAAAAACAAACTTTTCGGTTAAAATGTATCATTCTTTATTTGTTATGTTAGTATACGCGCGAATTATATGTTTAATGTTAATTTTCCTTGGAGTTAATCATGGAACTAGGCCTAATTATCACTTTCATCATTGCTGCTACAGTAATGGTTAAGAAAGAAATGGCAGAAAAGTAAGACATAATTTCACTTATTCCTTTTTGATACAATTTTTAGTGAAATAGATAAAAGCCAGCATTAAGCTGGCTTTTTAGTTTCTGCAATTTAGGTTTGTAACAAATTAGAATTCGTAGTTTGCAGATAAGCCCCAGTTACGACCAGGTTGAGACTTAATGTCTGTATTGAATTGAGAATCGTGCGCGCTACCAGACATGTCGCTGTACAACCAGTACTTCTTATCTAGAGCGTTAAATAGACCAGCTCGCAGAGTTAAATCTGTCATCGGGCGGTAATAAGCCGTCAAATCAACAACTGTGTATCCAGATATATCTACATTGTCGTCAGAGTTCCAATCATCCTTCGAAGCAACCATTTTTACATTCAAAGCTGAACCGAAGTTATCACGTTCAATACCTAATCCAATTGTACTTGTTAGAGGTGCAACTGAATCAATTGATTTACCCGTCGACTTGTCTTCGCCATCTGCATAAGCAACAGCTAAGCGAGTGTAAGTTCCGTAAGGTGCATCAAACAGAGTATCAAGATTAATGGTTGACGAGAATTCAGCACCATAGATAGTTACTTCATCTAAGTTTTCTTTCGTAAATACGTCTTTACCACCTTGCTCACCTGTTTTCGTTTCGTTGATGAAATCAGTGTAGTCAGTGTAGAACGTGCTTAATTCGAAGCGAGCATATTGGTTGCTACCACGCAGACCTAGCTCATAAGAAAGGCTTCTTTCTGCTTTCAGGTTAGGGTTTGCCTCTACGATAGCACCTTGATTATAGAAGTAGTAAAGGTCATAAACAGAAGGAGCTTTGAAGCCTTGACCAATCTGACCAAATACAGACAAGCTATCGTTGATGTGGTAAACCGAACCTAATTTGGCAGTAAATGCATCATCTTCATTCTTGTCATATTCAGTCGTGTAGCCATCATCTGTTGATGGGTCAGCAACAAATGAGTCGTAACGAAGACCACCAGTTACAATCAACTTATCTTCCATGAAGAACGCTTGATCCTGAACAAACACACCCCATTGAGTAATTTTCGCATCTGGGATACCCGTACTACCTGGAGTAACGGTGCCCTGGTCAAACTTATAATCGGTGTTATCTAACTCAAAATCATTTTGCAGGTAAGTGAAACCATACGTAAACTCGTGGTCAGCACCACTAATATTCACCAACTTAGAAAGCTGTGTATCGACTTGCATGTTCACATCTGATGCATCACGCTCACGAAGTCGACGGCCGTTAAAGCCTGTTGTATCGTAGTTTTTATTCAGAGTACTTGAATCTTGGTAGCTTAAAGACCAGTCCAAAGAATCTGCAATAGAAGAGTTCAGTTTAAGCTGCTGATCCAGTGTTGCACGGAAGCGTTTATTGTTGTCTTCATTGTAGTTATCCGTGTATACAAAGCCCGGCATCAGCGTATAACCATTGTAGTTCAACTCGTCTTCATCATATTGACGCTGATAATGCTCTACGGTTAAGCCGATCTTGTTTGAATCCGATACGTTATAAAATGCTTTGGCTAAGAAGTTGCTCAGTTCGGTATCGGCAGGGTTAGCGGCACCACGGTCAGGGCCTTCGATATCACTTCCTGACGAATGCGTTTCAGTTTCATGACCTTGAGCGTATGTCGCCATTACGATAGTTTCTAGCTTGTCTTTACGCATAGCCCAAGAAAGGGTGTTCTTAAACTGTTCATCAGCAGAAGTGTAACTAGATTTGATGCCAAAACGGTTTTCATCGCCGTCTGTTCTAAGCATATCCTCTGGGTTCTTTGTTCTTAACAGTACAGCACCGCCAATAGCGTCAGAACCATAAAGCGTAGAAGCAGGACCTTTATTCACCTCGATCACACTCAATGTGTCTACTTCAATCGCATTCGAATATTTACGTTGTTCAGATGCACCTGGATTATATGGAGTAGGTTGTTGAACACCATCGACCATCAATTTAACGCGGTCACCTTCAACACCACGAATGTTGAAGCCCGAAATACCAAAACGGCCACTACCTTGAGCTTCTACACCCGGAGTGTACTGAAGTGCTTGCTTTATGTCGTTAGACATTTGATTATCAATATCTTCCGAAGATACTGATTCAATAGAGCTTGAAACATCTGCTTTGCTTTGTTCAGTACGAGTTGCCGATACAACAACCTCGTCAAATAGGGCATAATCTTCAGCAAAGGCTGAGGTTGATGAAAGCGCTAAAACGATTGAAGCAGAGAGTAGGGATTGCTTATACATCTGATAGTTACCTTAATTCCATAGTATTATCTTGATTTGCGAAAGATAATATTGGATCTAAATGATAATTACTATTATTTGCATTTAATTAATTTTTATTTTTATCAACTGATTCATGATTAATATTCTTAAATATCTGTATTAAAAAGACTTTTACAGTTCCATTCACGTGGCGAATGCTTCTGTTTTTGTGACTAAAGTCTCATTTGTAAAGTAGGAAAGCTATGCATAGCCCAATAACACTTGAAGCATTACACATATTAGATGCCATAGAGCGACGTGGAAGTTTCGCCGCTGCGGCAAATGAAATGGATAGAGCCCCTTCATCACTCAGCTATCAAATTCAAAAGCTAGAGCAAGACTTAGACATCATGATTTTTGATCGATCCGGCCACCGTGCAAACTTCACGGAAGCGGGGCAATTGATATTAGAACAAGGCAGAGTGATTCTTGGGGCGACGGAAAAATTAGTAAACGAAGCCAGTATTCTTGCAAATGGTTGGGAGCTCGACTTAACAATAGCCTTTGATGGTATTATTCCGGTTGCTAATTTCTTCCCACTCGTGGATGAGCTAGGAAAAATCAGTAAGACACGCGTTCGATTACAAGAAGAAATCCTTGCCGGTTGTTGGGAATCACTGACCGATGGCCGCGCAGATTTACTGGTTTGCCCAAAAATCGACACTATTCCAAATGACATGAAAAGTGACGTAATTGGTAAAATGGAAATGGTTTGGGTAGCGTCATCAAAACACTACGTTCACAAACGTTCAGGTGAATTTGACCAGAAGGCAAGAGAAAGTTACAGGGTAATTGCAATTGCGGATACAGCCCGTGATCAACCAGCATTAAGTATCAATATTTTAGAAAAACAACCACGACTCACCGTGACAAGCTTTTCTTCAAAAGTAGAAGCGTTAACCACTGGTTTAGGTATTGGTACTTTGCCAAGTAGTGTTGCTGACCCTTTGATCGAGTCTGGCGTACTACAGAAAATTTCAGGGACTGAGCCACAACCTATCGATATCGTGATGGCTTGGCGACGCAATAAAATGGGCGACGCCAAATCTTGGTGTATTCAGCATCTTAAAAAGACATGGTCACTCAAATAGCGGTAACACCATATCTGCAGTACCATCTTCAAAACTGATATCTAGCTTAAAACCGAGTTTTCGAGCTAGTGTCAGCATTCCTCTATTGGTTGGCATTGTCATGCCAGACATTTGTTTAGTCTGTTTTGCTCGGCAGTAATCGATTACCTTAGTCATCAAAATCCGACCTAAGCCGGCGCCTTTCAAATCAGAGCGTATCAATATTGCAAACTCAGCGTCTGTGTTCTCTGGGTTTATCAAGGCTCTGGAAACACCAATGATCGCAGGAAGGCCTTGCTCCTTACGCACAACAACAAATGCAATTTCTCTATCAAAATCGATCTGAGTAAAATTCGCCAATGCCTCGTGATTGAATTCACCGACATCACTAAAGAAGCGTTTATAAAGATCTTCTTTGGAGACCCGGTTAATAAAGTCTGCGTGAAGCGGCTCATCTTCCGGAAGGATAGGGCGTAGCAGCACCTCAGTACCGTCTCTCAACTGTATTGTCTCTTCAAGTTCAACTGGATATGGGCGAATCGCGAGTCTTTCTTGTGGATCTCCCTCATACGCTTTCAAAATAATATCGGCGTCCAATATAGTGAACTTGTCTCCATTGGCAAGCACTGGATGAATATCCAAATCATGTATCTCAGGACAATTAACCACCATTTGAGATATACGAACTAATAGTTCAGAAAGCCCCTCAATATCGATCGGATTAGGCAACTTTTGCAGGCGAATCTTGCCACTCTTTATCGCTCGAATAATCAAGTATCGAGCCAGTGTCATGTTAAGCGGTGGGAATGCAGCTGCCGCATCAATGGATTCATCCCATTCAGATCCACCTTGACCAAGCAGAATAATTGGTCCAAAGGTTTCATCGGTTGTTACTTTCACGCGCAGCTCTTGACCACCGGCGAGCTTGGCCATTCCTTGAATCAACAAACCATGAATATGAGCGGTAGGGAACGACAATTGCGATCGATCGAGAATCGCTTGAGCCGCATTTGCTACCTCACTGCTGTTTCGCAGATTGAGCATCACACCTTGTACATCTGACTTATGTGCGATGTCTGGTGAACGGAGTTTTACTGCAACGGGATAACCAATCGTTTCTGCAATATGTACCGCCTCGCTTGGGTCAGAAGCGATCCAAGTCGGAAGAACATCCAAATTGAAGTGTCTAAAAAATTGGCTGTTTTGATGGGTATCAAGACTAACTGTATCTTTATCCAGTAGTTGGCGTTTGATCCAATTCTTCGCATCTGCCAAGTCTTCAATGTGTACTTTTTCTGCAGTCGTTGGGGTTTCCATTAACTGACGCTGGTTGCGTCGGTACTCGACCAAGTGCATGAAGGCAACCACAGAACTCTCTGGCGTTCGATAGGTAGGAATTCCCGCTTCAGTAAACAGCTTTCTCGCGGGCCGGGCTGTTAATTCGCCAGACCAATTAGTTAAGATATTGAATCGTTTGTGGCGAGGGTGCTTCTTGATCACTTCAATAATTCGTTCCGCTGTTTGAGCGGAATGCGCGACAGCAGAAGGGCTGTGCATGATAAGAATGGCATCAGCTTCGTCACCATCAAGCAGTATGTTGATAGTATCGATATAACGCTGATCGCCGGCATCACCAACAATATCTATAGGATTGCTATGGGACCAACTCGCTGGCAAAACTCTGCTTAATCTATCAAGTGTTTCATCGGATAATTCTGCTAACTTACCGCCACGATCAAAAAGCGTGTCTACAGCCATAATCGCAGGGCCTCCACCATTAGTGACAATAGCGAGACGCTCACCACGCAGTGGCACCGAATGAGTCAGTGTCTCTACCGCGGCAAACAACTCATGTAAGTTCTTAACTCTCAGCATGCCACTGCGTCGGATTGCCGAATCGTAAATAATGTCTAGAGTGTCTGCACCACCAGTATGTGCCATAGCAGCCGCTCTTCCTTTCGCTGTTCGACCGCCTTTTAATACTAGGATTCGTCGGTTACGCGACGCTGCACGTGCTGCAGAGATAAAGCGTCTTGCATCCGTAATGCTGTCAATGTAAAGCAAGATCGCTTCGGTGTGAGAATCGGTACTCAGATAATCTAAAAGCTCTGAGAATTCAATATCACTGCCATTACCAATTGAGATAAACGCAGAGAAACCAATCTGTTTGTCGTTCGCCCAATCAAGAATAGTGGTACAGACTGCTGCGGACTGGGAAACAAACGCGATTTTACCGGGAAGCGCAGTAACAGGAGAGAAAGAGGCATTTAAGTTTAGCCATGGAACAATAATCCCTAAGCTGTTTGAACCGAGCACGCGAATATTGTGTTTTTTGGCAATCGCTAGGCATCTTTCATCAAATGTCTCACCATTATCGCTTAGCTGTTGCATATCGGAGGAAAGTACAATTACTGACGCGATGCCTTTCTCGGCCAGTTCTTCAAAAATGGCGACGTTGCGTTTCGCATTCGTACACAAAATCGCAAGGTCTGGAACGATAGGTAGGGATAGAATTTTCTTATAAGAGAGTACGCCAGCCACTGAATCGTATTTCGGTGTAACTGGCATCACCGCACCTTTAAAATCCCCGTGCAACAAATTATTCATAACAATATAGCCCGCACGCATTTCTCGTTGCGAAGCGCCGACAACAGCGATAGAGCGGGGTTTAAGTAGGGGATCAAGATGATTCATAGACATATCCTAGCAATGCACGTAAGTTCATCGTAACTTACTTTTCACTGATAGGTTGATGGCAAATCCACCGAATTCAGATGAATAAGCAAACACTGCATAAAGTTTGTGAAATAGGTCACCCACTAATGGTGTATAATCTCAAAGTTAACTTGATTCTAAACCGACGTATCGGCATGATTTATAGTAATTATTATTAAGGACATAGAGCTTTCCATGAAAAAAATTGCAATTGCGACTTTGCCTCTGCTCTTGGCTGCATGTGTATCTGAAAACTACATTACGGATGTGACTTCAGATAGCTATCAAGAAGAGTACAAAACTGCCAAAGTTGAAGCTCCAGTTGTATCTCAATCTGAGCAAGCAGTCGTTGTAGAAGAGAACGTTGTTAACGTTATCAGAACAGAACCTGTCACCCAACCAGCTAAGGTTAAGCCAGTTACAAACGTGACGGGTCCAACGAAAAAACAACAAGACATGAATCAACGCTTTGGTTATACGGTTCAAGTTGTTGCTGTTGGCAGCCAAAGTAAAGTCGACTCTTTCGTGAAAATGCTACCACCGACTTCTCAACCCGTTTGGGAAAACTACAAAATGGTTAACGGTACTAAGTGGTTTACCGTACTTTACGGTGACTACGCAACACGCTTAGAAGCTAAAAAGGCGATTTCAAAACTGCCAACCACTTTTCAAAACTTAAAGCCGTTCGTTAAAAGCATTGACGACATCAAGAACTCTGAATACCCAACGCTTAACAAGTTAAACTGAGTTTTGATTCATAAAAGAGGGAGCAAATGCTCCTTCTTTTGTTTTAAGACTATCGATTTTGTTTAATAGTTAATCGCTCGATCTTTCGAACGCAATTTTAACAATCAAAACACTGTACCTATCTCGACTTTTGTTTATCATTGAAGTCAGTACTCCTAGTTTCAAGGATCGATTTTACCCATGAGCACCACAAACATTCTTCTACTTTGCGGCGGTGGATCTTCAGAGCATGAAGTGTCTTTAGTTTCAGCTAATTACCTTTTTGAACAACTCAATAGCGTTGCAGATTTTAACGTTGTAAGAGTTGAAATTAAGAGTGAAGGCTGGTGTATTGATTCCGGTGAATTAGTTTACCTTGATATTAATGAGCAAACTCTACGTGGCGACAATATAGAATCAAAAGTCGACTTTATTGTGCCGTGTATTCATGGTTTCCCAGGTGAAACGGGTGATATTCAGTCACTGTTTGAAATGGCTAAACTTCCATACCTAGGTTGTGGCTCTGAAGCAAGCAACAACAGCTTCAACAAAATCACATCAAAACTTTGGTATGACGCACTTGGTATTCCAAATACACCATACTTATTCTTATCTGACAACACGGAACAAGCTCATTCACAAGCGACTCAAGCTTTTGAAAAGTGGGGAAAAGTGTTCGTGAAGGCTGCGCGTCAAGGTTCTTCTGTTGGTTGTTACCAAGTCAACAAAATCGAAGATTTAAGCGAAGCGATCAACAAAGCATTTACGTTCTCAGATCAAGTACTTGTTGAGAAATCAGTCGTACCACGAGAACTAGAAGTCGCTGCCTATCAAATCGACGGTGAGCTGCATATTAGTAAGCCGGGCGAGGTGATAGCACCAAACGGCGCATTTTACTCTTATGAAGAAAAGTACAGTGCAGACAGCCACTCAATCACTGAAGTTGAAGCAAGTAACCTGACTGATGAACAATGTGAATTAATCGCAGACAGTGCGCGCAAAGTTTTCACTCAAATGAAGCTGCGTCACTTATCTCGAATTGATTTCTTCTTAACCCAAGATAACGAAATCTACCTGAACGAAGTAAATACTTTTCCAGGTATGACTCCAATTTCTATGTTCCCTAAAATGGTGGAGCATAATGGACACAAATTTAGTCAGTTCTTAGAGAACTGCGTTAGAACGAGCCTTGCTTAGTTTAGTAATCGTTCTTCCTGTATTTGAATCTGACAACATAATGCCTTGAGCTTTTCTGCCAAGGCATTATTGTTTTTAGAAGCCGATTTTTTTAACGCCGACGATGCTACTAATTTACTGGCTTGACGACAAAAGTCTATTGCCACGGTATTAAGGCTTTGAATTTCATTTTCTCCTTCTCCGCTGTGCCCGTATACCCCACATATTGCGCAGGCATGGCAGGGCTGAGCCAACGACCAAAATCCTGAATCTCTTTTACCTTAAGACCTTGTTTAGAAAGCTCTTGTGCAGCACCAACACGAATCGAGTTGCCTGAGAAATGGTGGCTTTCCGCCAGTTGTAGTAAATCGCTTGCTCTGCGCAAGATTCGATAAATAGACGAATCATCCAAAGGTTGACGTCCAATGTTTTCATGCTTATCTATTGCACGGAACACAGGCAAGTCCTCTTGTGACCCAGCAAACGAAAGCCAACGCTCAAGTGCGACACTCGCGACTTGTGAAAGCTGGTATACAGAATGTTTAATCGTGATCTGATAATCACTATCGGTTCTCTCAACATCGGTGGTTGATAACAGCTTAAGTTCTGAACGCTTTAAAGCACACTCGAACATCACATTATAAATGGCAATGTCACGAACCTCTTTTAAGTTGGCCTTGTCATGCGAAAGCAATATGTTTAATTCAGTCAGGTGTGCAGATGTCATGGCGTTGGTTTGTTTAGCATCACCGGCCATTCTTGCTTGCAAGTGGAGTAGAGTAAAGCGAACTTGTCGGTGTTTGATAGGGTTAGCGAAGCCAAGCACAATGTGCAACAAACTAAGCGTTGCAGTGTAACGTTTTAGAGAGGCGTATTTTCTGTCATTGGATTCAGTCTCTAAAAAGCGACGAATAGCCGTAACAGAAGCTGGAAGTGTATTGATACGGTTTTTAGTACAAAACGCGTGGTAGCGATTCCAGTCACTGTAGATGCCTAAAAGTGAATTGCGCGAGTATTGGTATCCTGTTAATTCATCTATAATTTCAATTGACGCATTGCTGTTCAACTTTTCAACAAACAAATTAACTGTCACAGAATCAGATAAAATAGGGACTTTTTTTCTCAAATTACCGTACCTTAACAGGTGTTTTTACCATATTATGCTTGATATCATTAAAAGTATACTTATGATTAATATAGTGAAAACAAAAAGATGATCAATAGATATGGCTAATTCAATTTACCGAAGCGTCCATCTTCAATCGATAGATGCTAATCACACGGTTTGGCGTGCGAAGTTAAAAAACAATGTTATTCAAGGTAACCTAGCTGCTGTTAAGAAGAGTATTGATTGGTGGATTGAAACCGCTTCTATTATTGATCCAAAAGAATTCACAGCGTTAAATAAGTCGAGAGGAACTGGTGGCTCGACTGAAAACTTCAACGGCTACCAAATCAAGAATGACACCGGTGAGCCTAATGCGTGGTATTGCATGTTTAACGGACGCCTAATTAAGGGCGGAAAAATTGCAATTCAGCGTCATATAGAAGCTTACTTACTCGCAAAACAAAAAGCAGAGCAACAAAAGAAGTAAATTATGAGCCTAGTATATTCAACAGAAACAGGTCGTATTAAGCCTGAAGAAGAGAAAGTCCAACGTCCTAAAGGCGATGGTATTGTTCGAATCCAAAAAGAAACCAAAGGCCGTAAAGGCAAAGGTGTTTCTGTCGTAACTGGCTTAGACCTAGATGATGCTCCATTGAAACTAATGGCTGCAGAACTTAAAAAAGTTTGTGGCTGTGGCGGCTCGGTAAAAGATGGCAACATCGAAATTCAAGGTGATGCTCGTGACAAGATCAAAGCGCACCTTGAAAAGAAAGGCTACAAAGTTAAGTTCTCTGGCGGTTAATCTATACTAATATCAGGGCTAAAATCGAAGATTATTATCACTGGATATTAGGTATTTTATGGTAAATATCCAGTATGGTTAAATACACAATACAAAAGCAGGGCATCACACAAAGAGTCCTGCTTTATAAAGGCTAACCTTAATTTAACATAATATACATAATACGCACATAAGGCGTGAGCGCAAAGTTGTAATGTCACTATGTTCCAAAGTTATTCTTATCATCGTTTCCTCTTAACCCCTTAATACAACTGGCGCCTCAAGCATATTGAGTTCACCAGCATTCTCTAAACACTCTTTTAACTCAATTATTATACGTGTGGCCAACATCTACATGATTCGCTTACACAAAGCCGATCAACGAGAACATTTGCTCCGTCTGTCTAAATTACAGCTTCTTGCACTAATGATTCACCGCGCTGTGTGTAAACCTTGTGGGCATTGCTGTCGTTTCTTTTTCAGATTTCACACACGCCACCATGTTTCTTGTTGGCTACACACGTTGAATTCTGTTTTGTGTTATCCACTAAACCAGTTAAGTTCTCTCACACGAGTTCGTCTGTAAGTTTTCATACTGAGTTTTTTAAACCAAACTTACAGCTTGCTCTAAATTTGTGTTTGTTGGTTAGATTATTGGATTGCTCTTTGTGTTCCTCAGATCTAAGCAATGTCATGAACAGATATGTTCACATGGGCTAAAAACATTTACGCTCGCAGTTACTTGACCTTAAAACCACTCTCAAACACTTGGTGTATTTAAAACATTAGTGGATTTTAACTTCAAAAGAATTTAAGAAAAGCCCCTTATTACGAGGTTGTATTGGTGTGCTGGTAACAATCACCTCAAAATCATGAGCATCAGATACTATTTTAAGTACATACAATCCCAGACCACTGCCTTCAACGGCCATTTCACGGGCTTTCTTAGTTCTAAATCCACGAATAAACAAGCTATCAATTTCGGACTGAGGAATTTCATGCCCTACCGAGTTCACTTTCATCTTTAAGCTATCACCAATTTCATCAAATAGAATCTCAACATCACCAGAACGCTTGTACTTCATAGCATTCTGTATCAATGAAAGAGGTATAATTTTAAAAGACTCGTAAACTTTGTGCTTATTTTCGACTCTCCCTCGGATTACCACATTGGCACGACTTTTATTCGCAACAGAATGGCTCAACACTAACTTTATTTTATGCACCATGCTGTATAGATCAGCATATTTCTTTCGACCAAACTTGGCACTTTCTGGATTAAAATACAAAGCAGTTGTATCAAGAGAATCGAGTAACATTACGCTTGTTTTATACAAGCTTTTTAAATCATCTGACGCATTTTCAAAAGCAGAAACCTTTGAGGTCGTACTTTTGGCTAAAAGTCGTTCATAGCTCTCGAATTTTAAATTCATCAATTGGCTTATTTACAGTAGCATCTGAAATTCGGAAGTAGTCATTCAACTCCGTATGGAAGTAACCTGAAGACACTGCTACAACAGGAATTAAAGGGCGAGCCTCTTTTATTATTTTTATTAACTTAGCACCACCTTCATCTAGATCTTCCCTGACGACACCTTTTACATCGAGAAGTAACAAGTCGTGATTTATCAAATTTTGCGCATCAGTAAATGAAACTGATTCATACTCATGAACGTTAAAGCCTAAGTCTTTGATGTATTGTATTGGATAATTGCCTATTTCATCATCGACAATTGCGATTCTAAAGTCAGTTCGAAGATGTAGCTTTTCAACATGAGATTGAACACTAAACTTTTTGAAGCGATTGGTTACAACCTCTCGCGGAACAACCCAAAAGATAAATCCTAAAAACAAACTAGCTAACGCTAGTACAATACCGAGTTCTGTCGCGTCCATTCTGATCCAGATAAATAATAAAAGTATGGTAGATCAGCATATGAACCTTCACATACACTGATAAATAAAAACAAGTCAAGCTAACAGGAAAACGCCGTGTTCAAATTGACGATTTTCTGGCTAGCCTGATTAGTGGAATGAATTATAACCATTAACCTCATTTATAACAGTGATTTAAATCATTAGCTGTAAAACTAGGTGCTGATAGTACAGTCTCTTACACAGGGGATACAAAAAGAGCCACTTTTATAAGAAAATGGCTCTTTTGATTAGTGTGGTTTATCGGCGTTTTTGTAGCGTTTTCGTGTAGTGTTCGCCCTCACCACTCGCCCATTTTTGAGTGTGTATCCTTTCTTAAGTTGGTCGTTTGGTCGGCGGCCTTTGCACTTGTGTCCTTTCATTCGGTATCTCCAGTTTTCGTATCCGTTGCTCTTGGTCCTGTTGCACTCGTTTTATCCAGTTGATGTCCGTTTTCAAAGCTGCAATCGCGCCAAGGCTTGAGACTCCACCTGTAATAAGCGCAATGATTAACGGATTGAGGAACGCAATTACTTCGTTATCCATCGAGATGCGTAGTATTCAAGTAGGTATCGCACTATGGCGCGTAATTGGGAATGAAAGACAAAATGAGTGGTACGAACGCTCTCATAGACAACAAAGTGTTTCGATAAAATTGAGCTTAAGAAGTGACACTGCAACATAAGTACCCTCCACTTTAATTGATGAACAGTAAAGTGGCCTCGTGACTCGTTATCACAGCAAGCCATAAAACTCGCACACACTACTCTTATTACAACAAACCGAGCCACTTTAAGTTTAACTGTATAAATATACAGTTAAATTATCACCCCCGAAAAAACCGCACTTATTGAGCAAATAACATTCAGAATCAAGGGTCTGCGTTCAATATTTAAACTTGAATTTGGTCTAATGGTGCGCTTTCCTGTATAACCGTCAGTTCTGGGTCTAGCAATTTTATCAATGCTAATGCTCTAATCTCCGATTGCGCCAAGTCTAAGGCATTGCGCATTACACATCGCACAGCGAAGCAAAACGCGTGCAGCAGAGCAACAACGCTATTTAACCCAAGAAATTGAAGAGCTAAAGGTAAAGGCCACAACCGATCCGTTGACCGGATGTAGAAACCGAACCGAAGCGTTAGATACCTTCTATGATTTCGAATGGCTGGCGCAACAAGGAAAAACGATTCACATTGCGTTGTTTGATTTAGACCATTTTAAGCAGATCAATGATCAACATGGCCATGAAGCCGGTGACAAAGTACTTATTCAGTTTGTCGCAACGACGAACGAGAGCCTTGGTGAGTAGTACTTGCTTTATCGCTGGGGTGGTGAGGAGTTTCTACTCGTTTGCCTGGAACAAACTGCGCTACAGTGTAACGAATCTATCGATGATTTTTACCTAACAATGGACCAAAGCCCTTGGCCTAAAGCGCTTCAAGTAACGGCTTCGACCGGAGTAACGCAGCTTAAACAGCATGAATCGATACGTACTGCCATCAAACGTGCAGACAAAGCGCTTTACCAAGCTAAAGACAACAGACGAAACCAAGTCGTTACGTTTGATTAAAGTTCGCTAGATTGGACTGCAGTTACATATTCAACTCTCTGCTAATACGCAATCAATACCCTGTCGATATCTACTCTCCACTTAAGCAGCCGTTAGATTTTTAACCGCTGACTAAATAAGCTTTATTGTCTCATCAGAGTTCTAATCGATTCGCCCCCCTAAGCGCGCTCTCATCATCTGTAATAACGTCATCAATGGCATTCTCCGGTTGATACGTATCGTTACTGAATCGCTCTATAAACAGCTCTTTCTTACGTCTCTATGCTTCTCCTAAGCACTTGTTCTTAAAGTCACATATTTGGGAGTAAAGCTTGCTCTAAGCAGTGGTAAGTCACTCGAGGTATCGGTTTTGAACATTACCGTCGTTACTTATCTCGCGCTGTTCTTAGATGAAATCCTCATTTGTCTGCTTCTGAACATTCATGCACTCGTATCCGCTAAAAACAGAAGTCACAACGTCACTAGCCTTAAAAAACACCATAGATTTAACCACTTAGATATAGTGACATAAATACTGACACCTAAAGTGACAGATGTTTTACTTTCAGACTTCTATGTAGTTTAATTACAAATAGAAAGGAAGAAAAGCCACTACAGTGGATTGCTCTGATGTAACTAACTGAATAAGCTGAATTTAACAGTTTTGGACAGGTCAGGATTTAGGATGAATAAAGTATTGGTATGAACGAGATAATATATTAGAAGGCAATGTATTTAGTTATAGTGCATTAAGTGAGTAAAAAAGAAGGGCTTATGCCCTACTCTTCTTTATTACTCATTTCTTCACGAATTTGCTCAGCGACGATTTTGATAGCTTGTGCTGTACTGATGCCTTGAGTCATCATTTCTTGGATACGTTCAACAGCTTTCTGTTGTTCTTCGTGAGAAAGGGTTGGTAAGTCGTTTAGCATGCTCTGCTCCTTTGTTTAGGAGCAGAACTATATAAGGACTGTTAGTAACTAGCAAGGAAATTGATTGAAGCACCCATAGCATTTTCATTCGTGTAGTTAGCACTTAGATCTAACTGGAACAAGTTGAGTGGCGAGATACCAATACCGGCTGTGACTGTTCCTTCTGAATCAGAGTAAGCCAAGTTCTTGTAGTACCCTCCCCTTAGCTTAAGCTGACGTAGCAGGTCGACTTCAGTACCCACACGAATCATCTGCTCGTTATCATCAAATGAGGTGAACTTTTCTGTCTCATTCAAATCGTAATCAACGCTTAATGTAAAGTAGTCCGACACGATACCAGCACCAACGGTATAAACTGGCTCAAGTTGGTAAGTGTATTTACCACCGACTTGGTGAGCCGCGCCGCTTGTGCTACTGGTTAACGTTCTAGTTGTATCTTTAGTTTCGATATCTCTAGAGATCAAGTTGGTTGCCGCAACACCGACTCGGAATGGACCGAAGAACCAAAGTGCACCAGCATCCATGTTGAAAGCTGTTTCACCGTCACTGTTTTCTCTTACGTCAGACAGGTCGTAATCATTAACTGAAGCAACATAGTTGTATGTATATATACGTTGGATTTTAGGTGTAATACCAAATGAAATGTGTTGGCCCATGAAGGTTTGGTATTTAGCAAGAGAAAGGCCGACTTCGGCTACGCCGATTGAAACCGCTTCAACGGTCGACAACTCCACTTTGTCCGTATCGGAACCGGTTGTGTAAACATCAGGCGTCGCAAAAGATTCAGTGTAAGCTTTAGCAAATAGGTTTGCAGCAACAAACTGGTTAGGAAGTGCAAATGCTACAACACCACCAAGCTCTACATTAGCTTGGTTGCCATCAAGTCTATTAAGCGCCGCATCTAAGTCAGCAGTATTTGAAGCGTCAATAACACTATCGATATTCGATTTCATATCGTTAGGATCATTATAATTACCACCAAAGCTTGGCGTGATCATGCCCATGTCATCGTTACGACGATAGATTGCAACCAGTGCTGGGTTATAAAATGGAGCGGTTAGGAAGTTTGCAGAAACAACACCAACACCACCCATCGCATCACCACGCGCTTCAATGGCGTAGTTGGCTGCTGAAAGAGGAAGACTGGCGAATACAATTGACGCTGCGAGTAGTTTAGTAGTTTTTTTCATGCCGTTTATCTTTGTTAGATCCCTTACATAGTTAACGGCTCAATTTTAAATTACTTTAACTCTTCTTCGCTAGAAATATCATAAGTTTTACTGATAGTTTGTGCTTGTTCTATCGCTATGTCGCCCTGCCAGCGATAATGCACCATTGAAATGGCCAAAACATAGCGATCATTGGGTAGCTCTTCACCTGTGAGGTTCATCGGATAATCAGATTCGTAGCTCTTACCCCACACCTGTTCATAGTGCTCGTCGATATAATCGTACAAACCGACTTCAAGCTTAGGCAGTGGACAATAAGGGTTAAGGAGCTCTTTTTTATCGATGCGCCACGTGTCTTTAGATGCCCAGCGAACTTGCTGACGCATGGCGACCTCACCAAGAATAACCCAAGTGCTCCAAGAATTACCGCCATCGCCTTTTACGCTTAAACGATATAAACCAGAGTCGAGTTGAGACGCTAAGTTATAACGCTTGAGATATAAATTGACTGAAGCATTGTTAACGACTTCGCTTTCTTTAGTGAATTCACTATCAGACGAAACAACTTTATCGACCCACTTCTCGAAGGTGATATCTTGAATGTTGTTATCAGATTCAACCTCAATCGCAACACGAAATGTATCTCGCCCTGGGCTTTGGATAATGTGCCTTTTTACGACCACCGAACTGACCCAATCGGGTAGTGTCTTTTTTGTGAGGGTTTTACCACAATCTTTATTCAACGCTTGGTCGAACAGCTCATTTAGGTGATCTTCTCGAGACTGAGAAGCATTGATTTGCCAAACTTCCACTAATGAATCAAACATAAGGGATAAGTCATTATCCAATAGATGTTTGTGCACTTGAGTTAGAGCATCGCTATTTTTAAACCAATCTGTTGCTTGCGCGGTATTCACCACGCAAGACAACATTAATAGTGGGAGTAAGGCTTTTTTCATTACGCTTTCATCTTGTAACCAACGCCACGTAGCGTTTCTATTTCTAGACCCGGCAGTTTCTGTCTAAGTTGCAAAACATGGGTATCGACTGTACGTGTTGTTGGAAAGTGGTTGTAACCCCAAACGTGGTCAAGCAACTCGTCACGGGTGAATACGCGGCCAAGGTTACTTGCCAAGAACAATAACAGGTCAAACTCTGTGCGCGTTAACGTGACTTCTTGCTCGTTAAAAAACACTTCACGAGTCGCTTTATCGATAACAAGATTTTGAGCGATTACTTTTGATTCATCCTGCTCTTCAGCGTCTGGTAGGCGAAGTTGAGCACGAATACGAGCAAACAGCTCTGCTTCTGCAAATGGCTTTGTTAAGTAGTCGTTCGCACCTGAATCGAGACCCGCTACTTTGTCTTTTACTGTAACGAGTGCTGTCAGCAAAATTACGGGGATATCTTTCTTTTTCTTCCAACCGGGAAGAGCATCTACTGAGTCACCATCAGGAAGCTGACGATCTAGAATCACTAGATCCGCTTGCTCCCAATAGGCATCAACTTCAGAGACCAGTTCTGCATGCAAACATTCATACCCAGCTTGCTCAAGGCTAACTAATAGACCGTCAGCTAAATTTTTATCATCTTCAACGAGAAGCAATGTCTGTTTCACAAGGTATCTCCAAAATAAATGTTGTTGGGGGGCCGATAAGCGTCATGTGACCGCCCATTTTTCCGACCATAGATTCCACTATCGTCAGACCTAAACCGAGTCCACTCTTACTAACGAATGGCTTTCTTAGTTGCCCCCAATCTTTGCGGGACAAGTCTCCATTATCTATAACTTTGAATGTCAGCTTCTTGTCAGAAGTATTCAGTTCTAGTATCACTGGTGCGACACCGTATTTAACAGCATTCCTGATCAGGTTATCGATGCACGTCCCTAACCAATATACGTTCACTTTTGCGGCAATATCTTTATTCACACGGAGTTCAATTCCCGGAGCGAATTCTTCTTCAACTTTGTATTGAAGCCACTCTTCGACACTTGGTACCCATTCAGTTGCGAGCGGTTGATTATCTGACTGCAAATAGTCTTTACTTGCTTCAGCTAACTGTCTTAAACGACGAGTATCTTCACACAACCTACGAAACTCATCATAAACCGATTCTGGTAAGTGTTCGAATTCGCGTCTGAACCCTTCAACTGTCAATGATAAACTCGCAATCGGTGTTCTTAATTCGTGCGTTAAAATTTGAAGAACGAGCATGCGGCTCTTCATCTCTTGCTTCTTGCTATTCCAACGATATACGGCCCAACCGAGTACAAGCATGATGTTGGCGATCACCAAGATAAACATCGCGATTTGCAGCAGCTCTGAATGATCTTCTATTTCCCAACAGACGTTACCGCGTTGGACAAAACAGCTATTGTCTTCTGAAGATAAACTGAACGATAATCCAGCAGCCGTTGCATTTTCGTTCCACACAGATTCGTCATACAGATAATATCTGTCGCCGCGCTTCACCCACATTTCATCAAGCTCAACAAACATGCTTGCGCCAGCTAACAGCGCCGCTATGGCTTCATTGTCCATTTTTTGTAAACGAGATAACAACTCATCATCTTCAGTATTTGGCCGCTCTTGAATATGCATAAAACGCTTCAAAGAGTCGAACTTTTCCGGGTACTTCTCAACATAACGTGCCGCATAAGAGCCACCACCAGGGTGAATCAAGCCACTACGGCTAAACCAGCGGTCTGAAAGTTTGGTGCCTTTACACATCGCCCGGGTAAAAACCAACGGCTCTGTGATCAAAGGGCTTAACGGAAGCTTTCCGCTACATGTTTTTGATAACTGATATAAGCGTTGGATATCTTTTAATGGATACTCTGCTGTTTGCGGCAGCATTGAAGATGGCATGATCAAGCGAGTTGGATAATCAGCCTGAAGCAGTCGAATGTCATAAGATTCAACTGCCGTTTCATGATCAAAAAGTTTGGTGAAGTTATCGATACGCTCAGGCAAAGAATCAGCAAATGCGTTTACTGAAACTGACAACGTAGCAATAAGAAGCGTAAATTTTCTTTTGATGATCACAAACCAGCGCAAATTCATATAGATCAGACAAATATATACCATTCGCTATCAAAGATAAATTTTTAAGCGCATGAAAAGCAGTGAAAGCAGCGAATATCAATGATTAATTCCATCATAATATAGATACATTGTACGGGTGTACCAGAGCGTTGATTTAATAATCCAGCAATCCAAGCGGGTGTGCGATTACGTAATTTCTTTCCAATCGTTTATGAATAATGGTCAACGATGACTTTTACCGATCAAAAAAAGGAGCTCAAATGAGCTCCTTTATTTTAAAAGTGTTTGTCAGACAGGTCTTTATAAGTGTTCTAGAATTCCTAGACAGCTCTGTTTCGCATCACCAAACAGCATCTGTGTATTCTCTTTAAAGAACAGTGGGTTTTGCACACCTGCGTAACCTGTGTTCATCGAACGCTTGAACACGATAACGTTTTGAGCATTCCAAACTTCAAGTACTGGCATGCCAGCAATTGGGCTGTTTGGATCTTCCAGCGCTGCTGGGTTTACAGTGTCATTCGCACCAATAACCAATACCGTATCTGTCTCGTCAAAGTCATCATTGATTTCGTCCATTTCAAGAACGATATCGTAAGGTACTTTTGCTTCAGCAAGCAGCACGTTCATGTGACCCGGTAACCTACCAGCAACAGGGTGGATACCAAAGCGAACGTTAATACCTTGTGCTCTTAGCTTCTCAGTGATTTCATGCACTGGGTATTGAGCTTGGGCTACTGCCATGCCATATCCCGGAGTGATGATGACTGACTTAGAGTTCTTAAGCATGTCAGCCACATCTTCAGCTGAGGTTTCACGGTGTTCGCCCTGCTCTTCATCGCCACCAGAAACTGTGACTTCTTGGCCAAAGCCACCAGCGATAACACTAATGAACGAACGGTTCATTGCTTTACACATAATGTACGACAAAATGGCACCTGACGAACCAACGAGTGCACCGGTTACGATAAGCAAGTCGTTCGCAAGCATGAAACCTGCTGCCGCCGCTGCCCAACCAGAGTACGAGTTAAGCATAGAAACCACTACAGGCATATCTGCACCGCCAATCGATGCCACTAGGTGGTAACCGAATGCAAACGCGATCAATGTCATCACCATAAGTGCGAACATGCTGCCGTCTGCTTTCACGAACATGATCATTAACAATGTAGAAACCACAATAGCCGCTAGGTTCCACTTATGCTTATGAGGGATATTCAGTGCCGACGAAGAGATAACGCCACGAAGCTTACCAAACGCAACAATCGAACCAGTGAACGTAACCGCACCGATAAACACGCCAAGGAACACTTCCACTAGGTGAATCACATGCTCTGCGTGTGTTGCCGCTTCAGGAGCATCAATGTAACTGTTGTAACCCACAAGTACCGCTGCCATACCCACAAAGCTGTGCAGAATAGCCACTAGCTCAGGCATTTCCGTCATTTCAACTTTCTTAGCGTAGTGGATACCAATACCACCACCGATCACCATTGCGATGATTATCCACACAATACCTGTAGAGTGAGGGCCAAAGATCGTCGCGATCAATGCAATTGCCATCCCCGTAATACCGTAATAGTTACCTGCACGTGCAGATTCCTGTTTCGATAATCCAGCCAAGCTCATGATAAAGAATACAGCAGCAACAATATAAGCTGCTTGTACTAATCCTTCAGACATCTGTTACTCCTTAGTCTTTACGGAACATTTCAAGCATACGTTTGGTCACGGTAAAGCCACCAAAGATATTGATACTTGCAATTAATACGGCAATAAATGATAAGAACGTGACGACGCCACTTCCTTGTCCTATTTGTAACAGTGCCCCTACCACAATGATCCCTGAAATCGCGTTAGTCACGGACATCAACGGTGTGTGCAGAGAATGGCTTACATTCCAAACTACGTAATAACCCACCACGCAAGCGAGAACAAAAACGGTAAAGTGAGATAAAAATGCAGCAGGAGCAACCGAAGCAACCCAAGCGAATGCACCAACAGCAACCGCCATACCCGCCGCTTTCTTAATTGGAGAAACAGGTTCTTCAACTTTAGGCTCGGGTTTCGCTGCTTTTGGTTTAGCTTGTTGTGGTTGAGCAGAAACTTGAATTGGTGGCGCTGGCCAAGTGACTTCGCCTTCTTTTACTACTGTGACTCCACGCAGCACAACATCTTCAAAGTCTATATTGATATTGCCGTCTTTCTCTTTGCAAAGCAGTTTTAGCAAGTTAACGAGGTTAGTCGCGTAGAGTTGAGAAGACTGAGTCGGTAGACGACCAACCATGTCTGTGTAACCAACAATCTTAACGCCATTCGCTGTTGTAATGACTTGATCCGCAACCGTGTACTCACAGTTACCGCCATTCGCTGCTGCAAGATCGACAATCACGCTACCTGCACTCATGCTGTCTACCATCTCTTTGGTAATCAGTTTAGGTGCCGGACGTCCTGGGATAAGAGCGGTGGTAATAATGATGTCGACGTCTTTCGCTTGAGCCGCATAAAGTTCTTCAGCTTTCTTATTGAACGCGTCAGACATCTCTTTTGCGTAGCCATCACCAGCGCTTGTATCTTCCTTGAAATCGACTTCCAAGAACTCAGCGCCCATAGACTCTACTTGCTCTTTTACTTCTGGACGAACATCGAACGAACGAACAATCGCACCCAAACTACCTGCAGCACCAATAGCGGCAAGGCCAGCAACACCCGCACCAGCAACCAGTACTTTTGCTGGTGGAACTTTACCAGCCGCTGTAATTTGACCGGTGAAGAATCGGCCGAATTCATGCGCCGCTTCAACAACCGCACGATAACCGGCGATGTTTGCCATAGAACTCAACGCATCTAGCGCCTGAGCTCTCGAAATTCGTGGAACAGAATCCATCGCCATCACGTTGATGTTACGACTGGACAATTGTTCCATTAATTCTGGGTTTTGAGCAGGCCAAATAAAGCTGACCAATGTTGCGCCATCTTTAAGTAGATCGATTTCGTTTTTAGACTCGTCAACGATCGGAGCGTTAACTTTAAAGATAATATCGGATTTCCAAGCTTCATCTGCAGTAACAACTTTTGCTCCAGCTTGTTCATAAGCTGCATCTTCAAAACTTGCTAACGCACCTGCTTGTGATTCAACACAAACTTCAAACCCTAATTTTAGTAGCTGCTCTACCGATTTCGGCGATGCAGCGACTCGCGTTTCACCTGCGAGTGTTTCTCTTGGTACACCAATTTGCATAGCTATTCCTTGACTATTGGCACAATGACTTATTCGTTTGTATCTAACGACAACTAATACTTCAAGCGTTTTGTTCAAAGAATAAGAAAAGTTATTACTTATAACAGTTTGGTGGAGTTTTAAGCACTTTATTTTAAGAAGTGAAACCCTTCCTCAAAGCAGATCAACCACTCAATCAGTAATCTGTGTGACAACTACCTGTTAGCAGATCTTATTCTCAAAAACAAAAAAGAGCTTTCAGCATATACACTGAAAGCTCTCAAAATGATGACTAACATCAATTCTAACCCTAATTGGTTAGCTAAATATATTGTTACCCATTTGGTCGATGAACATCTGTGATTTCTTGAGCATTAATTCGTTGGCGTCTTGTTTGTTTGAAACAACGTCAGAGCGAATAAACCGATGAGTTTTAATTTCACCTTCGATCTCTTTCTCGATTCGCCCAGCAACACGGTATTGACCAGATTCAGCAATGGCATCTTGATAGATATTGAAACCCTTATATTCGACTGGCTCAATCTCTACTTTTTGTTCGGTTTTTTCTTTGCCACTAAATAATCTAGAGAAGAAACCCATGTATTTTTACTCCTTAAATGACCGCACTCACACTAAACTATCATGACTGTTTACGATTCAACAATGGCTTTTCATACCATTGCAACTCTACGTCATCATCAAAGTTATGTTGGCTAAATATAACGGGCACATTGTCGTTACGCTCACGTCTTCTATCGTCAATAACCATACTTTCTGCATTTTTTACCGCGACCTCACTGTTTCGTTTATAGAGCACTAATTTATCTTCTGGCAGTGCTGAAAGAAAATCGATATCGAAGCGAATGTAGATCGGCTTAAGTTGCCCTAAAGCCAGACACGCAAGATCGGCCAACTGTTCGTTAGTATAGCTAGACACATATTCCTCGGTAGACAAAACGTGTCCCACCAAAGTTTCCATATAGTTATGTACATCAACACTAATTTGCATACTACACCTCCATTTGTAGCGGTTGTTTATGACCTAGTTTCAAATAGTGAACAACCTAATCGCAAAACTTACTTTAACTCTGTTATAGAGCTTGCTCGAATTTGATTACAGTCTATGCTTCTATCAGTTATCGGAGCTAATATGACAATTGAGGCAAAAGCACTTGAATTTTGTTAAGTACTTATAACGACTAATTAATTTATCATATATACTATTTAGTTCGTTCTATGGTTAATAGCAACTCGAATACATATAAAAATGGTGGCGCCATTAGCGCCCTATGGCAATATTTTGCTTTAATTTAGGCAAAAAGCTTGGCAATCGCTTGTTTAACCGTATCCTACGTATAACATTAAATTATAAGATCATCATTATAGTTAGGCTCACCACATAAATGACATCTTCTTTCGTAACGTCGAGCATGTTTCGATTTTGCTTCCCCTTACTTCTCTTAGCAATATTACTTGCAGGTATGAACAACGTCATTCTCGTGACGGGTTCAAACATAGGGTTTGCTAGCAACCTCCCATATATTTTACTGAGCGTTGCGGTCATGCTGTGCCACACATTTAAGCAAGGTCGAATGGCCATGGTTTCTGTAACCATGCTTGTCGCTTATTTAATCATCCAAGTTCGCTTGCAATCGCCACTCAATACCGGGACCACTTTGTTAGAGCTATCTCTGCTGGCCGCTCTACTGCCTGTGACTTGCTTACTCGTTTATGCCTTCCCCGATAATGGCGTTAACTCAAAATCCATGCTGTTATATGGCTTGGTACTCGTGTTGTTTATGGTGTGGACACAATTGATTGTTTCTCACTTCCATGCCGGAGGTTTTGAATCATGGAGCGAAGGCATTTTGTTTGTCGTGAGGGACTTTTCCAAACTGCCTTTAGTTTTGGTGCTATATAGCCTTTGTCTACTCGGCCTGACATCTATTTTGGTTCTGGTGTACAACCGAGCGATTGATGTTGTGGTCTACAGTGCAATTTTGCTCGCGTCATGTACCTTTATCTTTTTTGACGTTCAATACATCTCAAGCACTATGTTTTCACTATCGGGTACCTTGATCATTATCTATGTGATGTCAGCAAGCCACGATATGGCCTTTAATGACCAACTGACTAACATTCCTGGTCGACACGCCTTAGAAGTGGATATGAAGCACTTAGGGCGTAAGTACTCGATGGCGATGGTGGATATCGATCACTTCAAGAAATTTAATGATACCTACGGGCATGATATTGGCGACGATGTGCTGAAACTAGTGGCTCGTGTATTGAAAGAAACAACCGGAGGTGCGAAAGCTTATCGCTATGGTGGTGAAGAGTTCACGATCATTTTTAAAGGCAAGTACACAGAACAAGTGAAAGAGCACCTTCAAGCTCTGATTTCTGAGGTCCAGAATTACGACATCACTATTCGTAACGCTCACGAGCGCCCTGATGACCATGAAGTTGGTATGAAAAAGCGTGGTAAGAATAGTAAACCTGCAGATGTTGTGAATGTAACGGTAAGTATTGGGTTGGCTGATAGTACGACCACAAGACAGCCCGAAGAAGTTTTGAAGCTTGCGGATAATGCACTGTACAAAGCTAAAGAAACTGGCCGAAACAAACTGTGTGTTAAAAGCTAGTTCTGGGAGGCAAGTAAGCGCATCTACAGTTAGCTAAAGCCTTCAACAATAAACATCAATAAATTGAGAACCGAACAGGAGAAAATAAGTTTGGAGACTAATCTTGATTGAAGAAGATAATCAAGCTCCCTCCTTTCAAGCTGCTTCCGTAATTGATCGTAAAGCCAATGCCTACATTATCGACCCATTCATTAAATAAGTTGGGGTTAAGCAGCCAGCCCACACTGCCTTCGTAATACGACGTCGTTCCCATAGGAGCAACAGTATCACCTCCGATATCAATTCTCCTGATACTGGAGTACATAGATGTAATGTTTTTATCCCAACGTACTAGGTCGTAAAAGATCTTCGCTTCATTGGCTATATACCAACCTTCTGGGTGGCCAATATTACCGTTATTTGCTTCACCCCAACCGACACCATTAAAGTAACGCCAACTGGTACTGAGTTTGTATTTTCCCCAATCGTTCTTGTCTTCAAAGATCAACTTGATTTTAGGCTCAATGATATAGGCCCAAGCATCAGTATTGAGATAAGTCCCGTCAAGTTGGCCAGCAAGCGGCTTAAGCAGATTAGCACGATAATCGAAGTCGTTACGATAGTAAGAAACATGATTACCAATCCCTGAATGGAAACTCCAATAATCATTTAATTGAGAAACGTTAGCGAACTCAACATACCCCGATACTATGGTCTCTTTTTGAAAATCAGTTACTGTCGTTGACTCATATCGAACGTCTCTCTCAACACGCAATGCAGACAAACTAAGAGTCACCTCTTGATGGTTATCTTCAATGTAAGCTGGTAATTCAAATGTGTATGGTAGGCTGAGGGACGTAATACTTTTTCGGCGACTTACGGAATCGTTCGAACCAATAGCATCATTGTCTAAACTAAATACTTTATTTGGATCAAAGCTATTGATACCAAAAGTGAAAACATCAGTATCGTTAAGCAGTACACTCGTCGCAAAGCTCTGCTCGATATCTTTACGAAAAAGGTCAGATAACGACGTGGCAGCATTAACAACGGTAGGAACAACAAAACAAAGTACAGGTACGACCGGTGTCCAACATCTATTAATCATAGAAAATGACTTTGAGTGCGGCATTTTTATCCCTTAAATCCCTTTCTAGCTTCAACACTAGTAGAAGTGTCATTTCAAATATCTAACGAGCAGGTAAACTAAACTACAAGATCCAAAATGTTTCGTTGTATGTAGGTATTTCTACCACTTTGTTTGGCTTGATAAAGCACTTGATCAACTTTTTCGTAAACAAAGTCAATAGATTCATCACCACAGGGAATAAATGACAGCACCCCTTGTGACACTGTAACTCTATCGGAAACGGTTGAGTAATTGTGTGTATAATTCATTTCATGAAGTGCTTCTTCTACCCGATCCGCATGTAATTTAGCTGCTTTGATATCCGTATCACTCAAAATCAACACAAACTCTTCACCGCCATAACGACCTACAAATTCTCCAGCTCGAACAAAGAGACGCTTTAATGTACTAGCAAGTTCTTGCAAACACTTATCTCCTTGAATATGGCCGTAATTGTCGTTATAAGACTTAAAGAAATCTACATCTAGGAGTATCACGGTCATGGGCATATTACGTCTTCCGTGCCACGCGATGCTCTCTTCAAGCTTAGTATCCATATATCGACGGTTGTACAATTTGGTTAAACCGTCTTCGTTGGCTTGCTGTTGAAGAAGGATGTTCAGTTCTTCTAATTTGGCTGTGCTCTGCTTTAACTCACGCCTCATGTGCGCAATACGCTGCATCGCTATCAACTTAGAATTCAAAACAACTTTGTTCACTGGCTTGATCAGATAATCATCGCCACCAGCATCAATCGCTTTTGCAATCATTTCAGGCTCTTCGTGACCACTCAAAAAGATGATGGGAACCCACTCGGGGAATTGATGACGCACCTCGTTTGCAACCTCAAAACCGTCCATATCAGGCATAGTGATATCAAGCAACACGAGTTCAGGATCAAAATTAGAGTAAATATTTAGGGCTTCCTTACCACTTCCAACAGCTTCAACAATATGGCCCAGTTGCTTGAGTCGAATAGCAAGCTGCATTCTGTCTAGTTGAACGTCATCAACCAGTAATATGCGCATCGAAGCTCCCTTTTCTATCATCACATCACCTTTATATTGTGCTGAATATTCAAAGTAGCTCAATTTTGGGCTTAAATCATGCACTAATCTCTATATTATATTGACTTTTTTACAGATCTTTTTAGCATTGTTTTCTTTTTAAAGAGAAATATTATGTCAGACGCTAAAAGCAACGAACAACCAGAAATCGATTTAACCACTATCTCACCAGAGCTTCGTCAAGTTATCGAATTTGATGAAGTGCCAAAAGAGATGCACTTCATGGTTACTTCTATTCACGAAGTGTCTGAAGAAGCGGTACGTGAAGCTTGGGATAGCCTTCCAGCGAGCGCACAAAATGTTTTAGACAACTTTGAGCAGTTTCACGCTCTAATTTCTGTAAGCCAAGCGTTCGCTGGCGTCAACGTGATGGAAGAGTTCCCGACTCTTAAACTTCCAGAAGACATGACTGACGAAGAAAAAGAAGAGTACCGTGCTCAACTGCTAGACCAAGTCCTACACAACTGTGTAAAAGACATGGTTAAGCAAATCAAGAAAGCTCGTCGTGATGCTATCTTGAAGCGTGATTTTAAAGAAGTTTTTACTAAGTAAATCGCTAACAGTACTACTTATGATTAAGCCGCTTACTGCTTAAAAGGAGCGGCTTTTTTGTGCCCGCGACTTTTTCTTGTCGTTGTTAGTCTATAGAAACCTGTGCTTAACTGACGCTCCTAAAGTCTAGTTCACGATCTAAACTTTCAATTGACGATTTAGTGTGTAACAGCAATATCTCTCTGTGTGACACTAACACCCTTGATCTGAGCATAAACACGCTGACCAATTTCTAGATTGAGTTCATCTAAAGCCCATAACGTGATTGTTGCCCAAAGGTAACACCCTAACTCTAACTCCAACTTAACCCCTACACTCTGCCTATTATTGCCCTGTTGCTGCGTCTCTACGCTTTTAATGGTTACAGGGAGGATATTACGTATCGAAGTACCTTTCGGCTTATGTAGTGCGATAGAAACATCATTTGCTCTAACTTGTAATCTCACCGCGGCACCAATCTCACTGGACACCTTCTGAACCCATAACGACGTCGATTTACCAAGCGTCAGACGAGACAGAGTATAATCGTTATTGTGTTCCGTTAATGTTGCTTCAAATAGCGAGCTTTGCTCTGAGAAAGATTGCCAAGGCTGCATAGCTCTAGATGCCCATACTTCTTCGGTTACGCCCGATGAAATGACTTTACCTTGATCGATAATCACTAAGTAGTTCGCCAAGCGTAATATTTCATTAAGACTGTGTGTGACATAGATAACCGGGATTTGAACGGTTTCGGATAAGTTCTCCAAAAACGGCATCACTTCACGCTTACGAGGCAAGTCGAGAGAGGCTAAAGGCTCATCCATCAACAAAATGCTCGGCTTAGACAACAAAGCACGGCCAATCGCCACACGTTGCTTCTCACCACCAGACAAACGTGCCGGATAGCGATCAAGCAATGAGTCCAAAGACAACAGTGAAACGATTTGCTCAAAATGCGCTTTATCAACGCCCTTCATTCCGTATTTGAGGTTCGCTGACACCTTTAGATGTGGAAACAATCTCGACTCTTGGAAAACATAACCGACGTTGCGTTTGTGTGTCGGCAAGTTAATGCCCTTGTCACTATCAAATAAGGTGGTTCCCGATACGCTGATCAACCCCCTATCTGGCTGTTTAAGACCACTAATTGCATTAATTAACGAGGTTTTACCCGCACCTGAACGGCCAAAAATCGCAGTGATACCGTGGCTAGGTAACATTAAGTTGATATCAAAAAAAGTTTCACCAAGCTGTTGTTGGTATTGGAGTATTAAGGCACTCATGCATTACCTCCTAATCGTTGTGCAGACTTTTTATTTAACCACTCAGATAACATCAATGAACCAAGCGCTATCACGATAGAAATGGCACATAAACGTGCGGCTTCCATCTCCGCACCAGGCGTTTCGATAAAGGTGTACATAGCCAAAGGAATAGTTTGGGTTTCACCGGGAATATTTGAAACGAAACTAATCGTCGCGCCAAACTCACCAAGGCTTCTCGCAAAAGAGAGCATGGTACCGGTAATGATCCCAGGGAGCATCAGAGGTAATGTGATTGTGAAAAACACACGAATCGGCGACGCGCCCAATGTGGCAGCCGCTTCTTCAAGTTTACTATCGACCGTCTCTAGGCTGAGTCGGATAGAGCGAACCATTAATGGCAACGCGACAACAACGCACGCCAATGCCGCCCCCTTCCAGCTAAAGCTGAATACAATACCAAACACCTCATTGAGCCATGAGCCAATAATGCCTTGTCTACCCATCATCACCAGCAACAAATAACCGATGACCACAGGCGGCAGCACCAATGGCAGGTGCACAATGCTCTCGACTATGCTTTTGCCAAAAAATTGTTTCTTAGCAAGCAGCCACGCTAAACCAATGCCGATAGGAATCAGCCATAAGATGGCAAAACCAGCAACTTTCAAGCTCAGCATTAAGGCTTGGTATTCGTATTCTGACAAATACATCATTTAACGCACTTCAAACCCAAAACTGTTCAAGGTATCTTTCGCTTTTTCGCTCTTTAAGAAAGTATAGAACTGTTCTGCAACGACTTTATCGCTCAACTTCGCTACAGGGTAACGTATTGGGGTATGCAAATCTGCAGGGAACGTCTCGACTAAACTCACTTCTTTAGAAAGTAGAGCATCAGTTTTATAGACAATTCCAAGTTTAGCTTCATTACGTTCTACCAAAGCCAATGCCATACGTACATTGTTACTTGGTGCCAATCGAGTGCTCACATTACCCCAAACACCCAGAGCTTCTAACGCTTCCTTAGCGTAGATACCTGCTGGCACCGACATCGTATTTCCAACTGCAAGTCTTTCATTCGTCAGCAGTTTAGTCCATTGGTCACCCTGTGAGATATCCAACGATACCGGCATACCTTTCGGTGAAATCAGCACAAGTTCGTTCTCACACAGATTAGTGACATTGTCACTAGATGCGTATTTTCGGTCAACTAAATACGTCATCCATTTTTCATTTGCCGAGATAAAAATGTCTGCAGACGCCCCTCTTTCAATCTGACGTACCAATGAAGAAGTACTAGCGTACACAGGAATAACATCGACAGAATGATCTTTCTCAAACACATCAACCAATAGGTTAACCGCGTTTGTCATAGACGATGCAGCATAAACTCTTAGCTTTTCGGCCGCTAAAAGATGAGTCGAACTCAACGAAGTCGTTAACGCTAAGGTGATGAGGGTAGCTAGCTTTTTCATTATTCTCACTTATCTATTATTTGTTTTAGTTATTAACCGATATTCCCATTCAAACCCGAGCTTTAAACTCAGGCCAAAGCAATTCAAGATTTAAGTGCTCTTCGATGGCGTCAGCGATTCGATTAATACCCAACTCTTTAAGCTGTTCGTGGTCAATCGCTGTTACATCATTGGCTCCTGCCCATTCGCAGATAAGCGATAACGCATCACTGTTATCGAATATGCCGTGCAGATAAGTACCAAATATCGAGTTGTCTTGATTTATAGCACCATCAAGGCTACCTGATTCTAACTGAACCGGTAATACGGTTTCTTTGACATCAGTGTTACCTACGTGAATTTCGTAACCTTTTACTTGTGCTGATTTTCCATCCAGCGTCATAGTACCGATCACGTTAGTTAAGGTTTTCTGCTGCGTTAAGGTAGTGTCCATATCAAGGTAACCTAGCCCTTCACTGCTGCCGGGGTTACCCTCAACTCCATCTGGGTCGTGGATAATGTTTCCTAGCATCTGGTAACCGCCACAAATACCCATAACCTTGCCACCTAAACGGAGGTGGCGTTGAATATCTCTATCCCACCCCTGCTCTTTTAGGTAGCCCAAATCTGCTCTGACTGACTTTGTACCCGGTAAGATAATCAAATCCGCGTTGTTCAGACGTTCGCCTTTGCCTACGTAACGTAAATCAATCGACGGGTTAAGTCGCAGCGCGTCAAAGTCTGTATGGTTACTTATTCGAGTTAGTACAGGCACCACGACCTTGAGCTTAGCTTCTCCATCAGACTCTTGAGCGGAGGTAATGGCATCTTCTGCTTCAAGGTTAAAACCATGCAAGTACGGCAATACACCAATCACAGGCTTGCCAGTTTTCTCTTCTAACCAATCTAGGCCAGATTGCAGCAGCGCAATGTCGCCTCTAAAACGGTTAATCACGAAACCTTTCACTCGTGCCTGCTCAGATTCAGATAATAGAGCCAATGTGCCGTAAAGGTGAGCGAAAACACCGCCACGGTCGATATCCGCTACGATAATGACTGGGATATCTGCTTTCTCAGCAAATCCCATGTTGGCGATATCATTTTCACGCAAATTGATTTCAGCTGGGCTACCTGCACCTTCGATCATGACACTTTCATATTCTGCAGAAAGTCGGTCGAATGAATCGATAACCGTATTCATCGCGACCTTCTTATAATCGTGATAACCGGTCGCTTCCATATTGCTTAACGCACGGCCTTGCAAAATCACTTGTGCTCCTGTGTCTGAGTTCGGTTTCAGCAATACAGGATTCATGTGAACAGACGCTTCAATATTACAAGCTTGCGCCTGAACTGCTTGCGCGCGACCAATTTCGCCACCGTCTTTTGTCACGGCACTGTTTAACGCCATGTTTTGTGGCTTAAAAGGGGCCACTTTAATGCCTTTCCTAGCCAATACACGGCATAAACCTGCCACCAAAACACTTTTCCCAGCATCTGACGTTGTCCCTTGAACCATAAGGGCGCTTAATGGTGATCGCATTTGTACTTAAATCCTTAATTTCTTGCCGTTTGGCAATATTTATCTGCCCCTATATTAGCGTCATTGTCGAGTTGATGCCCAGTAAAATGAATGGAAAATGAATACCTTACTCACTCTGGATTCAACCTTAATGTTGTTTACTAGCATTATCGAAGCTAAACGTCTCTTCCCAAGAAATTGTCTTAGCTAAAGAAGACGTTTCAACTCAAAAACAATACTAAGGAATTCATCATGAAAAAAACTGTACTAGCAATTGTATCAATCATCACCTTAGCCCCTGCCTTCGCAATGGCTGGTGACCACAGTAATAATAAACACAAAGGCCCTATTGCTTACACAGGACCAATCGAAACCGTTTCTGTTGCTACACTGCTTGCAGACACAAGCATGTTCACAGAGCAGGACGCGATCGTAGACGGCAGGATTGTTCGTCAGATAAAAAATAACACGTTTATCTTCTCTGACGGACAGAGTGAAATTCAAATAGAGCTGGATGACGATATCCGTCTATCACAACCTCTAGCTGCTGATACCAAAGTACGTATCTTTGGTGAGTACGAAGGTGGCAAAACACCAGAGATCGAAGTTGATCATATTCAAGTTTTGTAAGCTTCAAGACTCAACTATTTAGCTTTAAATTACGCGCTTCAATAAATTGGCCTGCATGTTGCAGGCTTTTTTGTATATACTGCCGAAAAATACAATTTATATGGAGTCACCATGCTAGGTCGCACAAACAAGACTGTCCTTCTGGGGTTAGCTGCACTGTGTTCATTCTCTGCGTCTGCAAACAACTTTAACTACAACACATTCGAGCTACGCATGGGTACAAGCCCGAGTACTTTCGGTGGTGAAGTCACAACAATGTTTACTCAGAACTCACACATCATTGCACGTATCGATTCTGAATTTGAGAGCGATTGGGATGCCGCTGTAGGTATGGGGTTTAACGGTCCGATTAATCAATTTGCTGATGTGACAGGCCAAATGCTGTTGCACAACATTGAACGTAATGACAACAATGACATTAAAACTGAAATAAACATCGGTATAAAAGCATGGTTAATGGCAAATGTTGAGGTTAACGCACGTCTTGGCCAATTGATCGACAACGACGATACGCGTTCAATTGTAGGGGTTGGTGCTCGCTTTCACTCGACAGATCAACTTTCTGTTGGTCTTGATATGCGAAACAACGGCACTTACGGTCACCAAATTCTAATGTCAGCTCGATTCGGTTTCTAAGCTAGATTTCGTATCTAGGTTTTATGAATAAGCTAGGTTTCGTCACTAAGTAATACCAATCACAGTAAGTAAGTGATCAGTTATTTACTACGATTGGTATAATAAGTAGCTGGACGAATTAAATACAAAAAGCCCCGAACAAATTAATGTTCGGGGCTTTTTTTTGTTAGTTTCGCTAGCTTTTAGTCATTAAAAACCCTAAGCCAGCCAGCAACTTACTCTATAAATTAACCATCAACATCTTTTTTTGATGATCTAGGTACTCTTCATAAGTGCCTTGGAAGCTGACCAATTGTTGGTCTTTCACGTCGATAATGTGTGTCGCCAGCGACGAAACAAACTCACGGTCATGGCTTACGAAGATAAGCGTGCCAGTGTAAACCTTCAACGCGTCGTTCAGGGCTTGGATTGCTTCCATGTCCATGTGGTTGGTTGGTTCATCCATTACAAGCACGTTGATGTCTTGCATCATTAGCTTGCCGAACAGCAGACGGTTCTTCTCACCACCAGAACAGTTACGAGCTTTCTTATTTGCATCGTCAGCCGTAAACAACAGACGACCAAGAATGCCACGTACCATTAGGTCATCGTGCTTCACTGTACGCCATTGTGAGATCCAATCGAAGATGCTCAGATCGTTATCAAAATCCTTAGTGCTGTCTTGTGGGCAGTAACCTACAGAAGCATTTTCAGACCATTTAACGATACCTTTGTTCTGCTCTAGCTCTTGAACTAGACAACGTAGCAGCGTGGTTTTACCCACACCGTTCTCACCGATAACCGCAAGGCGCGTACCCGCTTCAAGCAGTAAATTACCACCAGAAAACAGTGTTTCGCCATCGAAGCCGTGACCAAGTTCTTGAAGTTCAAGCGCTTGACGGTGCAGTTTTTTACCTTCACCGAAATCAATTGATGGGCTCATACGGCTCGATGATTTCACTTCATCAAGCGTGATTTTGTCCATTTTCTTAGCGCGTGAACTTGCTTGCTTCGCTTTCGATGCGTTAGCACCAAAACGGTTTACGAAGTCTTGAAGCTCGCTGATTTCAGCGGCTTTCTTAGCATTGCTTGCTAGAAGTTGTTCGCGAATCAAGCCAGATGCTTCTAGGAAGTACTCGTAGTTACCTGGGTAAATACGCAGTTCACCGTAATCGATGTCCGCCATGTGCGTACACACAGAGTTCAGGAAGTGTCTATCGTGCGAGATGATGATCATTGTACATTTACGTTGGTTTAGCTCTTCAGCCAGCCAGTTGATCGTGTGAATGTCCAAGTTGTTGGTTGGTTCATCAAGTAGCAAGATATCTGGGTTTGCAAACAGCGCTTGTGCCAATAGCACACGCAGTTTCCAACCCGGAGCTACTTGCTGCATCAGGCCGAAATGGAACTCTTCTTCGATACCCGCTTGGATCAGGATGTCACCTGCACGGCTTTCTGCTGTGTAGCCATCCATTTCTGCAAATTCGCTTTCAAGCTCAGCGACTTTCATACCATCGTCTTCACTCATTTCTGGTAAAGAGTATATACGGTCACGTTCTTGTTTTACTTCCCACAGCTTTCTGTCGCCCATGATTACAACGTCGATAACGCTGAATTGTTCGAATGCGAACTGATCTTGGCTCAAAACCCCCAGCTTTTCTCCTGGAGTGATAGAAACGTTGCCCGAACTTGGCGTTAGTGCACCACTTAGGATTTTCATGAACGTTGATTTGCCGCAGCCATTAGCGCCGATCAAACCATAGCGGTTGCCGTTACCAAATTTAGCAGAGATGTTTTCAAACAGCGGCTCTGCGCCAAATTGCATTGTGATGTTCGCGGTAGATATCAAAGAACTAATTCCTAAGCGTGTACTGACACATAATTATTAAGCAGAAAGACGTGCCTATATAAGAAATACGAAAGTATGGGTTAAACATAAAACGAAGCGCGGATTATATAGAGATCAGGATCACATTGTCGAGGTTAAACGGTGAAAGGATGGCGAACAGTGCAAAATTAAATACAATTCCTCTGTTATTAGGCCATAAATAGAAAAAATCCCCATTAATTTCATTAACAGGGATTCGATTAATTAAAAACAACAGAAGCGTCCTATTGAGGACGAACTCATGCTCTTAATTCTATTTAGTTATTTTCTTCTGGACGTATTTTTGGCTTACATCAACAACCGCAATATCTCTAAAGAAGCTTCTACCCAACAGAAGTGGGAAAGAAAGATGCGTTCGATCTGCTAGCGTAAATTCCGTCTTATCTTTTAGATCACCAATTTGAATCGCGGCAACGACAACAGCGCGTCGTTGTGTACCCTCAGCGCTTGACTGCTTGATCTTAACCCAACGCTCTACAGGTAAGCTGATTTCTTCGGTTGTGATGTTGTCATGTTCAATTTTGAACTTAACCCAGTCTTTGCCGTCACGTTCAAAATCGACAATATCAACCGCACTGATTGATGATGTTGTGGCACCTGTATCGACACGTGCTTTAAACGCTTCTTTTAAACCAGGAACAAACACCCACTCTTCTGCACCAAGAATCAGTTTACCATCGTTCGTTTTTCTAACCTTTTCTACCGGCTTTTCAACAGGCACAGGTTTTACCTCAGGTTCAGTTGGTTTTACTTCTTCAGGCTTCTCTGTAGGTTCTGTGACTTTTTCGCCTTCTGCTGCGTCAGCGTCTGAAGAATCATCCACAATAGGTTGTTCGACTTGAGGCTTTTGCTCTGGCTCGACAGGTACTTGAGTTGTCGAGCAAGCAAAAAGACCGCCACTTAACATTAGGACTATAATCGCTTTCCAATTATACATTCAGTCACCTTCTATTTTGATACGTTGGCTATCGCTTTTGCTACGTAAGGAATATGCGATTCAGAAAGACCTGCAATATTGATGCGCCCATCACCAACACCATAGATGCCATACTCTTCACGTAACTGATTCATTTGAGTTTCTTTAAAGCCTAGTACAGTAAACATACCTTTATGGCTTTCAATGAAATCAAATTGTGACGTGTTATAAGTATTTCGCAATTCATCACATAAACTTTGGCGCAAATTTAACAAACGCTGCTGCATTTCACTCAACTCTTGCTTCCAAACCTTCGTTAACTCTTGATTCTGAAGAATTGTTTTCACCAAAGCCGCACCGTGATCCGGTGGCATAGTGTAAGTAGAGCGTGCAAGTGTCAGCAGCTTACCTTTGGCATTGCCAACGTGTTCGCTGTTCTTACCAATAACGATTGCTGCACCTGTTCTTTCACGGTATAAACCGAAGTTTTTCGAGCAAGATGTTGTGATCAGCATTTCTTCAACGTTGTTAGCCATGTGTTGAAGACCTTTCGCATCTTCTTCTAAGCCGTCTCCAAAGCCTTGGTAGGCAATGTCAACGAACGGTAAGAAGCCATTCTTTTGCGATAACTTAGTAATTTCTTGCCATGCTTCAAAATTGATATCAGCCCCCGTTGGGTTATGACAACAACCGTGCAGTAATACCACATCTAATGGACCTGCTTTTGCAAGGTCTTCCAACATTTTTGCAGTGTCTACTTGCTTCGTTTCAGGACTGAAATAATTGTAGTATCGAACTTTTAAACCAGCAGCTTCCATCACCGGTTTGTGGTTAACGTAGCTTGGGTTTGAAATCCAAACTGTGGTGTCTGGTTGAGAAACTTTCATTAAGTCACCCAACATACGAAGTGCACCACTTGCACCCGGTGTTTGAATCGCAGCAACGCGATCCATTGCTGAAGTCCCTTTAAGCAGCAGATCAACCATGCTCTGGTTAAACTCTTCACAGCCTGCTAGGCCAACGTAAGCTTTGGTTTTCTGCGTTTCAACAACGATATCTTGAGCCATAGAAACGGCTTTCATGATCGGAGTTTCACCTTGGTCGTTTTTATAAACGCCAATGCCTAAGTCGACTTTATCAGTACGAGTATCGCCGCGGTAAGCAACAGAAAGAGATAGAATTGGATCTAAAGTTGGTTTTGGTAGATGTGAAAACATGAAAGTCACAACCCTTTGAAATTCAAGTAATGACCTCCAACTTATCATTTTATTTACAATTTAAGAAATAGAAATTCATCAAAGTTTTGATTTTTAGTAGATAACCCTAGTTGAGTCCAATACATCCTAATATCTCGTACTTTATATAGTTCAATATTCCACCAACTTATAAAGATGAAGCGACATAAAATGAAAAACCTCAGTGGAATGCCAGAGGTTAGCAATTTGTACCAGTGATGCGAGTGTAAAAAATACGTCAACTCATTAAAGCGTAAATCGATGGATGATTTGGTTTGAACTGCCACGCCAATCTAGCATTGGATCCGCTTTATCTTGCTCGAAGCGACCGTCAATCAAAGTATCAACGTATTCCAATACTTGCTTCTGCTTTTCATCAAGCTCATCAAGTTCGTAACCCGTCCACATCCAGATATCTTTGCCTTCGCATTCGGCTTTCACACGCTGAACTAGCTTAAGCACTTCAGACACATTCGCAGGATGCAAAGGATCACCACCAGAAAGCGATAAACCGCGGCGTTTGATTCGCGGATCATTGAGATCAGCAATGATGTGGTCTTGCAATTCTTGAGTGAACAAATGCCCAGAGTCCAATCGTTGCGTCGATTGGTTATAACACCCGCGACACTGATGCACACAACCCGACACAAACAAGGTGCAGCGTGTTCCTGGGCCGTTTACAACGTCGATTGGGTGATATTGATGATAATTCATAAGGCAGTATTGAAAACTCGTGATTACTTAATGGTTTGAAGTGAAGTGTTGTAACAGATGAAAAGAAAGAATTGGTATCGACATAGTACCGATACCAATCTTATTTCTTGAAACGTAGCTCTTCTAAGTGAGCTAGCTAAAAATCGCAGACCCTAGCTAAGATCCTTCGTTAGATCAAAGGTGTTTCACGCGACGTTTAACTTCTTCTTGCTTACCGAAGTTAAATGGTCGTGCATCTGGGCTACCAAGGTAACCACAAACACGGCGTGTTACCGATACTTTCGTTGAGTCGTGGTTGCCACACTTAGGACACGTAAAGCCTTTACTTGTACAGTCGAACTCACCGTTATAACCACATTCGTAACACTCATCAATCGGCGTGTTGGTGCCGTAGTAAGGAACACGTGTGTAGCTGTAATCCCATACGTTTTCTAATGCTTCGATGTTCTTCTGCATATTCGGGAATTCACCGTAACAGATGAAACCGCCGCTAGAGATTTCAGGATAAGGCATCTCGAAATCGATCTTGTCGTATGGGTTCACTTTCTTTTGTACATCTAAGTGGAAGCTGTTTGTGTAGTAGCCACGGTCTGTTACGCCATCGATCACCCCGAACTCTTTGGTATCGATGCTACAGAAACGGCTACATAGGTTTTCACTTGGTGTGCCGTATAGGCTGAACGCGTAACCTGTCTCTTTTGTCCAAGATTCCACTTCACGTTTCATGTACTCCACTAGCTCAAGCGCTTTAGCACGCATTTGGCAGTCGTCGTACAAGTGAACGTCTGTGCCGTAAAGTGCCGTCATCGCTTCATGGATACCAATGTAACCAAGAGAAACAGACGCACGGCCGTTCTTGAAGATATCAGCGATAGAGTCGTCTGCTTTCAAACGAACGCCACATGCACCTTCCATATATAGGATCGGAGCAACACGTGCTTTCACATTTTCTAAACGAGAGATGCGAGTTTCTAGAGCACGACGAGCCAGTTTCAGTTTTTCATCAAGCAGTTCGTAGAACTTAGCCATATCTTGTTTTGCGTTAATCGCAATACGCGGCAAGTTCAAGCTAACAACACCTAAGTTGTTACGACCTTCATGAATCAACTCACCATTTTCTTCGTAAGTATTCAAGAAGCTGCGGCACCCCATCGGCGTTTTAAATGACCCTGTCACTTCTACTACTTTGTCGTAGTTAAGAATGTCTGGATACATACGCTTAGACGCACATTCCAGAGCTAATTGTTTAATATCGTAATTTGGATCTTGCTTCTGGTGGTTCAAACCATCTTTGATTGCAAACACCAGTTTAGGGAACACGGCTGTTTTTCGGTTCTTACCCAAACCTACGATGCGGTTTTTCAAGATAGATTGCTGAATCAGTTTTGAACCCCAGCTTTCGCCTAGCCCAAAGCCAAACGTCACAAACGGGGTTTGCCCGTTAGCGGTGTGCAGTGTGTTTACTTCGTATTCCAAAGATTGGAACGCGTCGTAACACTCTTTTTCAGTACGAGAGATAGCAAAAGCTTCTGGGCTATGAATGTCCCACTCTTTCGCTAGTGATAAATGCTTCTCGTAGCTCGCCATTACGTAAGGTTCTAGAACCTCATCGATACGGTTAATCGTAGTGCCGCCGTAGATGTGGCTCGCCACTTGCGCGATGATCTGCGCTGTAACCGCTGTCGCCGTAGAAATCGACTTAGGTGTGTCGATTTCTGCGTTACCCATCTTGAAGCCATGCGTTAACATGCCTTTCAGGTCGATAAGCATACAGTTAAACATTGGGAAGAACGGAGCGTAGTCTAGGTCGTGGTAGTGAATATCACCACACTCGTGAGCTTGTACGATGTCACGCGGCAAAATATGGGTTTTCGCATAGTGTTTAGCCACGATACCCGCCAGCAGGTCACGCTGAGTTGGGATAACTTTGCCATCTTTATTGGCATTCTCATTGATCAGATCAACATTGCTTTCTTCGATCAAACCTTCGATTTCACGCGTTAAAGCGCTTTGCTTTTCACGTGCGATGTCGCGGTCATGCCGATATTCAATGTAAGCACGAGCCAGAGACTTATAAGGTCCCTGCATTAGCTCGTTCTCGACCATGGTTTGAATTTCAGAGATATGAACTTCATCGTAGTCTTCGAGCTTCAACTCAACTGCTAATGCCACATTCAGTGCATAAATAGCAATTTCCTTATCGGCTTTGTCTGATGCTGCTTCCACTGCAGCTTGGATGCGATCTCTACTGAATGGAGCTCTTGAGCCATCACGCTTGATTACGATTGATTTCACCACTTCTCCTTACTCTTGAGGTATTCACAGACTTATCCACAAACACACTATATAGAGCGATTTGTCGTTTAACTAACACTAGATATTGTGGTGTATTTAACGAGAACCACCAACTTTGAGTATTGATTTGGATCAATAAAAAGAGAACGCTGACTAAGATCAATTCAATATTATTACGCAAGTTCTCAAGTCGAAAAGAAACAATGTAACAATAAAAAAACTGCTAAAAAGAGTTGAATTTTTGGTAAGTGTTGTAGGATAAAGGCTCATCTATATTGGCTGACAAAATTAGGGATATTTGGCATGAAACGACTTCAAAACTGGATAATGTTAGGTTGCTTACTCAGTAACCACGCGTTTGCTGAACCTTTTACCATCACCAGTTGGAATATCGAATGGTTATCAACCAACGGGGCTGTGAATAAGTTTTCTGACCAACGTGATCAAGCCGATTTCGATAAACTCGAACAGTACTTCCAGTCTTTAAATGCCGATGTGGTTGCTTTCCAAGAAGTCGATAACGTAAATGCCATTCAGCGCGTGGCTGGCAATCAATATAAGATCTTAATGTCCGACCGAGCATTACCAGAAAATAGTAACCATCAGTTCAAAGAAGTGAATCAATACACTGGCTTTGCGGTTCGTAAAGGAATCACACTGACCGACTACGCCGACTTTCCTCTGGAGTCGAGTGCTAACAGCAAGCTCAGGTTTGCCAGTTATGTGGTCGTTGAAACAGACTCAAAACCAATTCACATGTTGTCTGTGCATTTGAAGGCAGGCTGCAGCGGAGCGTATAAGTCTAACCGCGATTGTTCACGCCTAAAAGACCAAGCTCAGCGACTGAATGAGTGGATACAACAGAGAGAACGTAAAGGTGAAGCGTACGCGATTCTGGGCGACTTTAACCATAACCTCTCCTATTCAAGAGATTGGATGTGGAAGGATTTAACTGAAAGTACCGATGCTCGTTTGGCGACAAGAAAGACCCGTGCAGATTGTAAGGTTCGCTCAAACCGTAATAACCATCGCACGCACCAATTCCGCTCTGTGATTGACCATATTGTGGTGAGCGAGTCCTTGGATGCCTCTCCTGCAAAGCAAAAGGTATTTGAAACGCAAGATGTACTGGACTACAAACTCAGCGACCACTGCCCAGTATCAACGACTATTAAATAGTAGATTTTAGATAACAGCAGATTGTAGATAACTGAAAATAATAGAAATAGTAAATATAGAAAGAGGCTGACGGGCTTTCTTATTAAAACGAGTCAGCCTCTCAAATGCTCATATCAATCCTATTCGATCAGCGATAAATTTAGCACTAGCAAGTTTTATCCGTTCGACCTGCCAACCACATTCCCACCAGCATGCTTATCATAAACACCCACACTGTTGGGTTACCGCCACTGAGACTCGTCACCGCAGGCCCTGGACAAAAGCCTGCAAGCCCCCAACCTAGTCCAAACGCTGTTGAACCTAAAATCAACTTTCTGTCGATTAATGGATTGTTGCGGCTATCTAACGGTTCACCATTAATCGCTTTAGCACGCTTTTTAATGACCAAATGATAAAACGGTGCAAAGACCAATAGCGCGCCACCCATGACGAATGCCAAACTAATGTCCCAGTTACCTGTAATGTCTAAGAAACCGAGTACCTTCTCAGGATCAACCATGCCTGAGATGATCATTCCCGAGCCAAACAAGATTCCAGCAAGTAAGCCAACAAAGATAGTAAATGAAGAATTTTTCATTATGCCCCCAACCCCATCAGGTTCTTGATAAGCACGGTGACTATTGCTACACCCATGAATACACACGTTGCGATAATTGAACGTTTAGACAAACGTGCCATTCCGACAATGCCATGCCCGCTGGTACACCCATTCGCCGTTTTAGTGCCAAAGCCAACTAACAGACCAGCAATAACGACCACCAAGAGGTTCATCTCTTCCAGTTGAGGGAGTTGGTAACCGGTAGGAATTAGCAACCAACCGCTTACGACCATTCCAACAACAAACGCGATACGCCAACGCTTTTCAGTGTTTTCTGTATCCGCGTCTTCACTCTCTTTTTTACTGGGGCCAACTGGCAACAGTCGGCTAACAATCCCACTAATGCCAGCAACTCGACCAATGCCCAACATTAAAACAATGGCCGACACACCTAACAGCATGCCACCGAAAAACGCATCCAAAGGAATTAAACTAAGCACAGACCTCTCCTATTCACAAACATCATAAACTCATAACAACCTATAAATTAGAGTTTACTAATAAATATAAATTAGTCAATGCTAATGTAAAGGCGCTATATTTCGGTTTGTAAAAAGCTTGCCGCATAAAAAAGCCCTTAGACGTTAACCTAAGGGCTTAAGATTTATTCTGTCTTTGTTAACAGTTATTTGATCTTGTTCTTCTCAGCAATCCACTGCGACATGTACTTAGTACTTGCCATGCTGTGGTGCTTGAGCATCGAGCCAAAGAAGTTATCCAGTCGATGAGAATCAAGTTCAGACTCTAACGCAGTTAATCGCTCAATCAATGTGTCGCCCAGTTGATTCTGTTCATAGTACGCTTCAAGAATTGAGTGACACTGGCTTTGAGCCTTAAGCCACTTCTCTTCATCTTTATAGAGAGCGACAGCTTGTTGAACAAACTCATCGATATCATCAGCAACCGCGCCCGGCCATTGCAATTCGCCTTGCGGTAGCATGCCTTCACTGCCGATCTCGCTTGTCACGTTTGGAGTTTGCAGCTTCATTGCATCAAGCAACTTACCTTTAATGCCAGCACCAAAACGTAATGGCGCAACACAAACACGCGCCTGTTCCATCACTTCTTGAGCGTCTTTCGCCCAACCTTTGATATGGAAACCGGTTTTAGGGTTATGCAAAGCCGTTGCTTTCGGCGGCGGGTAAGATCCGTAAATATGAAGCTCAGATTCAGGCAACTGCTTACGAATCTTTGGCCAAATCTTCTGTAATTGAAGTACAGCATCCCAGTTCGGTGCATGTCTAAAGTTACCTATCGTCATGAAATGCTTACGTTCTTCAAAGCTTTTTGTACTTTCAGGCAGCGTAGTGAGGTCAACCATGAACGGCAGATGATGTAATAGCTTTGGATCGATATTAAACTCAGATTGCAGCAATTCCATCTCGTAGCTTGAGATGATCAACGAAAGATCACAGCGCAGAATCGCGGCAATTTCACGTTTCGCCAAATCACTGTACAGGTGCTCTTTGGTCAGTTCTGTCTCTTTCTTAACGGCTTCATGTCGGGCATTACGTAAGAACTGTAAATCTTCAGTATCCAACAGCTTAAACGCGTTCGGACATACCTTCTCAACGCGCCAACCGAACTGCTCTTCCATCATAAAACGGTCAAACATCACGATATCTGGCTGCAGCTCTTCGATGTATTGGTCAAAGCTATCGCAATTTAACTGAATAGATTGGCTTGTGATTCCCTCTTCAGAGAGATCAATCATGTGCTCGGTTTCTTGAGCTGGCGTTGCAAATTCAACGGACCAGCCTTGCCTCTTAAACAGGCGTAAAAGTGACATCATATGGCTGCCAGCCGCCGATGAATTCGGTTCTGGCCAAACGTAGCCAATTGCTAAAACTTTCTTCAAAACACTTCCTAAGAAATAACAAAAGGGACTGTAGAAGTCCCTAATTAAACGTAAATCGATTTATACCGCTGATTATAATGAGTTCTAAGAACTCAGCGATCAGATTCGCTCACCTACATTGCGAGCTGTCATAAGCACTTCATCCGCAGAGTACAGGTTTGAAATCGTGGTTTCGACTTCTGCACCTAACGTCGATTGATAAAGCTTTTGTGCAAAGTTGTCTGCTCTGGTGGTCACTAATACATGTTTTAGTGTCGAGCCTTGCTCTGCTAGTTTCTGCTTCACTTGCGGCAAGGAGTCTAGAATCAGCTTTTTACCCAACCCTTGCCCCTGCGCGCTCGGTAACACGGCAAGTTGCTCTAGCTCCAAAACAGCTTCAGGTCTAAACCCACTCTTCTGAACCCAAATAATGTAGCCGACAATCTCGCCTTCGTTCTCGGCAACGAAGTTAAGAAAGCGTGGCGCAGCATTTAAGTTACATTGTAACCAACCTTTCGAGCTTTGCTGTCGAACAAAAGTAGCTTGGTGAACTAAAGCCGCCCCATCGAGGTCGGCTTCTGTCATTAAACGAACTTGCACCATGCGGCTACTCGTTCTCAGAATTAGGACGCGTTTTACAGTGTAAAATGGCTCTTTCTAAAAGCTCTAAAGCAGACTTATCCGCTTCTGGCAGCTTAGCGTCCGATTGGCCTAACGGTTCAACACGGCTACCCCATTTAATATGACCAGCCCCCCAAGTTAAACCGGCACCAAATGCCGCAACAAGAATGTTGTCGTTAGGTTTAACAAAGCCTTGCTCTAACGATTCACACAATGCAATTGGCACAGTCGCAGCCGACGTGTTGCCGTAGTTTTGAATGTTCACAAACGCTTTTTCGCGATCGATACCCGCCATATCACACAGAGTTTGAATGATTCGGATGTTAGCCTGGTGTGGAATCACAACATCGATGTTATCTGTTGAGATGCCAGTACGGCTCAATACGGTGTGCGCTGCAGCACCCATGCCTTTCACCGCACGTTTGAAGATCTCTTTGCCTACGAAATCAAAGTCCCAGTAACCGTTGTCAGCCGCGAAGCGATCCATAGAAGTACCGAACTTTGGTACTGCTAGAATATCGCGGCCTTCGGCGTCACAACCGATCTGAGCTTCTTGTAGGCCAACTTGCTCTTCAGTGCGAGATAGAACCACAGCGCCAGCGCCGTCACCGAAAAGAACCGCAGTATCACGCTTGGTCCAGTCGATGAAGAATGACAAGCGCTCTGCACCCACAACGATTGCATTGCGGTAATTGCCCGCTTGAATCAATCGAGTCGCGGTTTCAACGCCGTAGATAAAGCCAGTACACGCTGCGTTAAGGTCGAAAGCCGCTGCACTCTTAATACCTAAGTTCTGTTGAACCTTAGACGCCGTATTTGGGATAAGAGAATCTGGACTGCACGTTGCAATGATCACAATATCGATATCTTCAGCTGTCAGGCCAGCACATGCCATTGCATGCTTGGCTGCAACGGTCGCAAGCTCAGAGGTATTTACATGACTGATACGACGGTTTTCGATACCAGTTCGAGTACGAATCCACTCGTCAGACGTATCAATAAAAGTGCTTAAATCATCATTGGACAACACAGCTGGTGGCAGACACTTTCCCCAACCTGTAATCTCAGCGTAAAATTTTGTCATCATTTACCTATTTATTGTTTGTTTTTATTTAAGTATCGTATCCTAGTTTTAAACAGTATAAGCGCTCCGTACGCAATTCGTAAATCGAGTTAGCCACGGAGTTACAATAAAAAGAGAAAGTTATGTCAACATTCAACACTCGATGCCCATCTTGTAATGGCGTAAACCGAGTTCCTTCAGAACGAGTTTCAGACAGCCCAACTTGTGGTAAATGCAAAACAGCACTGCTAGACGGTGCGCCTGTCGAAGGCACTTCACTTAATTTCCAATCTATCTTGAACAGTTCACAGCCTGTAGTTGTCGATTTCTGGGCGACATGGTGTAACCCATGTGTGGGTTTTGCGCCAGTGTTCAGCGACGTTGCAAAAGAACGTTCTGGAGATGTTCGATTCGTTAAGATTGATACTGAAGCTCAGCAACAGCTTGCCGCAATGCATCAAATCAGAAGTATTCCGACGGTAATGGTCTTTAAAGACGGTAAACGTGTCGATACGATCAACGGTGCATTACCAAAAGGTCAATTTGATCAATGGCTTAATCAAGCTCTCACTAAGTAAGTTTACTCCGATTCTTTCAGTAATCAGCAAACAAAATAGGTTAAGGAGCCTTAATGGATAAGGCTCTTTAACCTATTGTAAATCTGCCTGTTTTCTCTAACCTGTTCTTCTAACAAGCAAACCGTAACACTAGGGTCTTCCGACAGCCGCGACCAGTTCCACATCGAGGTGGCACATCAACACTTCTTCGATTTCTCACGGATACACGCGTGTCTATATACGGTTCATTGAATTTGTTTTGTAACTAAGTTCAAGTCAACGGTCTCTTCTCTTCCAAATTAAAAGCCAATGAGAAAATAATTAACGGCTTTTCTAACCTTATAAATTGATACCAGATCATAAAATATCTTCATTGTATTTTGGTGTATATACGATAGATCTCTTTTATCTTAACGACCATTTTTATTCGTTTTACCCAATTCACTTTCTACTACATAGTCGCGGGAAATTCTTAATTTCTTTCACTTTAGATAGAGGCTCCTGCATTGGAAAACGTTCAACCACCAACTCGCATCACCGTTCCGGTTATTGCGCTGTCTTTTTACGCGATCGCTTCAGGTTACTTAATGAGCTCACTACCATTAATGCTTTCTGAGTATGGCTTAGACAGTAGTTTATCGAGTTGGCTGGCGAGTGCATTCTATGCGGGTCTACTGGCTGGTACGTTATTGATTGAACGTGCAATTGCTCGTGTTGGTCACAAAGACGCATTTGTGATGGCACTGAGCATTTTCATCGCTACAATCATTGTGTTACCAATGCTTCCACACCAGGCAGTATGGTTACTTGCTCGCTTTGTCGCAGGTGTATCTGTGGCAGGCATTTTCGTGATCGTTGAATCTTGGTTAATGAGCGGTGAAGAGTCACAACGAGCAAAACGCTTAGCTATCTATATGTGTTCACTCTACGGTGGCTCTGCTATTGGTCAGCTTGGCATTGGTTACCTAGGTATTACAGGCGGTGTCCCTTTCATCGCAATTTTCACCCTGTTGTTTGGGGCAATCATTGTATTAATATACGGACAAGCGACACCACCACCGATCCACGATGCGCAGTCTTTGTCTTTTAAGCAAGTCAGCAAGTTGAGCCACAGCGCTCTAATTGGTTGTATCGTATCGGGCCTAACGCTAGGCGCGATTTATGGCTTGATGCCTGTTGAGCTAGCTCAGCGCAACATTTCTCAATCTGACATTGGAAGCTTAATGGCTTTGGTTATTATGGGGGGTATGGCTGTTCAGCCTATGGTGACTTGGTTATCACGTTATGTAGGTCAAGTTCTATTGATGGCTTTGTTCAGCTTACTCGGTGTCGCGAGCATTGCTGCATTAACTATGAATCACGAGCTTCAAATGTTAGGCATGAGCTTGTTTGTGTTGGGGATGGCGACATTTGCCCTTTACCCTATAGCAATTAACTTAGGTTGCCGTAACTTAGACCCAAGCTATCTGGTTTCAGTGACTCAAATCATGCTGCTTTGTTACAGCATCGGTTCGGTTGCAGGCCCACTAGTAGCAGACAGCTTCATGAATTCACAAGCAGGTCTATTTACTTACCTATTTGCGTCTCTGCTTGCGACAACTATTTACATGCTTATGGCGAGCCTCAAACGCTCTCCTCTTCAAATCGCAGGCGAGTAATTAAATCGCGTCTGTATAATTGAATTATAATCACACAAGTCGCTGCATTGTGATAATTGATGATGTTTGGGGGCTCTTCATTCAGACTATTTAGTCTTAAGGAGAAGCCCCCTTTTCAATTTTAGGAAATCAACCTCGATAAGAAAGCCCACAAATACATAAAATTCGACGCCAAAATTGAAAAACATCAACATCACAACCTTCCTAACCCTTTAAACAAAAGAGCAGTCGCTTAACTTGTGACTCGGTGACTCTTTCGGTATTGACTTGGTGACAGCCCAAAATGCTTTTTGAAACGATGTGAGAAATTATAAGGATCTTTGTAGCCTAATCGATTGGCAATCATCGACACCGACCAATCTTGATGTTTCAACAAACTGGTCGCTTTGTCCATTCTAAGCTGGATCAACTTGCTACGAGGGGAAACGTTAAACAACAATTTAGTCACTCGGTTTAGCTGTTCTTCACTAATAAACACCCGCTCCGCCATACCTGCCACTGTCCACGTTAAATGCAGACTACTTTCGATTTCGTTGTATAACGCTTGAACACGTGCCGTGGTGTTGGTCGATTTAGGCTCAAACCCCGTTAGGGTTCGAATGATCTCGCTCATGAGGAGTTTTCTGTAACTTGAACGGCCGCCAATTTCAAAGTGAATCAAGTTCATCAGCGACCAAACCTGTTCGCACTCTCCGAAAGGCACAATACTCTGACCCAAGCCCGCAATATGTTGCCATTGCAATGTATCGGGCGTCAGCATCCACGCCATTTTCCAATAATTGTATTGAGGATCAAGCTCGAAGCGAAATGACGTTCCCGCAGGCAGAACCACAAGCGTGTATGGCGTGATGGCTTGTACCGAGGTTGAAGTGGTGAGGATTCCTCCTCCTTCTTGAGTAAAAATCAACGTATGAACATTCACAGATTCACGCTCAACCCAATACGCGTCATACAGCTTTGCCATGCCACCCATATAAACACCGCAGCTTTTCATCTCTGGAATATCTTCAACGGTCAAAAAACGTTCTTTGCAACGCTCTGCGAGAAAAACTTCATCTTGCCACGTTGTTTTAGGTTTCATAACATCAATGACGGATTCGCACAGGTTTTGTTGTTTTTTAAACATGTTGTTACTTCACTCAAGTCACTATAGTTCTGCCATAAATCGGAGAGCTTATGACAACTAACATCAACCCTAACTCATCTATGAATAACAAGCCAGAGAGCATCTTACCTCGTATCGTGAAACTTGGTTTGCCCGTTGCTTTGCAAAGTGCACTGGTGGCTATTCTTGCCCTTGCTGACGTCTTAATGGTCAGTGATTTTGGTATGGAAGCAGCCGCCGCTGTGGGAATTGCATCAAAATGGCACTTCGTTGCGATTATGATTATGGCAGGGTTGGCCTCAGCAAACGGCACATTAGTCGCTCAATACTGGGGGAAGAATGACCGAAAAAGTGCGCGCACCGTGTCATCCATCGCAATGGTGTTTGGCTTAAAAGTTCTGCTGCCTGTCACTGCAATCATCACTCTTGGTTCCCAGTTTTTAATGATGTTGCAAACCAGCGATCAAACCGTCATTGAGCTTGGTGCTACTTATCTTTGGTACGGCTTCCCTGTTTTGCTGCTTACTCACATTGTGGTCGTGGTAGAAGCGAGCATGCGCTCATCAGGTGACACCGTCACCCCACTATTGCTCGGTGCGGTGACGATTGCCCTCAACATTGCGCTTAACTTCGTACTCATCAAAGGGGCCTTTGGTATTCCAGCGATGGGAGTTGCGGGTGCGGCACTAGCAACCACCCTAGCGCGCTTGATTCAAGTGGGCCTGATGTATGGCTACATGCGTATGCGCAACCATTGGTTGTTAACCACGCCTAGCTCACCACATCGTCCATCACTTGGGTTGTCTTATCGTCGTATTGCTCTGCCGCTAACGATGAATGCGGTATTGTGGGCAATGGGGACGATGGCGTATCAAATGATCTTTGGTCATATGGGCACAACAGAACTGGCAGTCTTCTCAATGCTGGCGCCTTTTGAGTCGCTATGTTACTCGATTTTCTTTGGTATTTCGGTGGCATGTTCAGTGCTACTTGGTCACTCACTGGGTCGTGATGAATTTGATGACGCAATGAGCATGGGGCTGACATTTATTAAGGCCGTGGTTGGGTTTGGCGCAGTTGTCGGCCTTATTCTCTTCCTAGGAAAAGAACACGTATTGAATTGGCTGAACTTAACGGACGAGAAACTATACCCACTCGCTTCGCCAGCGATGATGATCATGTGCTTTGCGGTAGTGATCCGTATGTTAAATATGGTGATCATCAACGGCATTATTCGTGCTGGTGGAGACAATGCATTTTGTCTGCGTATGGATTTCATTGCGATGTGGATGGTTGGTATTCCAGTGTGTGTTTACGGCGCGTTTGTCGCGGGATGGGATTTCAAATACATCTATGGTCTGATGCTCGTGGAAGAATTAGTGAAGCTCACTATCTGTTCACACCGTTACCTGAGTCGACGCTGGATCAACAACCTGACAGTGACCTACGAAGAACCACAAGCGGCGTAATCTCTTACGTTCAAGGTTCTAGGTTTAGGCATCGGCTATAAACACAAAAAGGTCTGATTTCTCAGACCTTTTTCATTTTTGGTACAACCGTTTTTAGATCGCCAGTTACTTCTTATTCATTCGGATATGGCGATTAGACACGTTTGGCAGTGGCTTCTCTGGCACTTTCCGTTTTTCATGAATCAAATGTCGAATCGCTAAAACCGGATGCTTGAGTAGCATTCTTGGCCCAGCATAACGCATCACCAAACGCATTTGCTCTTTCGGATCCGGTTTATAGCAATGAATCGGACACTTGTTACAGGTCGGCTTTGCTTCGCCATAAGGACATCGATCGAGCCGTGTTTCGGCGTAACGTAACAATTGCTCACACTCTTCACATAACGCATTATTCTGGCGAACTTCATCGTGGTGATCTTTGCAATAGATGTGCACCATCGCAATAACGGTTTTGTACTCCGTTGCCAGCTCGCCTTGTAGAATATTGTTATGTTGGAACATGTTTAATTACCTAATGAGAAACCGTACAGGTTGAGATTAACGCTTTCGCTTATCACATCTTCAACTCGCTCGAACACAAAGCCTAACTTAGTCAGTAGTGCGATGCTTCGAATATTATCAGAGGTAGTGATGGCAACTAAATGATCGATATCAGCATTCTGCTTAGCTTGTTCAATTATCGCCTCCGCTGCTTCTTGGGCAAAGCCTTGACCATAAAACTCAGGAACGAGACCATAACCAATATCATGCGACTCTAAGGTATCCCTTTTGATTAATCCGCAGATACCAATTGGCGTTGAAGAATCCTTGATTTCAACCATCAACAAACAGACGCCTCTCTCTTCATGCATCTTAAGAATGTTGTTTTCGATGTACTCCACAGCCTTTTCAGTATCGCTGATTTCCTTATCACCAATGTAACGCAGGAAATCTTCTGAGCTGTATAATCGTTGAATAAACGCCGCATCTTGATAGGTAATCATTCTTAATCGTAAACGTTCGGTCTCGACTGCCTGCATAGTGATATTTTCCTTGCTGAGTACCATGTAAATATTGAGTTCTAGAACTAAAATGATTATCCTCCACCGCCTAAACTAAATACAAGGCTATGCAGCAATGAACCGTAAGAAAAAAATTAATCAAATTCTAAAAAAGAAGCAGAAACAGGCGAATTCAAAACTGCATGGTAGCAACAAACCTCGCTACATTTCTAAAGCTGACCGCGCAAAAATGGAAGCGGAAGAACAAGAGAAAGCCGCTCAAGAACAAGTTGAGGGGGCAGTCGAAGCAACTGTTGAAGCTGAAGAAGCCGGTATCGAAACTGAAGAGAAAAAAGCTGTAGAGTAAATTGTAAACTCGCAGTTCTCTTGTCTAACACTCTGAACGGAGCCAATGGACAAGTACAAAAAAGCAGCCTTTATTTGGGCTGCTTTTTTGATCCTACCGCTTTTAATTTCACTGATTAACTTTTGAAAGGCTGTACTTCCCAACGGGCAAATGGCGCTTTTGCGTTAATCCCTGCTCTTCCCCAGCGGTCTACCGAGTCAACAACAAGAATTCGCTCATTAGGCACCAGTGACTTAATCAAAGTCGTAGGCTTTTTCGCGGTGACTAACCAAAGCGCATCGTCTTCAGAAAACATCTCTTTAAGCTTGGCTTTGTCTTGCTCAGTCCACTCAAGCTCAGCTTTGAACATGCGCTCTTCAACAAACAGTTGGCTGCCAGACGCAAAATCTTCCAAGCTTTCTGAAAGCAACAACACTGAATCTACGTCGTTATCCAATAACACCGCTTGTTGCTTGTTAATCAGTTCACGAACATCAAGCATCACGCGTTGTAGGTTGCTATCAATCGTCTCAGATTGTGCTGGCCACAATAACTTAAAGTCGTCAGCTACAATTGCCGCCATACGCGTTAAGTTAGTTGGGTTTAACCACGCGTATTTAGACACATCACCATTCGACAATTTAATCGCTGCAACACCTTGTGCACGCGGTGTAATCGCTTGAGCCGCATCCACCTCAACCAAACGGATATTACCTTGTCTTGCGTATACAAAGGTAGGATCAGCTTGCCAGATGGATGACAACGTTAACGCAACGGTCGCCTTTTCACCTGATTTAAGTACTTTGCTTACGCCCTTAGTACCAAACCAATTCGGCAGACGATCAATACCGTAGCGTTTTGGTGGTAGGTACTCGGTCGTAATGTCAGTGCCTTTGGTTAGCTCTGTCGCTAATGCGTAGGTCACGGGCGTACTGGTGAGGATATCCTCTGCGTTTACGTTGAAAGATACGATTGGGGTACCTAACAATATGCTGCTGACTGCAGTCACTTGAGCCGTTACTTTTAGTGAACTTGAAATACGATTCATTAAAGAAGTCATGATTATGCCTTTCTTACAATTCGGTATAGCGTTGCCGCTAGGAAAAACGTTGCGGAAACGATGATGATTGACGCACCCGATGGCACTGGCAGTTTTAGCTCCATCGGCAATACTGTTCCGACCAAACATGCGATAGTTGCCAATAACGCAGACAGTAAAACAAAGCTGCCCATGCGTTTGGTTAGCAGTCGAGCTGTTGCTCCTGGGATCAGCAATAACGCGCCAACCAGAACCGCACCCACTATCTTCACGGCAGCAATCGTCACTAAGGTGATCATCATGACAAACAAGTAATCATAGAAACTGGTGTTGTAACCACGTACCTTTGCAATATCAGGGCTGATACAAGTCAGCAGAATACGGTTGAACGTTGGTATCAAGAGCAAAATGATGAGTGCGCAACTGCCTGCGAGAATCATCAAGTCTTGGTCCGTTACGGTAAGAATTGAACCAAACAGTACGTTCTCAAGCATGTGAATATTGATCTTACGTGCCACATACATCAGCAATGCCGCACCAACCGCTAACGCTAGTGCAAGGAAAACACCGACTAAGGTATCGTATGGGACGTTGGTCCTATTTCTTACAAAATGAAGAAGCAGAGCGAAGATCATACAGAAGCTAAACAAACCAATAATTGGGTTTTCTGGTGGCTCGCCAAGCAGAACACCAATAGCGATACCGGTTAACGCTGCGTGACCGACGGCTTCAGAGAAGAAAGCCAGACGCTTCGCGATCACCAAAGTACCAAGGCCACCTAGTAATGGGCCAAGTAATAACGCGGCAACCAGTGCATTCACCATGAACGCATACATGAAGCTGTCTGATAACCAACCCGCTTCAACACCAGTTACGGCAAGTTGTCGTAACCAATCCATTACGCCACCTCCTTCGAGTTAACGATGGCTGTACCACTGCTGTAATGCTGGAATAAGCTTTCAATTTTGCTTTGATGCAATACTTGTTCGTGTGGACCGCTATCAACCAAGAATCGATTAATGACATGTACGTTCGCTTCAAGGCGACGCACTGCGGTGACATCGTGGTGAACCGCAAGAATCGTGCAGCCTTCATCAACGCATTCACGAATGAGAGATTCAAGATAACGAACGCCCTGCTCGTCCATACCAGTAGTCGGTTCGTCCAACACCAGTAAGCTTGGGTTATCCAATAAGGCTTGTGCAAACAACACACGTTGTTGTTCACCGCCCGATAACTGCCCCATACGACGGTCACTACGAGTCGCCATACCAACACGGTCTAGCTGCGCTAATGCAAGATCCAATTGCTTGGATTTGCGACGCCAAAACAGTGGGATTCGAGTTTGATTGAGTAACACAAAATCCATGACCGTCAGAGGTAAGCTCGATTCGAAGGTCGCCTTTTGAGGAACATAACCAATACTTGGCTTTTCTGGCCAATGAATATTGATTTGTCCAGAGAAAGGCGTAAGACCAAGAACTGAACGCAGCAAAGAGGTTTTGCCACCGCCGTTTGGCCCCATGATCACGTGACACTGACCCGCTTTAAGTTCTAGCGAGATATCATCAAGAATCACATTGTTGTCGTATTGCAGACCGAGTTGATTAATTGAAATCGATGGACCCAGCATTATGCGTTCCCGCTTTTATCTTGGTTCGCTGCCGCAAATTTCATTGCTTCGATTAACGTTTCTAGGTTCTTCTTCATCTCAACTTCGACTTTATCGTCTTCATATTCGCCGTGCGTCATGTGAGAGAAACGGTAAAGCTGAACGCCAGTTTCCGCTTCAATGGTGTCAACAAAACGGTTTGGCATGTTGAGCTCGTAGAACAGAACATCAATGCCTGATGCGCGGATCTTCTCGATCGTCTCTTGCAGTTGGCTAGCACTTGGTTCCACACCGTGTGCAGGTTCTATCACTGCCGCCACATCAACACCAAATTCTTGAAGAATGTAGCCATAAGCATTGTGCGTAGTCGCTACTTTCATACCTGATGTATCTAACTCACCTAATGACAACATCGCATCACGCTTCATAAAGCGAAATTGCTTGGCGTACTTACGTGCGTTCTTGCGATAAAACGTAGCGTTGTCTGGGTCGAGTTTAGAGACTTCACTGGCAATGGTGTAAACCTTTTGAATCGTTGTCGAAAGCCCAACAAAGGTATGCGGGTTAACGGCACCTTGACCAACAGACTGGCCAAGAGCAGGAAGCAAAGGCACTTCCTTGTTTGCCTCAATCACGACTAAATCATCACGTTGCGCGGCTGAAATCACTTTAAGCGCAAAGTCGTCATGACCAATACCGTTTACTACGATTGCATCCATCTGGCTCAATCGCTTTAAATCATTGGGTTGTGGTAAATAATTGTGTGGGTTGAAACCTGCGTCAACCAAAGGAAGAATGTTCACTTTGTCACCCACCACCGCTTTTACATAGCTGTAGTAAGGTTGGAGGGTTATGCCAATCGTTAGCTTATCGCTATCGATCTTGTATTCTTTTGCCAATGCATTGGGTGTCATTAACACCGCCAATAACGACATGAACAGAGTCATAATTCGCATAGTAATTCTCTTATTATTAGTGAGCATCGCTTTCATGATGCTGTTCAATTTCTGATTCGTTCACGACCATTTTCCAACCCGTAGACTCAAGCGTGTGTTGGTCAAAAGTAGCTGGCTGTTTCGCTACACCACCCAAGAAGATCCAGATCTCAGGAGAAACGCTGTTCGCATTTAAAATAAAGGAATCCGCAGAACCATGCTCGGTTGGCGTAGCTTGCTCACTTGGACTAGAAAAGTAATAACCACGCTCGTCCAGTACCCAAGCATGAGAACCTTTGCGCTTCCAACTCTGATCTTCTACAAACGGGGCAACCCATTCATCTTTAAGTGATGCAACACTCGGCCATTCACCGTCTGAGTCCATGCGTAGGTCACGGATTTCTTCATGAGCTAAACGCAGCTCTGACAACATTGCCAAATTTTCTTGCTCAACATCGGTCACCAAAATTTGATGATCAAGTACCGCTTTCACGTGAGATTCTGCTTGATGAAATGGGATAGCGACCGTGGAAAAGCTCAAGATGAATAAAATGATTAACCCTACCCATTTGCCTTCTCTGCCACCCGTGTCAGCACGTACACCTTGAATCATCATTTTTCGCTGATCTCGACAACGTCTACTTCAACAGGAAACTCATGGCCTGAATCGAATACAAGGTAGAACTCAGTGTCAGGATTTGGGAATTCAACAATAGAACGCTTATCTGTCATCTCTTTGGCAATCAAATTGTCTTCGTAATCGTACATCTCAACCGCGTAATCAATCGCTTTGCTGCCATCCGAATAACCCGCTTCACAGGCAACAGTTTTGCCTTCAAACCAGCAGCTCATCAGTGGAAAGTGTGCTTGCACAGGTAATGCAGCGGAACCAAGTCCCAGAGCCAAGCATGGAGTGATGAGCGATTTTAGTTTTGTTTTTATTGTCATGGTTCATACCTCAGCCACGGTGCAAATTCTCAGTAGTAAACTGAGCGATAAAGGGCTCAAATGAGCCCTTAAGTTTTTTGGTTCTTAATCAGGGATCTAGCCCGATATCACAGGTTATTGAAGCAGAGCTTCGAACGTTAGGTGAACATTCGCACTTGCTTTGTCAGCCAGTGGGTTGTTAATCAACTCACCTTTGTAGTTCGCTTTCATTACGTAACGACCCGCTACGTCTGGAGTGAACGTGATTTCACCGTTCTCATCACTCACGACATCAATCTGTTCTTGGTGGTTGCGGTAAAGCGTGCCTTCACGAGTGATCTCAGCTTTCACGTCTTTTTGAATTTCGCCGTTGTAGAAGAATTGGAATGTCACTGGTTCGCCTTCAATGATGTCTGAAGGGTGCGTTACTGGCTTCATTTCAAGTAGCTTGCCTTCAATTTTGAAGACTGAATCCGATGGCTTACCTACCGTGATGTAGCTTTCTGCGCGAGTGAAACCGACTTGAGTCACAACGTCACGTGATTTTTCAGGCAGAACAGAATCACGCTCTGCTTTGTTTGCTTTAATCCATTTCACCGTGTCACGACGACCGGCCTTGTATTGCGTGTAGTAAGACGGCTGGTTGTTGATCGCTACTTTATGTGTGCCTTCTTCTTCAAAATAGAAGTCGAAGATTGAACGACGCTTGCCGCGAATCACAAAGTTAGGACGCTCGCTGCGGCCATCAGGCATGATGACATGAGCATTTTCGCTACCAGCAGGCTTATCAAAAACAAACGTACCGTGAGATGCAGTCACGTCGAACGTTAACCAGTCACCACCTTCTTTAGACACAGTAAAGTGAGACGGCAGGATCCAACGCGGGTGCGCTTGTGCTGTTGTCGTTACCGCTAGGCCGAATGCCATCACACCCGCTAGTGCAAGTGCTTTGATTTTTGTCTGTTTCATCATGTTCAATTCCATTATTTATAATTTTTTGCCGTGTCGCTTAACCTAAGCCTGCGAGGGATGCTGTTTATTTTGTTCACGCTTTTTTATTTAGCGATATAGTTCAGAGTGATTTTCCCCGTCTCTTCCGTTGCCTTTAATTCATAAGACGCGTTTGTATCAGTAAGTGATACTTTTTGACGAAGATAGTTACGACCACCATGTTCGCGAACGACTTCAATATGAACCGTGTACTCGCCTTGCTCTAGGATTTCACCGCTGTCACTCTTACCATCCCAAACAAATCGATAGTTCCCGGCAGGACGTGTAGCTGATGTCACAGCATCAACCAATTCACGATCGTAGCGTCCAACCTTTCGCCACCAGCTACGCAAATCTTTAAGCCATTCGTCTTTACCGACCCAAAGTTCAATCGTTTTCACTGACTTTCGTTCACTGTTTTCAATCCAGACCGCAACGTATGGACGGGCATACATTGAAGTATCAATCTTCGGTAGCTCGAAGTTCACATCCAGTTTTGCCGCGTCAGGAATTGCTTGTGCCATACCTAGGCTTGGCAAAAGAGACAAAGCAAGAAGTACCTTGCTCCAGTTCATTTTTTTCATGTTTAACAACCTTTAAATCCGTTTAACCTTTTCTTCATTACTCAATCCGATTCATCAATCGAATAAGCGTTAAGGCACGGCGACAAAATAGATAACAAGTGAGATTGCAGACCCAAACACAGTCCATTTTATAGAGGTATTCAGTGTTTTTTTCTTAGGTAACAGTAAACACACGCCAGTAAGTACAAAGAAGATCATCAGTAGTGCTGTGATATCGATAAACCATTTCCAAACTTCACCACTATTACGCCCTTTATGTAGATCATTCAAAAGCGCGATAACGCCGTAATTGGTGGTTTCGACTTCGACCATTTCAGACGTCACGTCGACAAATACAGAAGCGTTGTAACCTGGCCCTTTAAAGTCCATGGACACTTCCCCGATCAGCAACTCACCGTCTTCAATCTCCGCGTAGATGTCTAAGCCGGAAGGAACACCAGACAGATTGGCTTCTTCAAACAGAAACATCTCAAAAGCAGGCTCATCAGCTTTTAATCGACCGTTTTGGATCGTGAACAAACTCGTAGGAAGCGTTAACGTAGAGCGCTGGATATTGGGATGACTTAATTCAAATAACTCAGGTCGATTGAGGGTTATACCTGTTACTGAGAAGAAAAGAACAACGAACAGAAGCGCCATTGAAATATAAACATGAAGTCGACGAGCCCATGATTGAACTTCCCTACTTTTTAGCGACATACGAACCAATACCTATAATTTTTATGGCGTCAATTTAGTTGATAATAATTCGTATTGGCATTCAATTTACATTGTTTACGTTTGCCGAGCGATATAAGGAGATTTACATAACATTACATCGGAAGTCATCGAGCTGTATGCATATTCTTGCTAGCTTGTACTAGAGGTAATTGATAACTTGTATTGGAGATGACTGATAACAGCGTCAAACCTCAAAAAAACCTTAGCCTCAACATGCTCGATTGAGGTGGGTTTAAAATAAGCGCTGTGGCGTTAAGGAACGAAAGTTAGGACTATTTGATCGTTGGAACATTTTGACGATCAAGAACAAACGATGGACTCATCGGTTGATATGGTTTGCTAAAAAATAGAACCCATAACCGATTTAGAGATAGCTAATTAAGCTGAAAGGGATTTTGAAATGCGTATTATTGTTTTGGCTTTTGCTACGCTAGCAACTGCGTGTACTAGCCAAATAACCAACACGGAAGAGCGCATCCAAGAATATATCGGTTCAGACATAACTGATGTACAAGAACAGTATCTAACTGAACGCTCACGCCCTATCAGTTTTTGGGCATCTCGAAACTATGCTTGGATTGAGATGAAGAAGCCATTAGATAATGGTTATACTTTATATATATTTAAGAATCCTTATCGAGATTGTACCATTAACTGGATAGCTGGCACCGGAGGCGTGATTCAAAGCGCAACGTCTAGTGGCACGATGTGCAGCCCTTAAGCAATTTATCCAAACAGTAAAACGGAATGAACTTTAGCCGCCAGAATTAAAAAGGGTGTCATTTGAACCATCAGATGACACCCTTTTGCTTATTTATTTTTATCTTCTTTTTTCACTATCAGCAGTTAGACATTTCCGTTATCGCTGACTGTTCTAAGCTGAGTCAGATATTTAATCCAACCTTTTGCTTCAGACGAGGGATCGATGTTGTTCGCACGCTTTGCTTGAGCAAGAGCGTTATCTAGGTTCTTTAGCTTATACCATGATCGTACTTTCGCTAAAGCAACGTCGGCCTGTTTGTTTTTGTCTTTCACTTTGTCGAGAACAACCAGCGCTCGATCATAGTAACCTTGCTGAACCAACAGCTGAGCGACATTCCAATGATATTGGATGTCTTTTTTAGCCGCTAGCGTCCACACTTCAATGGCACTGTCCCACTCTTTAGCTAACTGCCAGTAGGTTGCTTGCTCAGCCAGAAGCTGAACATCACTGTTCGCATCATCTAACTTAGCGATCTCTTGAGCAGCACGCTCTGGAATGCCGCGTTTAGCGTAAAGCTGTGCTAACAAGCGGCGATCTGAGTTTTTCAGCTCAACGCCTTGTAAATCAGCCAGTGCTAACGTGTTCAATGCATCACGATTACGTTCCAATCTTAGCTGAATACCGACAAGTTGACGCCACCAGTTATCTTTCTCTGGTTGAAGTTCAATGAGGCTTTCCAGTGTAGGAATAGACTGCTTCCACTGCTTTAACTGGAGCTGTGCGCCGAGTTTTAGCGATAGAGATGATAACTCTGGTTTCGAATTAAACTTGTCGTGGTTACCGATGGCAACTAGGACTTTCGACCAGTTTTCAATTTGGTATTCCGCTTGTGCAATTCGCATCCAAAGCGTGTCTTTCTTTTCCGTTTCTGGGGCCGTTTTTACTAGCTGGTAGTAGTGCGGAAGCGCTTTTTTGAACTGCTGATCATTTAACAACAAATCAGCAAGCATGCGCTTCGTTACCCAAGCTTGTTCATCCACCAGTAAATTACTGTCGACCGCATAAGTAAGCTGTTTAATTGCCGCATCCGTTTTACCCTCTTGCCAATAAAACACACCCAACATTCGAGCAACGTACGCCTTATCGTAGCCTTTAGAAAGCTCCAAGCCTGCAAGTACGTCAATCGCTTGTTTAACCTGTTCATCTTGAGCCAGCTTATGCGCCTTTTGAACACGAATTGCAGTATATTGGGTTAGGTCTTTTGCTTGTGTTGTAAGGGGCATGAACAACAAGCCCACTAATATCCATATCTGTTTCATCATTTTGCCAACTTAAACTCTAGTTTCACGGTTTGACCAACCTGAGCTATCGCTTTTCCATCGACGACTTTCGGTTGATATTTCCATTTTTTAAGTGCTCTCATCGCTTCACGTTCAAACATACGACGTGGGTTTGCATCAGTGACTTCAATGTCAACTGGGCGTCCCGTTTCATCGATAGTAAAAGACATAATCACATGACCTTCAGCACCGCGCTTAAGCGCTTTTGCTGGGTAACGAGGCTCTACTCGATACAGAGGCATTGCCTGTTGGTTTGACCCAAAATCAGAAAATGTCGGTGCGTTAATCGCTAGACCATCAATGGATGTATTCAAATCCAGTGAAGGCAAAGAAGACATCGAATTCAGAGGCGTAACTTCAGCTTGTGACTGAGACGTTTGCGCTTCCGGTGGCGGTTCAGGCATTTCAGGTTTTTCAGGAACTGCGCGCTGTCTTCTTTGAACTTCTTGTTCTTGTTCCACCATCACCATGTTGAAACTTAACGTTTCGCTGTTATCTGATGAACGTTGATGGCCATTATCAACCATCCAAGCCATGAAAGAAAACAGAGCTAAGCCCAATGCTCCCGCTAACGGTAGAGCAAGAAATAGGCGAATCATTTATAAAGATCCTCCAAGATCATCGCTTATCAGCAGCAAGCGCTATGTTTTTCACGCCTGCACCTTTAGCGGCATCCATTACTTTAACAACCGTACCGTTGTATGCGTGTTCATCCGCTTGAATCACTAAAGATGCATCAGGTTGTTCTAGCAACAAGTGTTCTAGTGTTGCTTGAACACGTTCTACATCCACAACACGTTTATCAATGAAGATATCGTTAGCCGATGTGATAGCAACGAAGATACCGGCATCTTTTTGGCTAACCACGTTAGAAGCTTGCGGACGATTGACTTCAACTCCGGATTCACGCACGAATGAACTGGTCACAATAAAGAAAATGAGCATGATAAATACAATATCAAGCATCGAAGTTAGGTCTATTTGAGCCTCTTCGTTTTTAGAATGACGTCGACCGAGTCTCATCGTTGACTCCTTAAAGATTTTTCTAATTTTAATTCCAAGCGGCTACACACTTTTGCTAAGCGAGCATGAACAAACATCCCCGCTAATGCCGCGACCATACCTGCCATGGTCGGCAGTGTCGCCAACGAGATACCTGAAGCCATTAATTTAGGGTCGCTGCTGCCTTGAGTCGCCATGACATCAAAAACAGAGATCATACCGGTTACGGTACCTAGCAGACCCAACATCGGACAAATAGCGACTAACAGTTTAATAAAGTTCAAATTTTGATGTAGCAAGATACTTGCCTGCCCCAACCAGCCTTCACGAATGGCTTTAGCATGCCAAGAAGAGTGATCTTCTCTTTCACGCCACTTCTCAACCCACACTTTACGTTGCTTTGGAAAGTAGAACGCAAGATAAAGCACGCGTTCTACCACAAGCACCCAATAAACAAGGACAACAGCCGCTAGCCACCACAGAACGAAACCGCCCTGCTCCATAAAGCTTGATAAAGACAGCAGCCAGTCACTCGTTAACCAACTCGCTGGTAATAGAGAACCCGACAAAATATCCATTACGCAGCAGTCCCAACTGATGAAACAACAGCGTTTGATTCAATCGTCTTTTCTGCTTGCTCAGCCACAAGGCCAATACCTTGTTTCTCTAGAATATTGCGAATATTTTCTGCCTGAGTGCTAAGAATGTTGTGTGCAAGAAGAAGTGGCATGGCTGCAACAAGGCCAAGCACGGTGGTCACTAGAGCCATAGAAATACCACCCGCCATCACTTTAGGGTCGCCATTACCAAACTGGGTGATCACTTGGAATGTCTCGATCATGCCGGTAACCGTACCAAGTAGGCCAAGCATAGGGGCAAGAGCAGCAAGCAATTTCAGCATTGATAAACCTTTCTCTAAATGAGTTTGCTCATCAACCACCGCTTCTAGCAGTCTTAGCTCAAGGGCTTCAACCGTTTGGTTTTGCTCTTTGTCATAAACGGCAAGGATACGGCCAAGTGGGTTGTCACCCGCTTGCTCTGAATTTTTCAATTGAGAACGAATTTTTTGACGAGCAATCATCAAAGAAACACCACGAACCAGCGCGATAATCAAACCAATTGCAAGTAAACCAAGAATCACTTTACCGACTACGCCACCAGCTTGAAGGCGATCGGCTAGGCTTGGCGTAAGTGCTAATTGCTCTAGCATGAATCCGCGAGAAGGGTCGACAACCACGTTAGACACTTCACCATTCGCTAACGAAGAAAGTGACGCCAAAGTCGGGCCATTCGATGGCTGTTTTAGATACGCAATCGCATCCTCACGTTGGGTGTTCCAGCTCACGTAGCCTTGCTCTGTAACTAGCCCAATTGAACCTAGTCGGTAAGCATCAACGGTTTGTGTGTTTCCTTCACCATTGATGAACGCAATTTGAGATTTGCTAAGCTCTGAGCTCGCTTGAATCTGCTCATTCATGCTCGCCCAAAGACCCGATAGTTGTGGCATTGATGGCAGTGATTTAGCGTCAATGATCTGATTGACAGTCTCTGTATGTGCGCCACGATCCACGCTATTGATCGTGGAATTTAATTCGGCACCTAACTCTTTTGCATTTTGACGAACAACACCAAACAACTCGCCTAAACTGCCCGTTTCTAAACGAAGCTTCTCTTCTAAACGTGCAAGTTTGTTTTCATTTTCACTGAAGGTTCTGGTCAACGCATCTGTAGCGGCTTGGATTGAAGCTCGCTTCGTTGCCAGTTGTGCTTTGATCACTTTCAGCTCTTGCTCTGTTCTTTTGAATTCAGATTCACGAACAACGTTGTGGGAAGCTTGAGCACGACTCTCTGATTTAGCTTTATTAACGAGTTGAGCCGTCGTATCTGATGCAGAAAAAGCAGAAAATGAAAGTGATGTAATACAAAGTAATACTGCTAATGGCTGTAAGTTCATTACTTAACCTCCGCAACAGTTAAAGAAACAGGTAAAGTAATTAAGCTTGGTGCCGCTTGCTGACTAGCAACATCATAAGCCTTATCTAGCTCAGGTTTCATTGATGAATCAAGCTCTTGCCATTGATCTTTTACTTGATCCCAAGACCAATACTGACTGCCATTCAAGTTACGAGCCACTAGAGAAATTCGTCCCAGATACAAAACATCGGCCTCAATTGTTTTCTCGCTAGTTAATGCTACTCGGCCTTGATAAACACCCAACTTAATGCCGTAGTCCATCTCGATTTGATACGCTTCTAAAATACGGCGATATTTCTCTGCATCACTGACATCAGCACGAGTCATCATTGCTTGTAGCTTTTCAACTCTTTCTAGACGTTGCTCTTTCTTGATTGGCACATCTTGCTCTACTAACTGTTGAAGGCCATCAATCATTTGATACATCAAAGGTACAACACCCTGGCGTGTATATTTGATTTCGTCGATCTGCCCTTTAATACTTTGGGCTTCGTTGTTTTGGCTCTCAACCAATGCGGCAAGATGATCGTGATAGACTTCGAGATTTTTCACTTCTTCTTGCAGACGTTCAATCTCAGCTTGAAGCATCAAAGTGGCTTGTGAGCTTTTATCAATAACTTTCTGGCTCGATGCCGACGCGTTATTGGTCTTATTTTGAATAGATTGAGCTTGATCCAAGCTGTTTGCCATAGAAGGCACAGCAACCAAACTAATGGTAAGTGCTAGGCTAATTTTTAAAAGATTCATAATTGTAGTCATTTACTATAGAAGAAGGTCAAATGAGTTTTATTGATAAGCAGTCTCATTATCATTAAAAGTCACTCACATTACTAGGTATATTTTATGAAGTAGCAAAATAACAAAAGGGGAAAGCCTAAACTTCCCCCTAAATATTTATACTACCAATGACACCCTACCAACAAATTAGTATTTTATCTGTAGTGTGGCCATGTAGTTACGGCCTTCGCCGATTACTACGTCTTCTGCAAATTGATGGCTTGACGAAGTAGAACCACCACCTGCTAGGTATTCTTTATCAAATACGTTTTCAACCGTTAGACGAGCAACAAAATCTAAAGAATCATCGTATTTCATCGTATATGCAGCTCCCATATCGACACGAGCATAGCCATCTTTCTTAAATGTGTTCGCACTATCACCGTAGCGTGAACCTTCGTAGATAAGGCCTAAATTCACATCAACTTCGTTGGTTGCGGCATAAGTAGACCAAACACTTGCTGCAAACTCAGGTACATCTGCAGGGCGATTACCTCCATATGTTTCATGGTTAGCAATTTCAGCGTCTAAGTACATTGCAGAACCAGACATTGAGAATCTTTCCGAAATGAAACCTTGCGCACCTAACTCAGCGCCACGGTGAACTTGCTCACCACCTTGTGTCTTAGTCCAATCACCAGACGCAGTATCTTCTACGTCCATTGAGATGTTTTCTTGAGTAATGTCAAAGACTGCACCCGATACAAATAGGCGCTCGTCCATCAACTCCCACTTAGTGCCTACTTCGTACGATACACCAGTTGCGGCATCAAGAAGTTGGCCATCATTGGTGTACGTGCGTCTGCCACTAGAAACAACACCTTGAGGTTCGAAGCTTTCAGAGTAAGAAGCGTAAATGCTACCGTTTGAAGCTGGATGGTAAATCACGCCTAGCTTAGGTGCTACGTTCTCTTCTGCCACACCAGAACTGACTTTACGGTCGAAACGAGCGCCCGCAAGAACTTGCCATTCATCGTTAATAGTAACCAAATCTTGGATATAGAAGCCCCAAGTATCGTAAGTACTCATCTTGCCTAACGATGTTGGACCCACTGACGGAGCTGGTACTGTTGCATCTGGTGCATATTCGCCACTATTGAAACGGTCCATACCGCGATAGTAGCTGTAGCCCAACCAGTTAGCACCGAATAATAGTTTGTGCTCTGTGTCCGCGAGCTCAGCAGTTGTTGTAAGATCGACATAAGCCGTTCTGAAACGCCATTTGTCATGACGGTAGTTACCGCCTTGAGTCACGGTACCCGTACCATCAGGGTTCATATTTTTAAAGCTTGGGTAGCTTTCCATATCAATACGTTCGAAATCTTGGTAGTTAAAACCTGTTTTTACTGACCATATATCCGTTAGGTTAGCGGCAATATCAAAACCAACGTTCTCAACATCGTTTTCAATCTGTGACCACTGCGCATCCCAAATGTGCTTGTCGCTACCAACTCGATTGCCATCTAGGGTGTATAAAGAGCCCGAATCGACACTGCCATCGTCGTTAGTTTTGTCGTAATGAACAGAAACCGTTACGTCTTTAGTTACATCGTAATCAACAACTACCCCACCAACAAAACGTTCTGTTTGAGGTTCAGAGCCGTCACCATACGTTCTCCAAGAGTTGTAACTTTCTTTAGATAAGATTGCACGACCACGTAGAGTTTCAGCCTCGTTCAACGCACCGCTTACATCGACCGTTGTGCGAGAATGATCATTAGAACCAATATCTTGACTAACACTCACTTGCGTATCGTAAGTTGGCTTTTTGCTGACCATATTGATCAGACCACCTGGCGCAGAAATACCATAAAGAAGACCTGAAGGGCCTTTCAATACTTCAACACGCTCTAGCAATTCGATAGGTTGGCGGTAGTGAGACCAGTGTTGTTGGCCATTCTTAAGGAAGCCTGAAGAGCTCCCTACAGAGAAGCCACGTAGAGAAAAACGCTCACGGTTACGGCTTGTACCACCCGCACTTACACTCGCATCATTCTTCAGAACGTCACCAAGCGTTGTTGCACGCTGTTCATCGATGATTTGCTCATCGATTACTGAAACTTGTCCCGGAGTCTCTAACTGAGTTGCTTCCATGCGCATTGCAGTGGTGTTCGTATCGGCCTTGTAGCCATAATCACGACCTTCTACGACCATATGCTCGTCTGTTTGTGCTGTTTCTGCCAATACTGTTGGTGAAGCCAATACCGCGCCGATCACTAAAGCCAATGGGCTCTTTGAAAACATGTCCTTTACTCCGCTATTCTTTTTATCCGAGCACTTTTTTATTTATTCGCTGTGCTCATTAGGCCGTTACCGGCACCACTGAATTATTTCGCAAGTGAATATAAGTGATAATCATTACTATTTGCATTAAATTTACATTCTTTGCATTTGTAAGGCTTTGTAAAGGAACGAAGGGATATTGATTACTTGCATATTAACAAAGTTCATTTGATACAACAGGTTATATGCCCACCGTTAGAAGATAGGTTTATGGGTAGAAACTATCGCTATCCGCATTATGAATAACGTCGATTTAACGAACATTATTTCATCAATAATCCGGTTGTCTTATTTATTACCTTTCAAGCTCCTTAATTTGTGTATAAAACTCTCGATAAATGTAATTAAACAGTGAATAACTTTGCTTTAATTTGTTTAATTTATAGATTTATCAGTGATTTTGATCACATCTAGAATCCCAAGGCGATTTTTTGTTTTTCGATTTCTTTAACAGGCTGATAATCTCCTGCTCACTTTGAAAAGGTGTCAAAGTTATCAATAATAAGGAGTGTTCTAAATGAATACCAAGAAACCTATGTCTCTGACTGGACGAGTTATTCTCGGTATGGTCGCAGGTATATTGACGGGATTTGCCATTCAATCCCTTTTTGCAGAAAGTGGATTTGTCAACAATTACATCGTTAACGGACTCTTTGAAGTTGGCGGACAGATATTCGTCGCCAGTTTAAAAATGCTTGTTGTGCCGCTAGTCTTCGTTTCACTAGTGTGCGGTACGAGCTCTCTTAAAGATTTATCAACTCTTGGCCGTATGGGTGGCAAAACACTTGCACTTTATATCGGTACAACAGCCGTTGCTATTACCCTTGCACTCACTATCGGTAACCTGTTCCAACCTGGAGCTGGTGCGGATCTTACTGCAGCAAGTTCTTTCAAATCAACGGATGCCCCTTCTTTGGGCCAAGTGATTATCGACATGTTCCCTACCAACCCTATCCAGGCAATGGCTGAAGGGAAAACGTTGCAAGTTATCGTATTTGCTGTGTTGTTTGGTATTGCTATCAGTGCGGCGGGTAAACCTGGTGAACGTATTGCTGCGGTTTTTTCTGACTTGAACGAAGTTATCATGAAGCTTGTCGCACTACTAATGAACCTAGCGCCTTACGGTGTTTTCTTCTTAATGGCGAAACTGTTCTCTAGCCTTGGCTTAAGCGCAATTTGGAACCTAGCGGAATACTTCTTAGTTCTGGCTGGTACCCTACTGTTGCACGGTTTGGTTACCTACAGTGCAATGCTTAAAGGATTCACAGGTTTAAGCCCAATCACCTTCTTACGTAAGATGGAAGATGCGATCATGTTTGCGTTTTCAACGGCCTCTTCGAACGCAACGATTCCAGTTACAATGGAAACAGCGAAGAACCGCATGGGCGTAGATAATAAAGTTGCTTCGTTCACAGTACCACTAGGTGCGACTGTAAACATGGACGGTACAGCTATCATGCAGGGTGTGGCTACTGCATTTATCGCGCAAGCGTACAACATTGACTTGACGATGGGTGACTACCTAATGGTTATCCTAACGGCGACATTAGCGTCTGTTGGTACAGCGGGTGTTCCTGGTGTTGGTCTTGTTATGCTGGCGATGGTATTGAACCAAGTAGGCCTACCACTGGAAGGTATCGCGCTTATCATGGGTGTTGACCGTCTTCTTGACATGATTCGCACCGCAGTAAACATCACTGGAGATAGTGCCGTAACTATCATTGTGGCTAAGTCTGAAGGTTCTTTTGACGAAGCTCGCTTCAATGACCCGGCTGCTGGTGAGAAAGAAGAAGAAGTTAAGCTAACACGTCAACAGGCATAATCTAGCTTATCTGTCGCTCTTACCTTCAAGCTAAAGCGTATAAACTAAAACGCCACTGCAGATGCAGTGGCGTTTTTATTAAGTGGTAGATTCAATTAATAGCGGGAAACATCAGATTTACTCGAAGTCCCCCACTTTCTCTATTCTCAGCAGTAACATAGCCATTCATCACACCCACCGCTTCCTTAACAATCGCAAGCCCTAAGCCATAACCACCAGACTGTTTATCTCGGGCTGATTCAATACGCGTGAACGGGTCGAAGATACCTGAAATCTTGTTATCAGGAATGCCATCACCGTCATCTTCTACAGATATGACACTGTAACGTCTGTCTGCTAATAGTTCATATGTAGTAACGACAATATGAGCATTCTCTCCTGCGTATTTAATCGCGTTACCAACCAAGTTACCAACGACTCGAAGAAGAAGTCTCTCGTCAACATTAACCATTGATGTCGGCGTTTCTAAATCGCCGACTAAGGTTTGATTCGGCTTTAGGTCGCTTTGCATTTGCGCGATAAGCATCGAACAGTAATGCTCAAGATGCATCAAGCTTAACTTAGGGTCATAACGAGACGTTTCTAAACGGCTGAATTCAAGGATTTCTCCCACTAGCTTGTTCATCTCTTCCGTTTCACTTTCGAGTCGTTCAAGCAAACCGACGCTCTTGTCGTCAACCTTGCTTCGCAATAAATGTAATGCGAGATTTTGCCTTGCCAATGGCGTTCTAAGCTCATGTGACACATCACGGATCAAACGACGCTGCTTTTCAGCCAATGACTTTATCTCGAACGTCATATGATCAAAATCATGGGCTAATTCGTTAAATTCACGTGTGGTTGAATCGAGCTCAGACACAACACTCACCGAAAAGTCCCCTTGCGCTAACCTTCGACTGGCTTCCCTTAGGCGATCGAGAGGTTGCTGTAGACTCTTCGCCATAATAATCGAGAACAGTGTCAACACGATAAGAGCAATCAAAGCTTTAATTAGATAAGAATAAGGTGCAAAAGATTTGGCGGGGTGGAACTGGTGCGGCAATTGGATAACCAAGGTATTTCCGTTATTAAGCGGTAGACCAAATATAGGCTTGCTCACACGGTCACTCAGTTGGTGATCCAAAGTTCGTAGATATTGAAGCTTGAATTCAAAGTGCGGATGCATGTGTCGGTGCGTAATCGGTTGGTTATCTTTATCAATCACAAACAAGTAATACTCTTGAGCGTTCCCCCAATCGGCTAACTCATCCATATCACCTTCTTCAATCAACACATTGGCTTGATAGGCAAGGTCAAGCATTTCAGCTTTAACGGATTCAGGGACTTTCAAAAGCGCTTTCATCAGCGCTCTTTCAGCCACGCCTTGAAGGATGAGTATACTAACCAGAATGACTGTCAAGTAACTGAATAGTTGGAACGTTAAGCCATCCTTACGCTTAGCTATATAGTCTGGGCAGCGCAGTAACTTAGCGCTCATGCTCCAACTGACTCTAGATAACTGTATCCTTTACCACGCACCGTTTTAATATGTTGTTTTGATAAGCCAGCCTGAACCAATTTCCGTCGTATATTACTGATATGCATATCTAAGTTACGATCGAACGGACACAGCTCCTTCTTGAGCACATGGATTTGTAAATCTGATTTTGATACGACGATCCCATCGTGTTTAATGAGGTAGTCAAGTAGGTCTTTTTCTGTGCCGGTTAATGGCAAACGAGAGAACTGTTCGCACAAGCCACGATCGGACGAAGCCAAAGACTGTCTCTGACGTTCAAACCCAACGCGGCGCAAGATCACCTTAATACGGGTTAAGAGTTCAGGAACATTGAAAGGTTTAGCTATGTACTGGTCGGCACCCGCTTGATAGCCATCGAGCATAGATGCGTCATCATTAAGCGCAGTTAACATAAGAATAGGAGTAGCAAAACGCTGACAAATGCGTCTTGCCACTTGAATACCGCTTAGGTTTGGAAGCATTACATCGAGTAAAACCAAATCGACAGGATGCGATTGAATAAACTCAAGCGCGGACTCTCCGCAATGAACAGTATCAACGTGATACCCCTCATTTTCTAACACTTCACCCAATAGCTCACACAACTGAATATCATCATCAACAACTAAAACGCGCGACATCACTCAAACCAATAAATAATAATAGTTTGCATTCTAATAATCGTTATTATTGATTTCAATTATAAATGTGAGATTTACTCTATAATAAAAAATCTTTTTCAATCGGAACAAATTTTGAGGCAGAGTCGATAAGGTTTTGCGCGGTTAGCCCAGGAACTCCATATACTTCAACCGGTTTGCCAAAACGTTCTTTGATTCGCTCTACAAGGATTTCGAAATCACCGTCGCCAGAGACCAAAACAATCGTATCAACCGTTTCTGCAAGCTCTATAGCATCTAACGCAATACCCACATCCCAATCTCCTTTTGCACTGCCATCTCGGCGCTGAATAAATGGTTTTAGCTTCACATTAAAACCAACACCACGGAGGATATGGTGAAATTGACGCTGTTTAGGATCTTGGCTAGAGATTGCGTAAGCATTCGCTGTAACAACGTTACGCCCTTCCGTGGCAACATACCAAAACTGGTTATAGTCGAAGTTAGAACGATATTTGTCACGAGTGGTGTAGTAAACGTTTTGAACGTCGACCAGAATTGCTATGTTTTCCATAAATTCATACCTTTAGATTTTCCGTATACCCTATTCTATTCAATGAGGAAATGCGAGTCGCTTTATTTAAAAAAAAATGAACCCTTTAGCTAGCGTCAACGTAAATCTAAGCATCTTCAACGTAAACCTAACTATGCTTAATGTAGGTCGATTTGTTCCCCAGTTACCCGGAATTATTCTTCGCATAACTACATTCACGTTTCAATCAAATCGTACTCAGGCTCAGTGTTATTAAAGGGAGGTTGGCCATGCTACACCGACAAACACATAAACCGTGTGTAAGCCTCAACACAGCCAGATCGGCACAAACAAGCGATAACTCAAACGTTTGCTCTGATTTACTTAAGTTTCTCACCATCAGCATGATACTGATAATGAGCTTAACCATCAGCTCAGCACTCGCCTATCCAGCGAGTTCTCACACCAATTCATTACCACACCGCAGTGTGATTTATTTCGCACCAAAAGAAGATTCAGTGGTTAAAGAGTTTCTCAATGAAGTGTTGATCAATAACTGTCAATTAGACGAACGAGATGTCGTCATCATGGTAATAGCAGAGAGCGGTTACACTGTGCCTACTTGGCTAGAAGAAGAGTTTAACTTAGATGCCGTAACCCGTATTTATGAGATACCTAAAGGTTCACACACCGCTGTGTTGATAGGTAAAGACGGTAAAGAGAAATACAGATGGAGTGGTAAAACAGATTGGCAGAAAATCACCAATATCATTGACGAAATGCCAATGCGCCAACGAGAAATGCAGCGACAAAGTAGTCGCTGCAGTATTTGATTCTTGATTTATTCACTGGCTGATTGTTTATCGGCTTTGAGGTTACGTCGTTAAACTTGCGTGTTAAACCAAGCTAATTTTTCATGAAGTTGAGCCACGCTGCCGACAACAATCAACGCAGGACTTTTTGCAACGCCAGCAAGGTTCGCTAAATCACTCAATCCACCTCGGAACACTTTCTGTTCTTGGCGTGTACCATTTTCAATAATCGCAACGGGCATGTCTGCTCGCATACCGTTATCCAATAAGTTTTTCTGAATGTTCGGGCTCTCTTTCAGACCCATGTAAAACACGATCGTGTGATTGTGCTGAGCAAGCGAGCGCCAATCAATATCTTCACCATCTTTCTTTAGATGTCCAGTAATGAATTGGACGCTTTGTGCGTGATCTCGATGTGTTAGTGGAATGCCCGCGTAAGCCGTCGCGCCTGCTGCGGCGGTGATTCCGGGTACCACTTCAAACCTGACGCCATGCTCCGCTAGGGTTTCACACTCTTCACCTCCACGACCAAAGATAAACGAGTCACCACCTTTCAGGCGAACCACATGCTTATTTTCTTGCGCTTTAGTCACGAGCAGTTGGTTGATCTGATCTTGTGGTACACAGTGATGGTCGAGCTTTTTTCCCACATACAGCATTTCTGCATCGGAGTTGGCCATTGCCAAAATATCTTTAGATACCAAGCGGTCATAAACGACCACGTCAGCCTGTTGAATAACACGTGCCGCTTTTAGGGTAAGTAAATCTGGGTCACCAGGGCCAGCCCCTACTAATGAAACCAATCCTTTGGTTACTTCTTTAACATTCGATGACGATACTTCTGACATGCTGTGCTCCGAAGGTTTGCTTGTTTTTTCTCAAGCTTCAATCTATGTGGTAAGTCACTGTATTTGTGATGACTTATCCAAATCCTTAACCCTTAGACTATCAGGTGTTGAATTAAATATTCTGTCTAAATACTAACGAAGATAGAAGTAATTATAACAAAACAATCTATTGCAGGTATTTTGCTCAATAACAATCAACACATTAATAGTGCTTAAAACGTTCGAACAAAAAAGCCCCAAACAATTTGTTGGGGCTTTCAATCCTCAGACTAAATTACGTTTCACCGTATTCAGATTTACTTAGCACCTAGAGAAGGAGCCGTTTTAGCGTGAGTTAGGTATAGAGGAACACACGTTAACAGTAGGCCACCAACGATGTTACCAAGAATGGTAGGGATAAGGTTGAAGTTCAACCATGTCGCGATACCAAAGTCAGCGCCTAGAATCATACCCAATGGGAATAGGAACATATTGACTACTGTATGCTCGAATACTAGCGCGAAGAAGATGAAGATAGGAAACCACATCATTGCTACACGGCCAGACACTGTACGTGCTGTTATGTTACCAATCACACCTAGACATACCATGAGGTTACAGAAGATACCGCGTACGAAACACGTGATCCACCCGTCCAGACCCATGTTTTCAAAACCTAAGCTACGAGCTGTTGAAACCGCAATGAATTTTTGGGCGACTGCATTTGGATCTAAAGAGAAGTTACCTGTCAATGAGATAGCAATCAGTACGGCAACGATGAGAGAGCCGATAAGGTTACCAAGGCCAACAATACCCCAACAACGTAAAACACGCCCCCAAGTCACGCCTGGGCGGTTATCAAACTTAGCTAAAGGGGCAAGGCCAAATACGCCAGTTACTAGGTCGTAACCCATCACACTTAGAATCACAAAACCCACTGGGAACACAAGTGCGCCAACAGTGCCGATGCCTGTTTGTACAATAGTCGTGATTGCCACAACGACAGCAAGCGAGAGAATGATACCAGCCATAGTGCTTCGAATCAGAAGATCACGAGTACTTGTTTTCGTTTTTGCTTCACCCACATCGATCATCGTTTGAACGAATTCAGCGGGTTTAAAATCAGTAGACATAAGGTTGTCCTTAAAAAGTTAAAATTGGATAGGAAAAGGCTCTAGTTGCCGAGTTAAGGCAATATCGAGAGCTAGAACCCTTGAACTATCAAATCTTGCTAACTAACTATGTATGTATAAGATTCCAATTAACTACGCAGAGATTTCTACAGCGCCTTTAGTAACACGAGCTTTGTACGCTTTTACGTTGAAGTTTTCGTCTTCCATGCACGTACCTGTTGCTAGGTTAAAGCGTTGCTTCTTAAGCGGACTTGCCACCCAAAGTTCTTCTTTGTGCTCTACAATCAAACCACGTGATAACACATTTGATTGGAAGAAAGGGTCTGTGTTGCTAATCGCGAATACTTCATCAGCCTTAGTTGGGCGGAAGACAGCCACTTGCTCACCACCAACCAACGCACAAACACCGGTACCTGGAATAATATCTTCGATCTTACAAACTTTGGTAAATGCCATGATGTCTTCTCCCGTTACACAGTTTCTACGTGAATGATGTCGCCTTGATGCCTTGAAGTAATGGCTTCAGAATATTTCTCAGTGAATGTCGCTGGACGGTGTTGTTCACGGCCATCGTCAACAAACACAACGTTTTCATCACGTTCGTCAGCATTGATGAAGTGTGCAAAGCGTTGAAGTTGAGCTTCATCGTTGAGTGTATCTGTCCACTCACAAGCAAAGTTATCAACCAAGCCTGCAATGTCAGTTTCAAGCTGGTCATTGATGCCAAGCTTGTTGTCTACAATCACTTCACGTAGGTAATCAACGCCGCCTTCTAGGTTGTCCATCCATACCGATGTACGTTGTAATGGCGCAGCCGTGCGGATGTAAAACATCATGAAACGATCGATATACTTGATCAGCGTTTCTTGGTTTAGGTCACTTGCCAGTAAGTCTGCGTGACGAGGCTTCATACCACCGTTGCCACACACGTACATGTTCCAACCCGCGTCAGTCGCGATAATACCTAAGTCTTTACCTTGAGCTTCTGCACATTCACGAGTACAACCAGACACACCAAACTTCATCTTATGAGGAGTACGGATGCCTTTGTAACGGTTCTCGATCATCACGCCTAGGCCAACTGAATCTTGAACGCCGTAACGACACCAAGTAGAACCTACACATGTCTTCGCCATACGAAGTGCTTTTGCGTAAGCCTGACCCGTTTCGTAGCCTGCAGCGATTAACTTCTTCCAGATTGCTGGTAAGTCATCTTTCTGAGCACCGAATAGACCGATACGCTGTGCGCCCGTGATCTTGGTGTACAGATTGTATTCAGCCGCCACATCAGCAAGAACGCTTAACGCTTGAGGCGTTACTTCACCACCCGCCATACGAGGGATAACAGAATAAGTACCGTCTTTTTGCATGTTACCTAGGAAGTTATCGTTGGTATCGTGCAGCTTCACTAGTTCAGGCTTAAGGATGTGTTCACCCCAGCAAGAAGCAAGGATAGAACCCGCTAGAGGCTTACATACTTCACAGCCGTAGCCTTTACCATACTTCTCAAGTAGCTCGTCGAATGTTTTGATTTCTTCAATACGAATCAGGTGGAAAAGCTCTTGGCGAGAGTAAGCAAAGTGCTCACACACGTCGTTCTTCACTTCTACACCAGCTTTAGCAAGTTCAGCGTTTAGTACTGAAGTCACCAGTGGTATACAACCACCACAGCCCGTACCCGCACCCGTTACTGCTTTGATATCACCGATGGTGTGATGACCTTCAGCAACCGCTTGAGCGATCTTGCCTTTAGTCACATCAAAACAAGAACAGATAACTGCAGATTCAGGAAGCGAGTCCGCGCCAAGTGTTGGCTTTTCAGCGCCAGCGTGAGCAGGAAGAATCAATACATCAGGGTGTTCTGGTAGGTCGATTTCGTTCAGCATAAGCTGTAAAAGATCGCCGTAGTCAGACGTATCACCAACCATTACCGCACCAAGCAGTTTCTTGTTGTCTTCAGAAACAATTAGGCGTTTGTAAACTTCTGATTCTTCGTTTTGGTAAACGTAGCTCTTACAACCAGGAGTACGGCCATTTGCGTCACCGATAGAACCCACTTTCACGCCAAGAAGCTTCAGCTTCGCAGACATGTCAGCACCTTCAAATGTGCTTTCATTGCCAACAACGTGGTCAACAGCAACTGTCGCCATTTTGTAACCAGGAGCAACAAGGCCGTAGAACGTTTGGTTCCAAGACGCACACTCACCGATAGCGTAGATGTCTTTATCAGTCGTTTGACAGTGATCGTTAATCTCGATACCGCCACGAGGCGCGATACCCAAACCCATTTGACGAGCAAGTTTGTCTTGTGGGCGGATACCAGCAGAGAATACGATGAAATCAGTGTCTAGCTCGGTACCGTCTGCAAAACGCATCACGTTACGAGCTTCAGTGCCTTCAGGAGCAATCTCAAGCGTGTTTTTGCTTGTATGTACGTTTACGCCCATACGTTCGATTTTTTGACGAAGTTGGTTGCCACCTGCTTGGTCAAGCTGCTCAGCCATTAGCTTAGGAGCAAACTCAACAACGTGTGTTGTCACGCCAAGCGCTTTCAGTGCGCCCGCCGCTTCAAGGCCAAGCAAACCACCACCAACAACAACACCCGACTTAGAGTTCTTAGCCGTTGCTTCAATCGCTTTTAAGTCTTCAATAGTGCGGTACACGAAACAGTCTTTGCCTTCGTTGCCTTTAATTGGCGGTACGAACGGGAAAGAACCGGTAGCAAGGATGAGTTTGTCGTATTGGATTTCACGACCAGTGCTTGAGTAAACGGTTTTCTTTTCACGGTTAACGTTGATAGCACGTTCGCCGATCAGCATGGTGATGCCGTGTTTCTCGTAAAAGCCTTCTTTAACTAGAGAAAGTTCGTCCGCAGTGTGGTGTGAAAAATAAGAAGAAAGGTGTACACGATCATAGGCTACACGAGGCTCTTCACAGAACACCGTGATATCCATGTTAGCCACATCTGTCTTCTCGACTAAATCTTTGATATAGCGATGGCCAACCATCCCATTACCGATTACGACTAGCTTCATCTTGCTCATAAGAATTCCTGAAGGTTATATATTTCTTAACTGAGCGAATAATGAATTATGAAAGAAAATGAAAATATGATGTAAATCAATTACGAAATCGAACTACCCAAAAGGGGTAGAACAAAAGAGGTAGAAGTCGCTGCCCTTTCATTATCCATAACGAATAACCATAGATATGACAAGGTTTAAGGGCGGTTTATCGTCACTTTGATGTACGACAGAGTGCGTTGTAATATTTCATAATAGACTAGTAACAACAAAAATAAATAACAATCATTTTCATTTATAACGATAAGATATGTAATAACGGATGAAAGCGTTACAGAATCATGAGTAACTGTATATAAATGTGAAGAACTTATCGACTTAGACAAACAAGCGTAGAACGATGATAGAAAACGAAAATATATCAAATTGCAGATAGCAAAAAGGCCAGCATTTTAGCTGACCTTTCACTTTGAATAATGGAGGCGCCTCCCGGAGTCGAACCGAGGTCCACGGATTTGCAATCCGCTGCATAGCCACTCTGCCAAGGCGCCTTCAATAGTGTTTTAAGAGAACAACTCTTTTGAATACTACCTAGAGAGGTAACAATCAAATAGATGGTGCCCCGGGCCGGACTTGAACCGGCACAACGCGAACGTCGAGGGATTTTAAATCCCTTGTGTCTACCAATTCCACCACCAGGGCACGCAATTCTTTATTGCGATAATCGGCACCATAGTCTAAACAGACTTACATCCAATTTTCGTAAGATTACTTTCTCTAGGGCCATTGCCTGAGAACGAGATGCACTTTAACTGATTAAAGTAATGAGTCAATAATAAATTTATTTATTTTATTCAACCGGTTATAAAACAATCTAACCAACGATCTTTCAATCTCACATAGAACAAGAATAACGCAAGAAGCATCAATACGTATATGGCTCACAAACGTTGTTCGTAAAGCAACCAGTTAGCATTGATTTTCAAAAAAAACATTCACTGTCTTAACTCCCCCCTTAATAATTAAGGCCCTTAGCCTGACACTCATTCTTACCAAACATTAGAACTCACTACTGACAAATCCATAACTAGTATAATCAAACTCTTACAAAATCATTGACATTTTTTATTTTCATTTGAAGCTCAATTCATTATCGAAAATATCAGTAATAAATGGTACGTTACATCCGTTGCAGTAATTTAATGGACAAATATCACATATAGGGAAGTGGTTTACTTTGGCGACACAACATAAGACCAACAAGGTATATCACCAATGTCTATCAAGAACCTTTCTATAGCGAAAAAGATATCGCTATCATTTTTACTTATTGCCATTGTCAACATTGCGTTTGGCGTATTTTTATCTACAGAGCTCAAAAGTATTAAAACTGAACTATTAAATTATACTGATGATACTCTGCCTGCAATGGAAAGAGTAGACGCTATTCGAGATCACATGTCTCTCTGGCGCCGTACTCAATTTGCGACTTATACCTATGAAGATGCTGACAAAATCAGAAATAAAATCGCCAGTAACATTCGCGAACGCGAGAAAATCAGTCAAGACCTACACGCTTACGGTGAGACAATTTGGCCAGGTGAAGAGCAACAAACTTACCAGCGTCTTATGCGTCAGTGGAAACAGTATTTGGTCACTATGGACCAATACAACGAAGCAATGATAGCCAACGACAAAAGCAAGGCCCAACCAATCTTGGCCAATTCATTATCTTCGTTTCAAGCGGTTGAATCTGAGCTAGGCGAACTGATCCGACTGCTTAAAAATGCCATGGATAGCAATAAAACTCGAATCCTTTCTTCTGTAAACGGATTAAGCAATTCATCGATCGCGAGCAATGTAATTATTCTATTGCTTATGGTTGGCATGACGTATGCCCTAACACTGTTGATTTGCGGCCCACTCAAACTTGTTGTTGAGCAAGCAAACGCGATCGCAACCGGTGACTTATCAAGCGATATTGACCGTAAAGCGATAGGCAATGATGAACTTGGTGAGCTAGCTGATGCAACCACGAAGATGCAAGACGATTTACGACAAGTAATCGACAACGTTATTTCAGCTGTGACTCAGTTAAGTAGCGCAGTAGAAGAAATGAACCAAATCTCTGATATTTCGGCATCAGGGATGAAAGACCAACAGATGCAAATCACGCACGTTGCAACTGCAATGACAGAAATGAAAGCAGCGGTAGCCGACGTAGCACGTAACACTGAAGATTCAGCGAACCATGCTAACGAAGCAAACCGTCGCACACAGCACGGCGTTCGTGAAACTCAAAGCATGGTTGACTCGATTCAAGAAGTTTCAAACGTTATTGGTGCTGCTGGGGATACTGTGGCGGAACTAGAACAGCAATCGAACAAAATTAACGTTATCGTAGATGTTATTCGCGACATTGCCGATCAAACTAACCTACTTGCGCTTAACGCTGCAATTGAGGCTGCACGCGCTGGTGAATCTGGTCGTGGCTTTGCGGTGGTTGCGGACGAGGTTCGAACACTTGCTGGTCGTACACAAGATTCAACCAGTGAAATCACTGCGATCATTGAACAGCTCCAATCGCTTGCGAAAGACGCAAAATCTGCCACAGAACTTTCTAGAAGCAGCATTTCAGAATGTGCAGATCAAGGAGTTCAATCGAAACAACTGATGAGCGACATTGAGCACTCTATTTCTGACATCTCAGACATGGGTAGCCAAATCGCGACCGCTTGTAACCAACAGGACTCAGTTGCAGAAGAGCTTAACCGAAGCATTGAAAATATACATTTGGCCTCTCAAGAAGTATCACAAGGTTCAGATCAAACCGCTCAAGCTTGCCGCGAGCTAAGCCAGCTGTCTATTTCTCTTAAAGATGTGATGGGTCGCTTCAAACTAAGTTAATCCGACTCTAGGTTAATCTAACACTAGGTTAAATCACGCTCCTCAAAAAACGCTCCAAATAACCACTTGGAGCGTTTTACTTCGTCAGGTATTCTCCTAAAAGAATCAATAACATAACCAATAAAAATGCGTACGGAGACTTTATGCACTTAAATAAAACCTTACTAGCACTTACCATCGCCGCGGCAACTTTTGCGCCAGCGATGCAAGCAACAGCAGCCCCTCTTCAGATCACCAATGCCGCAGTAAAAGCAGAGCAAGTTCAAGGTGCTAACGCTTGGTTAGAAGTAAACTTGAGTCAGTTCCAAGAAAATATTGAACAGTTTAAATCACACATGGATGACAAAACAAAAATATGCGCAGTGATGAAAGCCGACGCCTACGGCAATGGCATCGCCGGTCTCATGCCGACCATCATAGAACAGAACATCCCATGTGTTGCGATCGCAAGTAATGCAGAAGCGAAAACCGTTCGTGATAGTGGCTTTAAAGGTCAACTTATGCGTGTACGCTCTGCTGACATTGGTGAAATTGAAGCGGCAATCGACCTCAATGTCGAAGAGCTTATTGGCAGTACTGAGCAAGCGAAAGCATTGTCTAAGTTAGCAGAAAAAACCGATAAAGAAGTTAAGATTCACCTTGCTCTAAACGACGGCGGTATGGGGCGAAATGGCGTGGATATGACAACCGAAGAAGGTCAACAAGAAGCGCTAGAGATCGCTCAACAAAATGGCGTTAACATTGTCGGTATTATGACTCACTTTCCAAACTACAATGCGGACGATGTTCGTCAAAAGTTAGCTTCATTTAAAAACAGCTCAGCATGGCTTATTAAAGAAGCGGATCTAAAGCGTGAAGACATTTTATTGCACGTTGCAAACTCTTATACCGCGCTTAATGTTCCAGAAGCACAACTTGATATGGTTCGTCCAGGTGGCGTTTTATATGGTGATTTACCAACCAACCCAGAATACCCATCAATCGTCTCTTTCAAAACACGCATCGCATCACTTCACCATCTACCAAAGAATAGTACTGTCGGCTACGACAGCAGTTACAAGACAAGTAAAGAGAGCTTAATGGCGAATATTCCTGTTGGCTACTCTGACGGTTACCCGAGAAAAATGGGCAATACAGCAGAAGTACTCATCAATGGCCAACGCGCTAAGGTTACGGGTGTGGCTTCAATGAACACTACCATGGTTGATGTCTCCGATATCAAAGATGTCGCTCCGGGCTCCGAAGTTGTGCTATTCGGTTCTCAGCAAGGCAAGACCATTTCCGCTGCGGAAATTGAAAATAACTCACAAGTGATCTTCCCTGAGCTATACACTATTTGGGGCACTGCAAACCCTCGTGTATATGTAAAGTAAACTAATTCGATATTCCTAACAGAATTATAAAGCGAGCCTCGTGCTCGCTTTATAATTTAATGGTTTGGCCATATTATTGATTAAATTAGGCTTTCAAGATTCTATCTTCGCTAACGCTTATGTGTTTTCATCTGCGACATAACGTTTGAAAGCCTATCCAATTGATGTTAAACATGCAGTTCACAAAATAACAACAAGATCCTTCCATGGCTCTGCCCTTTTGCCTGCTGGCTAGGAACCTCTATGACAGAAAATACTCAACACCTTCAACGCTCCTCAACTGAATTACACGAATTTACACGAATCGACGTCTGGAACGGCTTCACCCAACTTTTGCCTCTCTCTATGTTTGTGATCGTTTTTGGCCTCGCATTCGGTGTTGCAGCAGCACAAACAGGGCTGGATGAGTTTCCAACTATGTTAATGAGCACTCTCGTTTTTGCAGGTGCTTCACAGTTTGCTACGTTGGATATGTGGGGAGCAGAAGTGCCCCTTATTCCAGTTCTTATTACCGTGTTTGCGATCAATGCTCGCCACCTTTTGATGGGGGCCACGCTATATCCTTGGTTACGTCAACTCCCACCGGCAAAACGATATGGTGTGATGTTGGTAGCTTCGGACGCAAACTGGGCAATGGCACTCAATGCATTTGGGAGGAAAGAGCCGGGATTTGGCTTGCTCGTTGGTGGTGGTTTAGCACTTTGGTCATTTTGGATTATTGGCACTTGGGTTGGAATTTACTTTGGTAGCGCAATCCAAGATCCTGTGAGTCTTGGGCTCGATATGGTTATGGGCTGTTTTTTACTTTCCATGGTGGTAGTCGGGCCTAAAAGCTTAAGAATTTTTGCTATTTGGACGACTGCAGCAGCGTCTTCAATGCTGGCGTATTGGTATTTACCAGAAAATAGCCATGTTGTAGTTGGTGCTATCTCTGGCGGAGTTTTGGGTGCTTGTTGGAAGGAGAAAAAAGCATGAATATCGAGACGAGCGTAGGTGGAACACTACTGATAATCATCGCAATGGCATTAGTCACGCTTATCACCCGCTGGGGTGGTGTGTATGTCATGTCGTTTGTTCCAATTAGCGAACGTATTCAACGTTTCATCAGTGCGATGTCAGGTTCTGTATTAGTTGCCCTTCTAGCACCTCTTGCAGTAGAAGGTGACAACGGCGCTAGAGCGGCACTCTTTTCGACAGCTGTCGTCATGTTCATCGTCAAAAAGCCTCTACCAGCAATCGCAGCAGGCATCATTGCCGCGGCGGCAATGCGATCTTTTTAGTTGTTGTCATTACTACGGAACTCCCTCAAATAACGAAGCCACAGCTAAGCCTTGGTAACATCTTTCGATACTATCAAGGCTTACCCAATACCTAAAACACCTGAAAGTGACTGATATAAATCAAGTGATAAATCATTGAAGAGAGATAAATTTATTAATCTTCAGATACAAAAAAACCAGCTTTCGCTGGTTTTAGTTAATGCTTTTAGCATCAAGATATCGTAATTACCATATCTGAATAGTTTGGAGCGATACATCGGGTTCGAACCGATGACCTCAACCTTGGCAAGGTTGCGCTCTACCAACTGAGCTAGTATCGCAATTTTATTCTTCGTACTTACCTCTTCTTGTAAACAAAGAGTAAGAGAGAATGGAGGCGCCTCCCGGAGTCGAACCGAGGTCCACGGATTTGCAATCCGCTGCATAGCCACTCTGCCAAGGCGCCTTTATCAACATAACAATATATTGAAGTGTTTAAAGAGAACAACTCTTCGTTCATCACTCTACTCAAAAGTAGAAGCTAGATAGATGGTGCCCCGGGCCGGACTTGAACCGGCACAGCGCGAACGCCGAGGGATTTTAAATCCCTTGTGTCTACCAATTCCACCACCAGGGCAACGCAATCTTGCGATGCCGATTACTGAAAAGTAAAACACCATCTCTCTGCGACCTAAGCCGTGAGAACGAGATGTACTTTAACGGATGAAAAAAATTCGTCAACAATAAGTTTTATCTTTTAATTCAAATGATTAATTATCACTCTCCAAAGAATAAATTTGATTCAGATTGTACGGTTTTTATACGCCACTCTCTGGTTTAACAGTGTAATTGACTAACCATGATTAGCTTTAGCGACTGCGGCCTATTTCGGCTTTTCTGTAATGAATCAAACAAATGGTGTTTTCATGTGCTTTTCACATTCAACAACTAAAGTTTTAAGTAACTCTTATTAAGAAGTAAAAATGTGAAACCATTAAAACGATACCAATATGAGCGCTACGCCGTTCTCTGTAACCTCGCCTACCCCCGAGTTTTCAAGCAAACTCGTTATGGTTTCGACCCTAATGGACAACGCATCATAAAGAACCAGTTTGGCAAAACCATGATTCGCGTGTTGTGGAGCAGCGACAAAGATGAAGTGGTTGTGGTTATCAAAGGATCGCACAGCATCTCAGATTGGTTACTGACTTTTGCTCTATGGACAAGAAGTTGCAAAAGAATTGGGCTCAATTATCGTGTTCATGCAGGTTTCTATCATCTAATGTTTCAAGAAAGCCAACCAAACAGGAATGAAGATAAGCTCGGCTTGACGGTAATCGAACGATTGGAAACGACGCTCATCCCTCTTTTAGAACAAGGCAAAAGAATCTCCATTACGGGTCACTCTTCCGGTGGAGCGATTGGTTGCGTGTTTGCCGACTACTTTGACCAAAAATACCCAGGTTGCATCAAACGAATCGTGACCTTTGGACAACCTGCGATTGGTGACTGGAGTTTTCGAAAGCACTATCGTTTGCGTAGGAAAACCTACCGCATCTGTTGTGACATCGACATCGTGACCTTCATGCCGCCCGTACCTTTACTGTATTGGCATGTAGGAAAGGTACTTTGGCTCTACAACGGCAAAATCTATGAGAATACGCCAACCTTTATTCGTCTTGGACGATCTATTTTTAGCTGGTTGATACGACCTTTCTCTTATCACTTGATGAGCAAATATATCCGCAATAAGGATTTCTTTGACCAACACTGAGCATCTCTTAACTCGAATAAAGAAAGAGCACAGACTTATTACAGCCTGTGCTCTTTTTAGTATCGAACTTATGTTGATGCTTATTTATCTATTAAAGCTTAAACCGTGACAACTCTTGCTTCAAATCGCTGGCTAAGTGGCTGAGCTGATCCGCTTGTGAAACAGCATCAGTTGCGTCCAACGCCATAACATCACTCACTTCACGCACAGACTCAGTATTGGTATTAATTTCCGCGGTAACCAGTGATTGCTCTTCAGCAGCAGAAGCGATCTGAGTCGCCATGTCGCTGATCATCTGAATCGCTTCACGGATTTGAGCCAAGCTCTCTCCCGCCATGTCTACATCGTATACGCTTGTCTTCGCCATATCATGACTTTGTGTCATCACTTTCACCGCACCATTGGTCGCTTGCTGCAAACGCTTGATCTTGTCTTCGATCTCTTCTGTTGAAGCATGAGTGCGTTGAGAAAGCACTCGAACCTCATCCGCAACCACAGCAAAACCACGACCTTGTTCGCCAGCTCTAGCGGCTTCAATCGCTGCATTGAGCGCTAGTAAATTCGTTTGCTCAGCAATTTCACGTATTGTTGCCAAAATAGACGCAATTTGCTGACCGTGTTCTTCCAACTCACTAATAATAGATACAGCACTGGTTAGCTCGGTTGCAAGCTCGTTGATAGAAGATTGACTCTTGGCCATTTGTTGGAAGCCTTGCTCGCTCAATTCAACAGAGTGAGTCGCACTTTTGGCTGTGTTATCAGCGTTAGCAGCAATTTCAGAGGTCGCCGTCGCCATCTCAGTCACTGCGGTTGCCACCATGGTGATTTCGTCTTGCTGCCTGCTTACGCTATCACTACGCTTCAATGCGCTGCTATTGGCGTGTTCTGCACCATTGTTCATTGCAGTTGAAACTTGGGTGACGTTTGTCATCATTCCATGAAGTCGGTCTACGAACACATTAAACTTATCGGCGAGTTGCCCTACTTCGTCTTTGCTCGATACTTGGAGGCGCTTCGTTAAATCACCTTCGCCTTCAGCAATATCCGCCAAAGCTTCACTTACTCGCCCTAACTCCACCAGCTGTCGAGCAACAAACCAAGACGTTGCTACCGCCATCACGATCAATACAATCAAGCCTGTTGTAACTTGGCTCACTAACATATCGAACAGTGGTTGCTCCAATACATCTTTATCCATTTCAATCACAAGCAACCAGTCGGTGCCATTGATTGGTTCCGCCATGATCACGCGTTCGTTACCATCAACTTGAGTAAAGATCGTCGTTAGACTCTGCGCAGCGTTGTTTAAACCAGAAACACTGAGTTCGGGTGCGATCTCATTAACTTGTTTAAGAATGAACTCTTTGTTTTGGTGCGCAACGACCGTACCTTCTTTATCAATGAGAATCGCACGTCCATTTCCTGGAACCTGAATCGCCAATACGTCTTTAATCAGCTTATCTAACGCAAGGTTTGAAGCGGCAACACCAATAATAGAGCCGTTTTCAGTGACAGGGTCAGTAAGTGTTACCACTAACGCTTGCATTGTGACGCTAACATACGGCTTTGTTGTGACGGCTTTATTCTGAGCCAAAGTCTCTTTATACCAACCTCGGACTCTTGGGTCATAGCCCGCTTTATTAAGCGAAGGATCATGACGAAACATCTCCCCCTCTTTATTACCGTAATAACTCAATCCAAAGCCACCAGATACAAGGGTTTGACGCAAATGAGGGACAATATCTAATGATGGATTAAGTTGCACTTGCTGTTTTAAGCCATGCACGGCTTGTTTCTTATCATGGAACCAATCACTGATCCCTTTCGCGTGTGCTTGCAATGTATTGCGGCTCTCGCTTTCTATCGCTTGCCAGCTGTTGTTTTGAAAGGTTTTATAACCCATAAAAAGAAGAATGGCAGATGTCACTGCAATCGCCAAAACGACAGAGAAAACCATTTTCCTCTTTAGACTAAATTGCATATTAAGAACCTCTTATAGAGCAATTAAAGAAATATAGAGAAGAACACTATCACTCATACGCATGTTTTAATCAGGGGTATCCCATAAAAAAATGAAACAAATTGAGCATTATGTTTAATTGTGACTTCGATTTATTTACCGGTTTATCAACGACAGATGAATTGTAGATTTAATCGAAGATAACTCAGGGTAGAAGGTGTGACGTGATGCAAAGCAAATTGTTTAAGAAAAAATCGTGACTCAAAAACGGGGGAAGCCAGAAACGAAAAAAACCAGCCACAAGGACTGGTTTCTTCTAAATGGTGGAGGCGCCTCCCGGAGTCGAACCGAGGTCCACGGATTTGCAATCCGCTGCATAGCCACTCTGCCAAGGCGCCTTCAATAGTGTTTTAAGAGAACAACTCTTTTGAATACTACCTAGAGAGGTAACATTCAAATAGATGGTGCCCCGGGCCGGACTTGAACCGGCACAACGCGATCGTCGAGGGATTTTAAATCCCTTGTGTCTACCAATTCCACCACCAGGGCACGCAATTCTTTATTGCGATGCCGATTACTGAAAAGTAAAACACCATCTTAATGTCAAAATGAATCGACATTACAAAATTTGGAGCGATACATCGGGTTCGAACCGATGACCTCAACCTTGGCAAGGTTGCGCTCTACCAACTGAGCTAGTATCGCAATGTCATTCTTCTTGCTTATCCCTTCTTGTAAACAACAAGAATAAGTAGGAGAGAATGGAGGCGCCTCCCGGAATCGAACCGAGGTCCACGGATTTGCAATCCGCTGCATAGCCACTCTGCCAAGGCGCCTTTAATTCAACGCTTTAAGGGCTTAGATTAGCCACACCGCTGCATTCGGGTGCTTACTTTACGGATTGAAGGGCGATAGTCAAACAAAAAAGTGAATTTAAACTTCGCTTGCTGATATTTAAATCAAATTGCTGCATGTTCGATCTCTTTAGTCAAAAAATACACAGCAAAATAGGCCAAATTAAAGTGTTTTTGCACTACCACTTCTTCATAAAACGACCAACCAAGCTCGGGTGATACGCCCAACAATGATCAAACATCGTCATAAGTTGAGGGTTGCCGTATTTAGAAAGACTCACCGCATGGAAACGGTTTTTGTGCGCTTTAAGTTTCTCGACTTGAGCAATCATCTCATCAGACTGCTTAGGCGCGATAAAGTCAGAAAGTACAATCAAATCAGCATTCTTATATTTATCGCCCATCATCAAATCAATCGACTTCATCAGAACAGGCTCTAGATCCGTACCACCGTGGAATGAGTAACTTAAAAAGTCACTCGCTTCGCGCAAGCCATCTTGTCGAGTCAATTCATAAGTAATGTGTTCTGAAGAGAACAAAATCACGTAACAGTCTCTCTCTTCCGCGAGCGCGATTTGCATCAAGGCATACGCCATTGCTTTGGCTGATTGCTCTGGGAAGCCACTCATTGAGCCAGACGCGTCCACACAAACGATGAATGGACCTTTTTCAATATCGACGTTCTTGCTATCTGGCTTTTGCGCCTTCACTTTGCGTAACGTACGAGACTTCCCTTGCGAACGGTAGCTCAATAAACGCTTGTCAGCCAAGTGCTTATAGAAGATAACTTCAAGCTCAGGGTAAGCTAAAAACATGGTTTCGTTTGGCAGCATTTTATTGAGGTCATCGCTCTCGTGAATCCCTACAATGTCATCAACCGCTTCATCGCTTTTCTCTTCCACCATTTGCAGTTCTTCTACAGGGGCTTTGTGCAACGAAGGATCATCTTCCTCACCAGCCATACGGCCAAGCTTTTCGGCGATCTCTTGAAGACCTTTATGCTTATTTAAAAACTCGGCATGGCGCTTCATTACGGTTAAGTCAGTTTTACTCAACTTAGCCGATGCCATATCCCACAAGCGCCCCACACTGCCTTCATCACCAGACTCCGTCACTTTATCCATGTTTTTCATGGTTTCCATGCGCTGGTATAGATCGGCTAAGACTTTCTCTTTGCTGGTTTCAAGTTCGGTAACTTGCGCTTGCTTGATCGCGTCGGACAGTGATTGATACCACTGGTCGCAGAAATAGTGCGGGAACATCGCATTGTAAACGCCCTTATTGTGTTCCATTAGGCGTCTAGCTTGAAGATAAAACGCTGAGTGCCACTCCAATTTTTTGATGACACTGTCAATTTCATCAAAAAACTGGGACTCATCCCAGTGGATCACTTCTTGGTAAAGTGCGATTTCTTCTTGGAATCGATCAGTTTCACACACCTTAGTGACGCGTTTTTTCACTTTGCCGCGCCATTTAACCAAGTGGTTTTTTACCGACGTTTTCACGCCTTTGTTCTCAGCGGCCATCATGACCTGAGAACGAGCGATGAGATCATTCATCGCGGTATCTATGATGCCTGAGTCAGCAACCATTAAAGCAAGGTTTAAGCCGTCTGCTCCTAACATACTTGTCTCCCCTTACTCGAAGTACTGGCTCATGAACTTGATGCGTTGAGCGATCTTGCTGCTTTTCACCTTAGTGGTTTCCAAATCTTGTGTGACCGCTTGTAAGCTTGATTCCATCGCTTTAGGGAGCTCCGGGTCAATGTAGTTATGAGGCAGTACATCATGGAATTCAGTGCGGACTCGTTTCAACTTAAACTCAGCTTCGGTTAACTGCTCTAACACTCTCTCTGCGCCAGTCAGCCACTTGTTGTAAAGATCTTGGTTTAAACCATCAGAGGTAACCACACTCACCAATACTGAACGATTCGCGATATCTTTGATGACCAATTGGTTCGATGCATCAAGATCCAGCTTCAAGCGACACAGATTCTTGTTTTCGTTTACGTAACCGTAAATATCCCCATGGCCTTCTTTTAGCACACGGTCAAAATCGTCTTTGGCTACGTATACCCAGCGGCTATCGCCTTTCTCAGATTCAGAAACTGACATGTTGCTTTGCAGCAGAACCAGTTTCACTAAGTTGTACGCGTTACCAACACTGTACATCTTCGCGTTCTTGATATCGTTTTGGTAAACGCCTTTACGCAGCAAGCCACTGGTAGACTCCATTGACAGCGACACTGACAATGTCGATTCAACGTCATCTTGAATCTCTTCTAGCTCTTCACGGGACATTTCGATTTGTGCTTTTGACTCTTGCTGATCGAACGCACGGTTCAATGCAAAGTCTTTTACCACGCTACGAACCACATCACGTGATTCGGGGCTGTGCCATAAACAATCTTGCAGAAGCATAATATCCAGAGGGTTTACGCTGTCTCGACCACTAAAGAAGGCGCTCGCTTTCAATAGTTTAACGGCTTTCTTCCAACGCCTATCTGATACATACAAATCAGATTCTGATGCTGAACCTTGCTTCTTAACTGTTTCCTCAAGCATGGTTTTCAGTTCATACAGCTTGTTAAACGAGTTATCGGTCAGCTCTAGCTTGTCGAGCTCTTTCTGCCACTGGTGGTATTCAATATCAGTAATCGCCAAACCTTTTGGAATCACAGCCTCTTGAGATGTGCCAGTCGTCAGCATCGATTTGAAGTTTTGTTTGTTTTGAATACGGTTTACAAACACGCGAACCAACATACGGTCATAAAGCGCTTCTAAGCCGCTGTCTTCGTCTGGAAGTTCATTCGATGCAGATACCAACAAGCGCATCGGTACACGCTCAATGTCACTGCCGTTCTTAAATGTTTTTTCGTTAACCACAGTTAGAAGTGTGTTCAGGATTGCAGGACCTGCTTTCCAGATCTCATCAAGGAACACTACTTGTGCGGTTGGTAGATAGCCTTCGGTCAGTCGTACATAGCGACCGTTGTCTTTTAATTCTTGGATACTTAACGGGCCGAATACTTCCTCTGGCGTAGAGAAACGTGTCATCAAGTATTCGAAATAGCTACTGTTGTCAAAAGCTTGGATCAGGCGTTTAGCGATAAGACTTTTTGCGATGCCTGGAGGGCCTAATAGGAATACACTTTCGCCGGCGAGAGCCGCGAGTAAACAGAGCTTAATCGTGTCTTCTCTTTCATAGACACCATCTGAGAGAGCATGCGCTAATTTATTGATTCTTTCAGAGAGTAGCGCTTTGTCAGCATGTGAGGAAATAGAAGGGTTCATGCGTTACTCCGAAAATCTTTGAACTGTTGAGAGTGTAGATACGTTTTTATACATTTGTTAGCACTTTGTTACAAGTGCATTTTATTATTGAGTTGCATTTATATCAGATGGTTAGGGGCGTAATTTTGATGTAATCATAGATTCCAAATATGAGAGTAACATCACGAACGGCGTGAAACGAAACCTATTACTAAGCTCAATTTTTCTTTTATTTTCGACACCATAGACGTTATGGTAGTGCACGTCTTCAGTTATCGAAAAATTGGCAAGGAATGTGGCCAGACTGCATGAGTAAAGTTATCCATCAATGGAAAAGTATTTCTCTTATTGAAGAGAACGTGACGCTCCCTACGAACGTCGTGGTAAAACATACCACAATCAGCCACCCTGGCGCGGCCGTTATTCTTCCTATCACTTCGTCTGGAAAGATTATCCTCATTAATCAGTTTCGTCCTTCTCTTAAAAAATGGCTTCTAGAGTTACCTGCGGGCACCATGGAAAATGATGAGACACCTCTTCAATGCGCTCAACGCGAACTGGAAGAAGAAACCGGTTACAGTGCAACTTCCTTTCAAAGCTTGGGGCAAGTTACGCCTTTGGCTGGCTTCTGTGATGAGATACAACATCTATTCGTCGCGAAAGACCTTAGCCTCACTACCCGCTTTGAGTGTGACGAAGATGAAGTCATAGAAGTAATCGAGCTAAGCTTAGAAGAACTGCATGGCAAAATACGACACGACCAAATCACTGATGCCAAAACTATCGCTTGTTTAAGTAAAGCCCAACTATGTGGTTATCTATAGCCAATTATATGACTACCTAAAGTACTCAAGGAGAGAAAACATGGACTTTCGTTCTGATACCGTAACTAAACCTTCACAAGCTATGCGTGATGCAATGGCAAACGCAGAAGTAGGTGATGATGTTTATGGCGACGACCCAACCGTAAACGAACTTGAGCAGTGGGCAGCCAACGAAACGGGCTTTGAAGCCGCTATGTTCACCTCTTCAGGTACGCAAGCCAACCTACTCGGGTTAATGGCGCACTGTGAACGTGGTGACGAATACCTTTGTGGCCAACAAGCGCACAACTACAAGTACGAAGCTGGCGGCGCTGCGGTACTAGGTTCGATTCAACCTCAGCCAATCGAGAACAACCCTGACGGTACATTAGATTTCAAAAAGCTCGCTGCTGCGATTAAACCAAACGACAGCCACTTCGCCCGCACTAAGCTTTTAAGCCTAGAAAACACGATTAATGGCAAAGTACTGCCGATGTCTTACTTAGCCGAAGCTCGTGAGTTCGTAAACCAACACGGCCTACAAATGCACCTAGATGGCGCGCGCGTATACAACGCAGCAGTGGCGCTGGATGTTCACATCAAGGAAATCGCACAATACTTTGATTCGATGACGATCTGTCTATCGAAAGGTTTGGGCGCTCCGATTGGTTCCCTCCTACTTGGTAGCAAAGAGTACATCGCTAAAGCACGTCGACTACGTAAAATGGTCGGTGGCGGTATGCGTCAAGCCGGCATCCTTGCTGCTGCAGGTAAAATGGCGCTGACCGAGAACGTTGCTCAACTTAAAGCTGACCACGACAATGCAAAAAATCTAGCGATTGGTTTAAACGAGCTAGAAGGCTTCTCGGTTAACCCTGATTTCATCCAAACTAACATTGTGTTTGCTAAATTAGATGAGTCTGTTGATATCAACCGTATCGCACGAGAGTTAGGTGAAAAAGGCATTACGATGTCACCAGGGAACCCTATTCGTTTTGTTACCCACCGAGACATTAGCGCAGAAGACATTGCTACTTTCCTAACAACATTAGAAAGCGCGCTTTAGCTTTAACTCTCAACGAGCTTACCGTCTATTCCAATTACTATTTGAGCTTCCCCTAAAGGGAAGCTTTATTGTTATGTTTTTCTGGCGTAAGACATAACTTTCCAATTTTTCGCTCTAACATTACTCACTCTTTCCGCTTGCCTCTGATTCCGGCGATCCTACGTTGGCTAAATCGGAGCCTCCTAACCGCGTTTTCTACCATAGCACTGCGGACCCTTTGAAAATTAAAGAGAACGATAGATAGTTACTCGATACCATGAATTTCTTTCCAGTTACCAGGGTGAACCACGTAACCAAATAACGCATGGCCACCATAAACCAGCTCGGTTCCTTCTGGAATCCAGAGCATTTGTCCTGGGTGAACAAAATGTGTTTCGCCATTTGCAGTGAGCTCAAAACAGCCTTCAATCACAAAAATTACTTCATCGTACAATACGGTCCATGCGACTTTCGCGCCTTCCCACTTAGCAAAGCCCACCCCGATATTTGGCGAAATTTCGGAGCTAAGTGCACGTGCAACGTAGGCCATTCCTGGCGTGTCACCACGTACATTGAAATCTAACGCTTTACTGTCTACTCGTTTTACTTGTTTCATAGTTCGCTCCGGCTCTGCCATTTTGCCAATTGAATGCGGCTTTTCACGCCCATACCTAAGAAAGGCTCTGGTGGGTTCATGCTCGGCATGCCAGTTACACTTTGAATATCGCCTAACGAGTTGGAGGTCGCGCCCATCACGTAGTCAGCCAACAGTGTGCCCGAAATCGTTCCCCAAGCGGCTCCAACACCGTTATCACACGCACTGGCGTACACACCTTGATCTAATTGTCCAAAGAAGTTCGTAAAGTTGCGTGAGATGGCATATACCCCACCCCATGTGTGGGTGAATGGTACGTCGGCCAGCTCGGGGTAACGAGCCAGAAAGACTTGACGATGATCGTCGCGAATTTGCTCTCTGACTTTATCGCTCATGCTTGAGCCGTACTTCGGCACATGTTTGTAAGTATTGCGGATCAAAATTCGGCGATCGGCTGTCATACGTAATGTGGTTCCCGCGTGGTCTGCAGGGGTTAGCCCCCAGTTCAATTGGCCACCATAACGCTGCATTTCAGCATCAGTTAGTGGACGAGTCCAACTCGCAAATGTCATCACAGGTAGCAATCTGTTTTTCAGGTAACCAAACTCGCGGGTAAAAATACTGGTGCCGAGTAACAATTCGGTTGTCTCAACTAAGCCATCGTCACCATGCAGAACCCAATGCCCGTTCTCTTTGCTCAGTTTGCGGATTGGTGAGTTTTCTAACACTTCTACGTTATCAGGCAAGCTTTCCCCCAAACCTCGCACCAGCGCAGCAGGCTGCATTAAATAGCCGCCTGGCGTATAGATAGCGCGGCTGTAGTAGTTCGTCCCCAGCACTTTTGCTAACTCGCTACCATCAACGTGAGAGTATGGTTCGCCAAGGTCTTGCATCAGATGTTCAAAGTGATCGAGGTACGCTTCACCACGCTCACCTACCGCACCTTGATATTTTCCTTTCGCTGACCACTGGCAATCAATGCTGTATTGGCTGATCAAACAATCTAATTGAGCAATCGCCGATCGATTTAACGCTAAGAGTTTTTGTTTATGCGCAGGATCCGGATGCTCTAATGAAAACTTGTGCGGCAGGTCGATCACAAAGCCTGAGTTTCTCCCCGATGCGCCTTGACCAATTTTCTGTGCATCAATCAGTATAATACGGGCATTCGGCGCGTGTTCCGCTAGGCGTCTTGCCATCGCTAGGCCAGCAAACCCTGCACCAAGCACAACGTAATCCGCCGTTTGTTTGCCTTTTAATGTCGGTTTTTCTGGGATACTGGATAGCGCGTGGTACCAACCACATGTCGCATCATCGTTGGGTAAATGAATCATCTTCTTTCTCCGTTACGCTGCAGTTTGCTTAAATGACAATTGCTCTAACCAAGGCGCGCGCAATGACTGTACTTGTCGCCCAAGCAATGCAAATCCCAGCATCACTCCTTCTGGCGAATAAAATCCCGCCGTGAGGTCATCGCCTTGGTGTTCGATGTACCACTGCCCTTGTGCATTTGGCGCAACAGGGAAAATCGTCAAAGGAAGGAGCGGCGTTTTCACAATCACTGGTGTTGGCGTCAAAGAGATAGGCGTAATATCACCTAGCAAGCTTTTCGCCACGGAAGGAATCATTTGATTAATTGGCGCAATATACGGTTGCCAACCTTGATCTGTTTCAACACAATCACCGAGTGAGTAAATGTTCTCATCACTCGTCTGACCGAATTGATTCACTTTAATACCTCGGCCTACTTCGAGTCCCGCTAGCTCAGCCAGAGAAACATTTGGCTTAAGACCAACCGCACTTAGCACTAAGTCAGCTTCAATCTGTTTCCCACTATTAAGATGTAAAACCGCGCTTGATTCGGACATAGCATCGATTCTGGCAATGCTGTCTTGCAATGCCCACTCCACGCCGCGATCTGTGAGCGCGCTTTGCAGTGACTCACCGAGTTGGTGTGGAATCAAACGCTCCATTGGCCATTTCCCCAAACCAATCACCGTGACTTCATAGCCGCTTTCGATCAGGTCATTCGCAAATTCGCAACCAATTAAGCCATCGCCAAGAATCGCGATACGCTTTTTATCTTGTAGCTGAGTTCTAAAACGGCGGTAGTCGACCAAATCGTTCACGCTCATAACATAAGAGCGATCACCTTCAATTGGGATTTCAATCGGTGATGCACCTGTTGCCAACACCAAGCGGCTGTATGCGTATTTGCCGATGGAGGTGTGCAACGTTAAGTTGGCACGATCGATTTGTTCTACACGGGTATGCGGGTAAACACGGATGTTCAAGCGGCTTTCCCATTCCAATGCGCTTTCACTTTGTAATGCATCGCCGCCTTTATTCATGGCCAATGCATTAGACAACGCAGGTTTGCTGTACAGTGCGCCATCGTCAGCGGTAAATACAGTGATCGGAACTGTCGCAGATTGCGATCTAAGCGCGACCGCTAGCTGATAACCACTGTGACCGCTGCCGATAATAACGATAGGATCATTTGAGAATGCTGGCTGAGTAACTTCAGATGGCAATGGCTGAGCCGTATTTGGCTGAACAGCCGAGCCTACTGATACCGAAGACACCGCAGTAACCTCTTCGATCGGCGCATCATCGGTGATGTCGATCATTTCAAAATCGGCCTTACCCACTAAACAATCCGGGCATAACCAATCGTCTGGTACGTCTTCCCATGCTGTTCCCGGTGCAATACCATCGGATGGCCAACCTTGTGCTTCATCATAGATTAAGCCGCAAATAATACAGAGCCACTTTTTCATCAACTTTACTCCAACTACCTTGTTCTAAATTCCCGTGTCTACAAACCTCTGTCAGATTTATATTTATTTCATCAACCTCGTCCGATCTTGTGGTCTGAAATCCAAGCCGGTACGAGGTAATGAAATCAAATGACACAGTAGTTATACGTCGCCGTCTTGCTGTAAACGAATGGCAATATTGCGCGTCTGGACATAGCTATAAATCGCTTCTTGTCCTTTTTCTCGTCCAAAGCCGGACAAACCCACGCCACCAAATGGTGTTTCAATACCACCAGCAAACCATTCATTGATGAACACTTGCCCACCACGAAGTTGCTGCGCCACACGTAATGTTTGGTTTAGCTTTTCACCAAATACACCAGCCACTAAACCAAAATCAGTGCCATTCGCGATCTCGATGGCTTCTTGTTCGGTTTCAAACGATATAACCACTAACACAGGGCCAAACACTTCTTCTTGCGCTATACGCATATCCGGCGTGGCTTCAATCACCGTCGGAGCGATAAAGTAGCCCGATAGATCAGGTGCGTAGCCACCAGTAAGAATCTTCGCGCCGTCTGCTTTCGCTTGCGCTATCATTTCAAGTACACGCGCTTGTTGATCAGCAGAGACAAGCGGTGTGAGATCTGGCTGGCTTTCACCTTGACCAATGGTCAGGTCTTGGGCCATTTCGACTACAGCCGCTTTCACTTCTTCATAACGTTCTTTTTGGATCAATAAACGAGACATCGCTGAACACACTTGGCCCGCATTGAAGAAAATACCGACCTGAACGCTTTTCAGCAGTGTTTCAAGGTTTACATCCTTCAGTGCGATAGCGGCAGACTTACCACCTAACTCCATCACTGATGGTGTGGCGCGTTGCGCTGAATCTTTCAATATGCGTTGGCCGGTCGGTACCGAGCCTGTGAATACGATTTGATCGACCTCTTGGTGCTGCACTAAATGACTACCAACCACAGAGCCTTTACCACATAGCAGGTTAATCGTGCCTTTCGGGAAGCCCGCTTTTTCAATCGCTTTAATCAGTAACGTCATGGCCAGTGGTGAGATCTCAGGCGACTTAATAACCACAGCATTACCCGCAGCTAATGCTGGTGCTAAGGAACGAGCACAAATCGATACCGGAAAATTCCACGGTACGATCTGCACAGAAACGCCAAACGGAACGTACTGAGTGAAATCGACATAGTCTTTACCCAGTGGTATCGACGTTCCTTCCAGCTTGTCTGCCATACCCGCGTAGTATTCGAAGTAGCGTGCCGATTCTAAAAACTCATCTTTAGCATCTTGCAAAGATTTACCATTTTCACGACAGGCAACGAGCCCACCTTCATCAACCATTTCACGAATCGCCACGGCCGCTTTTAGCATCCATTCTGTTCTTACTGCAGGACGAATGTCCGACAGAATACCTTGATTAACCACTCGGCGAGCAGCTGCCATTGCTCGATCTGCATCGGCAATAGTCGCTTCTGCAATTGTCGCGTAAGCTTCTGCGGTGCCTGGGTTTATGACCATAAGTGAATGCTCGGAATTGCACCATTCACCGTCAATATAATTGAGGTAATGCATCATATTACTGCTCCATTGCCGTTTTGACTTGTTTCGCTAACCATGTTTGGAAGAAGTGAGTTGGGACATCCATTTCAGGTGAGAACACGCCACCACCGAAGCCTGGTGAATAGCGACCTTGCTGCATGCCCTCTACCGCACCGATATCTTCACCAAATACCACACGCCAAGATTCAACGGTGGCAGTGCGACAAGCGGCAAATTCATCTTTGGTTGCTTCGTCGCCGACATAAAGGACGCGAAGGTGCTCAATGCTCTTGTCGGCATTAATTGGTTCGATCATCATCGCAAAGGCGTGGTCGGCCTGAATGCCAAGTAACACATTCGGGAATAACGCTACGTATTCTGCATGGCGTAGTTTGTCTTCTGGCCAACTAGGAAATTTTGGAAGATGCGTACCCGCCGTGTCAGACAGGTTGTATGCAAGGCTGCCCTGGCCTGCAAAACGTTCGTCAAACATGATGTTATAGTGATCTTCCAAACGCGAGTAGCTATTCAAACTTGGGTGTACCCATGGCAGGTGGTACGCTTCACAGTAATTTTCCACTGTTAGCTTCCAGTTGCTGTTCACTTCGATTTCTAAGTTACCACCCATGTTGACACGACGCAGAAGGCCCAAACCGTCTTTACCCAAGAATGTCTGCCAACGTTGTTCTAACGGTGCAATATGTTCTTCAAAGCTTGCTGCATCACCCGACAGGTTGACAAAAACCATGTCCATCCATACCGCTGAACGCAATGGTTTCAGACCGTGCTTTTCACATTTAAAGCGGTCATCTTTATGCTTCGCTATACCGCCGATATGTGGCGTGCCTTTTAGGTTGCCGTCAAGATCATAAGTCCATGAATGGTAAGGACAGCGAATCATGCCTTGCACCTCACCCGCTTCATGAACCAGCTTCATACCACGGTGACTACACACGTTGTGGAATACTTGAACTTCACCTTGACGGTTTCTCATCATTAATAGTGGTAGGTTCATGAAGTCTATTGGCATCACGTAGCCATCTTTAAGAAGGTCCGAGGCAAAACCAATACATACCCATGTGTTACCAAACACCTGATCACGCTCAAACGTAAAGTACTCAGCATTTGTGTAGGCTTCGTTTGGCATCCCTGTCGCTTCGCTGATTGGGTTTAGTACTTTATCAACAAGTTCAACAGGAATAATGGTTTGGTTGACATTGCTCATATTCTTATCTCCGAAAGTCGAGTTGCATCCAGTGCGTACAACATCGTGTTGTGTTAGTGATGCCAATATTGATTAACAAAACCGCAACAAACAAACGACTTTTTCGGAGGGCTTGGATGAGTTTTTGTCATCCATGTATTATTCCTGGGCAACAAAAACTACATAATTAAACAAGGTTATTGTTTGCATGATTAATACTCATCAACCGATGAGTATTAATCAGTTGAAACGGCGCTAAGCACTCTCTACTCTCTTTCAAAATTTAACAATAAAGCAACAACCAATAACACAACTAACAAAAGTAATGTGAGGGACGCCTATGAGAGCAACATCAGGGATCTTGAAAGGACTCAACCCAACTGTGACGATCGCATCTAACGGTTTTGTACTTTTCTGTGCCATTCTCGCCAACCAAGCGGGTCAGTACTTTGAAACTATTTCCGGTATTCTTTTGCAGAATATGAAGTGGTTTTATATCGGACTCGTCTCTTTAGTTGTCGGGTTTCTTATCTACCTAATGGTCAGCCGTTACGGTCATATTCGTTTGAGTAAAGACGATGAAAAGCCAGAGTTTAGCTACTTATCTTGGATTTCCATGTTGTTTTCTGGCGGTATGGGGATAGGCCTGATTTTCTGGTCTGTCGCTGAACCGATGTGGCATTACGCCGATAACCCATTTTCACAAGGGTTAACGAATGAAGCTGCCACAACATCAATGAAACTGACTTTTTTCCACTGGGGCCTGCACCCGTGGTCGGTCTTTATAATTGTTGCGCTCGCGTTGTCTTACTTTTCTTACCGTAAAGATTTGCCGTTTACACTCCGCTCTATTCTGCACCCTTTGATCGGTGACCGAATTTACGGCCCAATCGGTCATACCGTAGATATCCTGACGGTTGCGGTGACCGCATTCGGTATTTCACAAACCTTAGGGATGGGGGTTATTCAAATTAACTCTGGCCTGAATCAAGCCTTCGGCTTAGGTATCAGTTTAGGTACACAACTATTCATTATTGTGGCTTTATGTACTTGTGCGGTAGCGTCCGTTTTGTCTGGCGTGGGTAAAGGAATTCGCCGTCTATCAGAATGGAATATGCTGCTCTCACTTATGCTAGTTCTGGTTGTGCTTTACATCGGACCAACGCGCTACATTCTCAATACTCTACTAGAAAGTACCGGCTTATATGCGCAGAATATTGTCGGTATGAGCCTATGGAGCGACACACAGAATGACTCAGGGTGGCAAAACTGGTGGACGGCATACTACTGGCCGTGGTGGATGACTTGGGCACCGTTCGTGGGTATGTTTATCGCGCGGATTTCGAAAGGACGTACTATTCGTGAACTTATTGGCGGTGCTTTAATTGTTCCAACGCTAATCACTTTCTTATGGATTTCTGTCTTTGGCGGCGCAGCACTGAAAGTGGAACAAGATGCACGTGTGGCGCACGAAGCACAAGTGGTTGCCGCACAAGAAGCCGGTCAAGCCGCACCTGCACCATTCACTGGAGGTCCGATTCTAGAGGCAACCAAAGCCGATACAACGCGAGCACTGTTTACCATGTTCGATAATCTAGACACAGGTATGTTCGGTAAACTGCTAAGTGTGCTGGCTTGTATGCTTCTTGGGACCTATTTCATTACCTCTGCAGACTCTGGAACATTGGTCCTGTGTACTTTAGACGCCGCGGGGGACAGCGAGCCACCCAAATCCATTCGTGTACTATGGGGCGTTATGATTGCGGCAATTTCTGGCGTACTGCTGTATGCGGGAGGCTTAAAAGCAATGCAGACTGCCTCTATTATTGCGGGCTTCCCTATCGCGATCTTCATCTCGGTAATGAGCTTAACGCTGTTCCATAGCATTCGACGCGAGCCTAAGCCTTGGGCGATGCTTCCTGAGCACGTTCACCCAGAGGAAGATAAGCTGGATGGCCCTGTAGAACCAATGGTTGAAACGAAGGTTGGCGCGATGCCACAACCTAAGGTTAAATCAGAACAAGACAGTGACTTAGAACAAAAACCGGCTCTGACTTAGAGCAACGCCGACTGAAACCACATCATTCAACAACAAAGCGGGAAGAGCTCTTCCCGCTTTTCATTTTTTTGCTTCTCATTAAACACATTAACTACACTAACCCCTTATCACCCACTTCGTCCGGCAATTGGTGAAGCAACCATTCACGAAAACGTTTAACACTGGCGGGCACTAACCCTCTTCCTTTGGGCTCTAGCATAGAAAATTTTGAAGGCGTTGAAAGTACGTGTTCGACCGGTCTCACTAACGCGCCGCTTTGCAGATAGTCGTCTACCAACGATCCCCAAGCCAAAGCAATACCTTGGCCGTTGATCGCTGCTTGTAACAACATCGGGTAATTATTGATATTCATACGATTTCTTGGCGTCATGTTAGGTAAATCAACGCCGCTGAACCACTGCTCCCAATTCACCCAATCTCGCTGGGACTCTTCCAAATAGAGTAAGGTTTTACTGAAGATCTCTTCGGCTTCGCTCGGGTTACCGATCTTTTCCATATAAAGAGGACTACACACAGGAAAAACTTCTTCAGAAAAGAGCGTAGTAACTTCCATCTCGGCCGGAGGCGTACGACAATAAAACAGTGCGATATCGCAATCTAAGCGTCGTAAATCGAGAATATTGTCTGAGGCCAATATACGGATATCGATATCATCATGCTCATTTTGAAATTCTGCCACTTTCGGTAGCAGCCATAAGGCGGCCATCGCATTAGTCGTCGCGACCGTTATTTTTTGCTCTCCTTGCCATTTTTTAACTTCTCCGGTGACCTGCGCAATATCAAGTAAAGAGTGACTGATCGATTGGTAATATTGCAGACCAGTTGGCGTTAAATTGATACTGCGGTTTGCCCGCGTGAACATGGCTTTGCCAAGGTACTCTTCCAGTTGACGAATTTGGCGGCTTATTGCGCCCTGTGTCACGTTGAGCTCTTCTGCCGCAAGGGTAAAGCTTAAGTGCCGAGCAGATGCTTCAAATGCCACCAAGCTATTTAAAGGCGGGAGTGGTTTGATTTTCATGTTTCTTCCAGTAAGGCAATTTTTGTAATTATTTTGGTTCCCGGCAATCTAGCGTTGCGCGTGGAATTGCGTCATTCTGAGTTAATTGTAAAAAACAACAATTAATAATGTTAAGAAAAGAGAGATTAGTCATAACAAAACCAGATCACTTTTGCTCTGAATTTGTTCACTTCACTATTCAATATCGCGTGTTATCGCTCTTTACATCGACCAACTCTCATTATTGGGTGAGTATTCCAAAATATGACTTGGCTGACAGTTTAGACGCTTACCAATGGCAATCCCTATACGTACAACTACCACCAAAATGTGAATACAACTAAATTTTTACGACGACAACGCATTTATGGTGGTAAAATCTCACTATAAACGCTGGAAAAGTCAGACATGGATAGATTCTTATATCATCCTCGCTTAGTTTTTACTATTTCCCCAGCAAAGATACTCAATAAAAAGGCAATATTTTCAAATGGTTAACAACACAATTCAATGGTTTCCGGGTCACATGCATAAAGCCCGTAAAGAAATCGAAGAAGTTATCCCACAGGTTGATGTGATTATCGAAGTACTGGACGCTCGTATTCCGTTCAGTAGTGAAAACCCAATGATCTCTTCACTGCGCGGCGATAAGCCTTGTGTAAAAGTGTTGAACAAACGTGACCTTGCGGATCCTGAGCTGACTCAGCGTTGGATTGAGCACTTCGAGAAAGAGCAAGGTGTTAAAGCGATTGCAATTACCACCAGCGTTAAAGAAGAAGTTAACCATGTTATGGAGCTAGTCCGTAAGCTAGCACCGCACCGTGAACAGATGGGTAAAAACATTCGCACGATGATCATGGGTATCCCTAACGTAGGTAAATCAACCATCATCAACTGCTTAGCTGGACGTACAATCGCGGTAACGGGTAACCAACCGGCAGTGACTCGTCGCCAACAACGCATTAACCTGCAAAACGGCGTGATCCTTTCAGATACTCCTGGGATCCTTTGGCCTAAAGTAGAAAATCCACACAGTGGCTTTCGCCTAGCAGCAACGGGCGCTGTTAAAGATACAGCAATGGAATACGATGAAGTTGCTTTTTATACGGTTGAATACTTAGCGAAACAGTACCCGAACCTACTTAAAGAACGCTACCAAATCGAAGAATTGCCAGAGTCTGACATCGAGTTGATGGAAGCGATTGGTCGTAAGCGTGGTGCACTTCGTGCAGGTGGTCATATCGACCTTCACAAATGTTCTGAAATTCTACTTCACGAACTGCGTAACGGTACTTTAGGTAAAGTCACTCTAGAGTTACCGGAGATGATCACCAAAGAGCTGGTCGAAGTTGAAGAAGCTGCTGCTCTAAAAGCCGAACAACAAATTAAGAAGAAAGAAGAACGTCGTAAGCGCTACTTGAAGAACAAACGTTAGTCAACCTGCCTCTAACGTATTCACGCTCTATATTCGATAGAGCGTGAATGTCGTCTCTCAGGTCATCAATCTCAATTAGATACTGAAAAGTCTATAAAACCTGCCGTTTTCAATCACAAAAACGCAAGATAATCACTAAACGAGAAAGCCCCAAACCTAGCAGGTTTGGGGCTTTATCTAATCCAGTCACGCTTCATTTTAAGATAAGAGTTGCCTACGCAAAAGTCGCTTAAGAATAAACGACACTAGCAGTTTTCTGTTCAAGATCTTGTGGCGACTCCCAAGAAATAATTTTTTCATTCACTTGGCTACCACAGGGTGCATTCCAAACTTGTTCCAGCTCTTCTTTACCACCAATCGCTTCATAGAATGCAATGGCTTGGTGGTTTTCAGACATCACTTCTAGGTAAAGTCCTGAATCCGAGTAATATTGCTTCAACCACTTAGATAGTTCAGACAGTAAACGCTTACCTATGCCCCGGCCACGATAATTATTGTCTACATGTAATGCATCAATGAACGTGCCACGTTCAAAGTTATGATTACCAAACGCGCAGACAAAACCAACCAGTAAACCGCCCTCTTCAAGCAATAAAACATGTTGGTTAAAAGGAGGGTTGATCAAACGAGTCTGCCAAATAACAGATCTGTCCTCTAAAACGTCACTTTCTAAGTAATCGTCAGCGAGAATGCCACGGTAATATAGCTTCCAGCTATCCGCATGTAATTGGGCGATTCGTTCATAATCTTTATATTCAGCTACCTTAATTTCCATTTATTAGCCCTTAGTACTTCCATTTATGACTTGCTACTACATTTCACACTACCTTTATACAATATTTAAGCAAAACATACTAATACACGTTTACACTTTCAATCTTGACTTACACGTGTGCGCTGATATTCTAGCGCACAGATGTAAGCCCAATGGACATTTACTAATGAATAGTGCCGACACACCATCAACAAAAAAGCCACCATTAATCTGGCTTAATATTTTTGTATTCTCTTTTAGTATGCTGCTTGCTATTGTCGCGGCTCCCGTTTATGGCTACTTTTTTGGCTATGGTATGGAGCACTGGATATGGCTGGCGATCTGTTTTACGTTCTGTAATCTTTCAATTACGACGGGTTACCACCGCTTATGGTCACATAAAGCCTTTGAAGCACATTCAAGCCTAAGATTTCTGTTTGCTTTGGGTGGTGCATTTGCATTACAGAACAGCGCTCTACACTGGTCTTCAGACCACCGTGTTCACCACAAGCATGTTGACAACAACGACAAAGACCCATATTCAGCAAAACGTGGCTTTTGGTATTCACACATCGGCTGGATGATTCGTAACTACAACACATCAATGTATGAAGATTACGAAAACTGTCGTGACTTGAAGAAAGACAAGATCGTAATGTGGCAACACAAAAATTATATTTTGCTGGCACTATTAATGAACTTCGGCGTACCTATCGCTCTTGGCGTTGTTTACGGTGATGTAATTGGCATGTTATTGATTGTGGGTGCGGTTCGTTTGGTACTAAACCACCACACCACATTTTTTATTAACTCTCTCGCTCACATTTGGGGTAGCCAACCCTTTACTGATAAAAATACAGCACGTGACAACGGTGTACTTGCTGTCCTTACTTTTGGCGAGGGCTATCATAACTTCCATCACATCTTTGAGAATGACTATCGTAATGGTATTTATTGGTGGCAATACGATCCAACAAAGTGGTTGATTAAGAGTGCTTCATTGATGGGCTTAGCAAGCAAGCTTAAGAAAACGCCTCAAGCCCGCATTGAGAAAGCTGAAGCGTCAATGTTACTGAAGCGGACGCAACAGAAAATCATGCACCGCGCTGACAAACAGCAAATTGCAGACAAGCTTCAAAAAGAGTTCGACGCACTGGTATCAAACATGAACGAATACTACGCAGTCAAAAAGCAGTTACTTGAAAGCAAACGCGAAGACGTGGTGAAAAAATACGAACACTCTGTACTTAAAGTTCGTTATCAGCAAATTAAAATGAACTTCGAACAGCAGAAGAAAAATTGGGCGATGACGGTTGAGCAATACGCTTAAGCTAAAACAATGCGCTTAACATACCAATAACAGAGCTGTTTGCTTATTATTCGAAAGCCCTCATATTGCTATGAGGGCTTTTTTATGAGCATTACCGAATGCTATCAGCCTTAAGCCCGTCAATGACGATTCTATAAATGCTAGTACCTGTAGAATCGTACTCTACATGAATACAGATATCTCAATGTTCTGCTGAATCTGTATTCATCTTCGCCTCACCATCTTTATATCTAGGCTTTAAGACGCCAAGAATGGCCTTAAGTCATCTATTAATGATCCCTGTTATTTCTCAACTTCAGAGTATAGACAACATAATGATTGTGATATGACTCGTAATACGCTTAACTAAAAGTAGATGCTGACACGATATTCATCTGGGTTCGAGCGGAGCTTCAAGAGCGATTGTTTTGTCCATGTGCACGTTTGCATTAATACATACTATTGCTTTACCAACGAATAATATAACAAGGTATTTTGGTATGAATAGACGTAAGTTCATGTTTGACAGCAACACCGATGCTCTATTCGATTTGCATAATAAAAGAAGAGTATTGAAGTTTATTGTGTTAGTTGCAATGCTCACTTTCTTACCATTGATCATCAAGAATTTTGTTATTGGTGAAGCTTTTCTCGCTTTAATTTTACTCTCTTTTTTAGCTACCTTGTTGATTGAAGTTTATGTCGCCTTATACCTCCATAAAAAAATAATTGGTCATTTGATCCCACTAACTCTTATTACATTTTCGATTATTTTAAGTGTGGATATATTTGGAACTCTTGCAACGTACTGGGTATTTCCAATCATCACAGCCATTGTATTTGTTATCCCTCAACGTTTAGCTATTGCCACCAATGGTATTATTATCCTAGGGACAAGCATGGTGGCTTTACAGCATCAACCTCTCTCGATTACCCTTCGCTTTTTTTTAGCGCTGCTTTGTTGCTCTTTCATCTCTCACTTTGCCATTGAGGCTATTCGTAAGTTGCAACATGAACTTCGTAACCTGTCTACCAAAGACTCTTTAACTGGCGCATTTAACCGCTATCAACTGGAGACATTTTTACAAAACGCAGCCGATAAGAAGATGCCAAATCAACAGTCGCCAAGTCAATCTTCTATAGCAATAATTGACATTGATTATTTTAAGCAAGTCAATGATTTGTACGGTCATGATGTAGGGGATCAAATTATTAAAGAAGTGGTGGATACAATTAAGGCCAACACACGAAAAAGTGATACTTTATTTAGGCTTGGTGGGGATGAATTTCTACTCTTGCTGATTGATACTTCAAAAAAAGAGGCAAATGATATCGTGAAGCATTTCTCTAACCTGGTTTCGGCAGGGCGAAATTCAGCACCTTGTCAAATTAACTTGAGTATTGGTATTGCTGAGCTTATTTCTAATGAAGAAATTGATACTTGGATGAAGCGGGCTGACGAGGCTCTGTATGCTGCAAAACATAATGGTCGTAACCAAGTACACATAGACGACACGGCTTGTTCATCAACACAGGCTAACTCACTAGGGACTAAAATTAATTAAATGTATTTATCGCAATGTTTTATGCTTTTGCCTCAAAGCTTCTCAAATTCTATAGACTTCGTTTATCACACCTACAAAATGCTTTAAAGTGATCCGTTCTATATTCTTTAAACTAAAGAGAAACACCAATTAACATCTAAACAACACTAGTCATTCATGATTTATAACCAGAATTAACATCGAAAAAAATGTTTGTTTTAGATCATACCAACCTCAACTATACCTCGTGCCACAGCGCAGTTTTCTGTACATTCACAGTCATATTCTGAAACACTTTCTTATATTTTTTAAACTTTGCGGAGATTTCTATGTTAGAGCTCTTGATCGGATTCGTGATTACCATCGCTGTTGGTTACTTTATCGTCAAAGGCTATAAAGCAGCGGGTGTATTACTGACTGCTGGCCTTGCCCTACTTCTTATTACTGGCCTTATTGGCCATACTGTTTTACCAGCTAAAGTCGCTTCAACAGGTAATGTGGTTACCGACTCACTAGAATTCGTTAAGTACATGCTCCAATATCGAGGTGGCGGCCTAGGCATGCAGATCATGCTTTTGTGTGGTTTTGCTTCCTACATGACACACATCGGCGCCAACAACGTGGTAGTGAAACAGTTCTCTAAACCGCTTGCTGTGATCAAATCTCCTTATGTACTGCTAGTAGCGGCTTACATTGTAGCTTGTTTGATGTCACTTGCTGTCAGTTCGGCAACAGGTCTGGGGGTATTGTTGATGGCGACCTTATTTCCAATGATGACAGCAATGGGTATCTCTCGCCCAGCAGCTGTCGCGGTTTGTGCATCACCTGCGGCAATCATACTTTCACCAACATCTGGTGATGTTGTTATTGCCGCTGAAAAATCCGGAATGTCTTTAGATGTGTTTGCCGTTCAAACGGTACTACCAGTGTCTATCTGTGCAATCATCGTGATGGCTGCTGCAGCTTTCTTCTGGAACAAGTACCTAGATAAGAAAGAAAATACACCCATGGAAAAAGTAGACGTTTCTGAAATCGAAACAACAGCACCCGCTTTCTACGCTGCATTACCATTTCTACCTATCATCGGTGTCTTCCTATTCAACGGCCGCACTATTCCGGGGCTTTCACTTGATATCTACACCATCGTAGTTGGCTCTATCTTCGTAGGTGCGCTCATCGATTACGTTGTTAAGAAATTCGACGGAGAAAAAACACTGGAAGACCTAGACTCTTGCTATCAAGGTATGGCAGAAGCATTTAAAGGCGTGGTAATGCTTTTGGTTGCGGCAGGTGTGTTCGCTCAAGGCTTAATGTCTATAGGTGCGATTGATAACCTAATCGGCCTTGCTGAATCGGCAGGTGCTGGCGGTATTGCCTTAATGCTTATCCTAACGGGCCTAACGGTTGCTGCGGCTATCGCGACCGGCTCTGGTAACGCACCTTTCTATGCTTTCGTAGAACTGGCTCCATCACTGGCAGCTAAGATGGGCTTGAACCCAGCATTCCTCATTATCCCAATGCTCCAAGCGTCTAACTTAGGCCGTACCATATCTCCAGTATCTGGTGTGGTTGTTGCTACATCTGGTATGGGTAAAATTAGTCCATTCGAAGTCGTTAAACGTACTTCTGTACCCGTAATTTGTGGTCTTATTACGGTTATCTTCGGTACGCTGGTATTGGTTCCAATGACGGCGTAAACCCAACTTTCGTAAGAGCAACAGCTTAGTGATTCGAACCACAGTACCGATATAAAATGCTTAAATAAAAAGGCACTGAGCTTAATAAGGTCAGTGCTTTTTTGTGTCTCTTTTTATCTATTTAGCTTCGCGTTCTGATTTCAACAAAAGCGATCACATGTAAATTAGGCATCGAAACTAAGCAGTACGGCTTAAAATAGTTTAATTTCAAAGGAATAAGCCCTACTTCATTTCTCCGTAACGTTCTAGGTAAAGAACGGTTGCGGCGGTACGTGAAGGCACCTGTAGCTTTTTCAGTAGGCTCTTCATATGTACCTTAACCGTCGATTCAGAAATGAACAAATGATCAGCGATCTGCTTATTACGATAACCTTTTGCGACTTCTTGAAGGATCTGCATTTCACGTTCAGTCAGCTGATCGAAGATATCTTTACGACTGACGGTATCACTCAAATAGCGAGCAACAACATCGCTGTAGGCCTTGTCGCCACTATGCGCTTGCTTAAGTAACTCAATCAATTCATCAGGTTCAGTGTCTTTCAACAAGTAACCGTCAGCACCTGCTTTTACTATAGCTTCAATATCTGCAGGACTATCCGAGACAGTTAAAATAACAATGTTAGCGCTCGACCCATCAGTACGAAGCGCTTTTAAAGTATCGAGCCCTGACATCCCCTTCATATTGAGATCCAACAGGATCAAATCAGGTTCTTCTTCATGAGCAAGAGCGATCGCTTCAGTGCCATTGCTTGCTTCCGCAATCACTTCGAATTCATCTTCAAAGCTCAGTAATTGGCTTATACCTCTGCGCATCAATGGATGATCATCAACCAGTATTACTTTACAAATCGTCAACTTGAACTTCCTTCAAAATTTTATATTTTAATATGACTGTACAGCCTTCACCCTTTGCTGCTTCAACCGTTAAGTCGCCATTCAGTCTTGCCGCTCGCTCCTGCATGATGCTCATTCCATAGTGGTTCATTTTAGAACTACTGGGATCAAAGCCATCTCCATTATCCTTAATCACAACTAATACTTCACCATTTTCATTTATGCAGCATACATCTATTAAGCCTGCATTGGCGTGTTTTATGGCGTTTATTGTTGCCTCACGAATCAATTGAAGCAGGTGAACTTGACTATGAGCATCAAGTTCAATAGATGAAAGATTATTGGTTAAATTAATCTTCGCATCGGTACGCTCATTGAGTTGTTCGAGCATCGTACCCAAAGCATCTCCAAAGCTACCTTCTTTGATAGATAACCTAAATGTAGTGAGCAGCTCCCGAAGTTGAGTATAGGCATTAGCTAAACCAACCCCTATCTCAGAGGCTATCTGTTCTGACTGCTCTCTGTGTTTATGTTCAGGTAATTTGCTAACAACACGCTTTAACAAAGTGACTTGAATCTTCAAATATGAAAGAGATTGGGCCAATGAATCGTGTAGTTCACGCGCTATCGTTGCACGCTCTTCCATAATGATAAGCTGCTCAGCTTTCTTTTGAGCACGATTATAATAGATCGCTCGCGATAGCAATTGAATAAAGCTTTCAATCAAAGTTTTTGTTGAGTGCCCATGATGATATGCACAATATAAATAACCCAAAATCAGTTCGTTATCATCCAACTTCATCTCAAATTTTTCATAGTTACAATTTGAGTCGTAACCTTCATCCAGAATCAGTGACCGGCCTGAATTATCAACAATTTCTAACCTTAATGATTCGATTCCTTCAAGGCTAGCTAAGTGTTGTAAGATCGCTCTAAAGTTTTCTGGGGCAATACGCGTCACTGTGAGTTCTTGTGAGGAATAATAGAGCGCCTGCAATGATTGATTGGCATTTTGCAGTTCAACTGTTTTGGCATCAACGACATCTTCAAGATTTCGATAAAGCACCCCCAAATCTTTGGCCATTGAGTTGAACGTTTTGGTCAAAATACCGAGTTCATTGCTGTTCGTCACTTCCAACTGAACCTCAAAGTCACTGTTCTTTATTCGCTGACTTGCTCCAACTAACGCATGGAGAGGTTTAACAACTTGTTTACGTACGAAGTGAACAACAAAAAGAGATATGACGAGAATACCACCTAGCCCTACGCCACCAGCCCACGCTAATTTTATCAGCTTATTCTCTGAGAACTGTTGAAGCTTGAAAACAAAATGGTCTATCTCGTTCACGAAGTTTTCGACTAACACTAAATAGTGCTTACGATCTTCGCTATTCAAAACACGCTTCAATTCATGCCAACGCCCAATGATCAAGTAATAATCTTCTGTGATGTCCGTAGGAACATTCCAACTGACCAACTTGGTCATAGATGGAGAGTAAAGCGATCGCTCAAACTCGTGAATATGAGAATCATAATCAACTGATTCTATTTGAATATCATGGGCTAAGCGGTAGCTCTGCATACGCATTGAACCAGCGACGTTAACCGCCTCCGCATCATTCAAACTTGAAGCCAAAGTAAAGATGGCAAAGCCAGTAGTCGCAACCGACAACAGCAGTATAAATAGCAATGATTTCGCTATTGTGCTCGTGACAGTTGAAACCGGTTTTATAAGCAAAAGAGTCTTCCTATTTATAAATAACTAGCTAGCGAAATGATATTGTCACACATCAAATATCATAGCTCCATTCAATATGTGATCACTCGCTTCGTAATTTATTGATCTAAGACAATATATCCCCCCAATTAGCCCTTAGGGGGTATTTATACAATTGTTTCTAAAACTACACTACTTGTGAGGATTAATGACAAGATATTAATGAAACAATGACCTACAGTTACAACATATTAGCAACATCTATAGGTATTTAGTGGTAGATCTATCAAAACGACGTCTATTCTCTAGACGAAAGGTTGACTCAAGTCAGATTCGTTTGCCTTGGATTAATAACCTAGAAAGCTTTGCAGATGACTGCACTCGCTGTGGTAAATGTATCGAGAGCTGTGAAACTAAGATAATCATTGTAGGCGATGGTGGTTTTCCTACTGTCGACTTTTCTATCGATGAATGCACATTCTGTTATCAGTGTGCAGACGTTTGTCCTGAACCAATTTTTAAGCCAAAGCATGAAAAGCCTTGGCAAGCAAAAGCACAGATCTCCGATCAGTGTTTAGCGCAACAAAATGTTGAATGTCGAAGCTGTGGTGACATGTGTGAACCCATGGCCATTCAATTTCAACTTAGAGCCGGCAGTGTTGCTCTACCAAAGATCAAGTTAGATGAGTGTAGCGGTTGTGGGGCCTGCGTAGCAGTTTGCCCAACCTCAGCTATTCTTGTGAGTAATGCATAAATAAAAATAACGAGAGCAATTTATGGCACTAAATGAAGTGCATATATCAAGTTTAGTCGTGCATGTGAGCCCTGAGCATCTAAATGAGATCAAAGCAGAGATCGAGCAATTCGATAACGCTGAAATCTACGGAGATAGCCCTGAAGGCAAAATCATCGTGGTCCTAGAAACCGAAAACCAAGGTTTTGTAACGGACACCATCGAAGCAATAAACAACATTAAGAACGTTTTAGGGACAGCTTTGGTTTATCACCAAATCGAAACTGGACTAGAAGAAACGGATTTAGAAACTGGAAGCAACAATTCTCAACTTGAGGGTGAAGTATGAAAATGACAAGACGTGCGTTTGTGAAAGCAAACGCAGCTGCATCAGCGGCAGCCGTTGCAGGTGTAACACTACCAGCAACCGCAACCAACCTGATTGCTAGCTCTGATCAAACAAAAATCACGTGGGATAAAGCGCCTTGTCGTTTTTGTGGTACGGGCTGTTCAGTACTAGTGGGTACTCAAAACGGCAAAGTGGTCGCGACTCAAGGCGACCCAGAAGCACCAGTAAACAAAGGCCTTAACTGTATCAAAGGCTACTTCCTTTCAAAAATCATGTACGGCAAAGACCGTCTAGAACAACCTCTTCTTCGTATGAAAGATGGTGAATTCCATAAAGATGGTGACTTCGCACCCGTATCTTGGGACAAAGCGTTCGACGTAATGGCTGAGAAATGGAAAGCTTCACTGAAGAAGAACGGTCCAACAGGTGTTGGTATGTTCGGTTCAGGCCAATGGACCGTGATGGAAGGCTACGCAGCCGTTAAGATGATGAAAGCGGGTTTCCGTTCAAACAACATCGATCCAAACGCTCGTCACTGTATGGCTTCAGCGGTAGGCGCATTCATGCGTACTTTCGGTATCGATGAGCCAATGGGTTGTTACGATGACTTTGAACACGCAGACGCATTCGTACTGTGGGGTTCAAACATGGCAGAAATGCACCCTGTACTATGGACTCGCATTACCGACCGTCGTCTAAGCCACCCACACGTTAAAGTAAACGTACTGTCTACTTACTACCACCGTTCTTTCGAGCTTGCAGACACGGGTTACATCTTCGAACCTCAATCAGATCTAGCAATTGCTAACTTCATTGCTAACTACATCATTCAAAACGATGCGGTGAATTGGGACTTCGTGAACAAGCACACGAACTTCAAGCAAGCAACGACAGACATCGGTTATGGCCTTCGTGACGACGACCCACTACAGCAAGCCGCTGCGAACCCTAACTCGGGAAAAATGACGGCAATTACGTTCGAAGAGTACAAAGCTTCTGTTGCTGAATACACCGTTGAGAAAGCCTCTGAAATGTCAGGTGTCTCTCAAGATGACCTTATCAAGCTGGCTAAGCAATACGCAGATCCAAACATCAAAGTGATGTCTCTATGGACAATGGGCATGAACCAACATACTCGTGGTGTGTGGATGAACAGCCTTGTGTACAACATCCACCTTCTAACGGGTAAGATTTCTACTCCAGGTAACAGTCCGTTCTCACTAACAGGCCAACCATCTGCGTGTGGTACTGCTCGTGAAGTTGGTACATTCTCTCACCGTCTACCAGCAGATATGGTGGTTGCGAACCCTAAACACCGTAAGATCGCAGAAGACATCTGGAAACTTCCAGAAGGGACTATTCCACCTAAACCAGGTGCTCACGCTGTTGTTCAAGACCGTATGCTTAAAGATGGCAAGATCAATGCTTACTGGGTAATGTGTAACAACAACATGCAAGCGGGTCCAAACATCAACACTGAACGTCTGCCAGGTTACCGCAACCCAGACAACTTCATTGTATGTTCAGACCCGTACCCAACAGCAACGGCTCAAGCGGCTGACCTTATCCTTCCTACCGCAATGTGGATTGAGAAAGAAGGTGCTTACGGTAACGCAGAACGTCGTACACAAGCGTGGTACCAACAAGTGAAAACCGTAGGTGAAGCTAAGTCTGACCTATGGCAAATCATGGAGTTCTCTAAACGCTTCACTGTTGAAGAAGTTTGGGGCGAAGAACTTCTTGCTAAAGCACCAGAGCATCGTGGTAAAACGATGTACGACGTGCTTTACAAAAACGGCAACGTTGATGCATTCCCACTGTCTGAAGCTCAAGAGCTTAACGACGATGCACAAGCTCAAGGTTTCTACGTTCAAAAAGGTCTATTCGAAGAATACGCAGCCTTTGGTCGCGGCCACGGTCACGATTTAGCACCATACGATCGCTACCATCAAGTTCGTGGCCTACGCTGGCCTGTTGTTGACGGTAAAGAAACACTATGGCGCTTTAAAGAAGGTTCAGATCCATACGCGAAGAAAGGTTCTGATTGGGACTTCTACGGTAAGCCAGATGGTAAAGCACTGATCATCAACGCACCATACGAAGCACCACCTGAAGTACCAAACGATGAATACGACATGTGGCTATGTACTGGTCGTGTTCTTGAACATTGGCATACAGGTACTATGACTCGTCGTGTACCAGAACTTTACAAAGCAGTACCGGATGCACTTTGTTACATCCACCCTGCTGACGCTAAAGCTCGTGGTCTTCGCCGTGGTGATGAAGTTCTTATAGAAAACAAACGTGGTGAAGTACGCGTTCGTGTTGAAACTCGCGGCCGTAACCGTCCACCACAAGGCTTGGTATTCGTACCATTCTTTGATGCAAGAATTCTGATCAATAAGTTGATCTTGGATGCAACGGATCCTCTGTCTAAACAGACGGATTACAAGAAGTGTCCAGTTAAGATCACTAAGGTCGCTTAAGGACAATATGTTCTTACCACTTAGCTCGTAGATCTGACGTATTTAATATTGCGACTGCTTTTTTCGTTACTTTTTGAAAGAAGTAGTCCACTCAAAGAATTAGCCTTTAGGCGGAGAAATTAACCATGAAAAAACTGATTACTGCCCTACTATCAGCTGGTCTTTTGCTAGCTGGTGCAGTTCAAGCTGAAGCTGAGCTGGATAACCCAGGCGGCATTGGTGGCGTAGAATCTCTACGTGGTGCAAGTGAACTTGAAGCAACTCGCGCAGCAGATGACTTCAAAAAGTTCCCTCGTGACCAAGTACTTGAGAGTGACTACGTATACCAACCACCTCTAGTGCCTCATACTATTCGTAGCTATGAAGTTTCTCTTAACGCTAACAAATGTCTTTCTTGCCACAGCTGGAAAAACGCAAAAGAAATGGGTGCGACTAAAGTGAGTGTAACTCACTACATGAACCGTGAAGATGCGGTACTTGCAGACGTATCACCTCGTCGTTACTTCTGTCTACAGTGCCACGTACCTCAAGCTAATGCTAAGCCACTAGTTGAGAACGAGTTCAAACCTGTAGATTCACTGCGTTAATCGTAGCCGGACTGTAAGAGAGGCTATATATGATAAAATTACTTAAAGCGTTTTGGAAAAGACTCGCGACACCAAGTAAAGCAGCCGTAGGCGTTGTTTTGTTCTTGGGTTTCTCGGGTGGTCTTTTGTTCTGGGGTGCATTCAACACGGGTATGGAGGCAACCAACACGGAAGAGTTCTGTTCTGGCTGTCACGCACCTATCGTTGCTGAAATCCAAGAGACCATTCACTACTCTAACCGTTCTGGTGTTCGTGCAATCTGTTCAGACTGTCACGTGCCTCATGAGTGGACAGATAAGATTGTTCGTAAGGTTCAAGCATCTAAAGAGCTATACGCACACTTTATTGCAAAAACCATCAACACCGAAGAAAAGTTCAAAGCACGTCGTGCTCACCTAGCGGAACGCGAATGGGCTCGATTGAAAAAGAACGATTCACTTGAGTGTCGTAACTGTCACCAGTTCGATTACATGGACTTCTCAGAGCAGAGCCCTCGTAGTGCGAAACAACACTCGACTGCGCTAGCTTCTGGTGAAAAAACATGTGTAGACTGTCACAAAGGTATTGCACATAAACTACCAGACATGCATGGCGTTGAAGGCTGGCAATAAGGAGCGATTGAATGAGTACTTTAGAGAGCGTAATTTGGCATATACTGGGTTACAGTGCGATGCCAGTGATCATTCTTGGTGGTTTCGCAGGTGTAGCAGCCGTATCTCTTTGGATTTTATCTATGGGTAAAGACAAAGAAATCGATTAAGAATCGAGATTGCGTCAACTTATGTCAATTATGTTTTGAGATAAGTTGACACTAAAAAGCCACTGAAATCAGTGGCTTTTTTATTATCTGACGTTGTATATCTCTATTATTGAAAGTGATTTAACACCCTAAGCTTCTTTCTCTGCGGTCTCTGTATCAACCTGCTCTTTATCGACAATCGGCAGCACTTGTTTTACATAGTTGCCTGGCGCTTTGCCAATCACAGGGTTAAGCTCAGATCCTTGATTAAAAGGTTCAATTTTCTCGTCAGCCTCAAAGCCTTGTAACCACTGATCCCAATGTGTCCACCATGAGCCTTCACTATAGCTTGCATTCGCTAGCCACTCGTCAGCAGAGTCGTCTAGGCTGTCATTCACCCAATAGCCATATTTCTTCTTGTCTGGATGGTTAACAATACCAGCAATATGCCCAGACTCACCCAGCACAAAGGTTTTGTTGCCACCCGTATTCAATGCGCCGCGATAAGTTCCCTGCCACAAAGCAATATGGTCTTCTTTGGCTGAAATAAAGTAGCTTGGTATTTTGATCTTATTCAAATCAATCCACACACCGCCCACTTTCACACCTTTGTCTTGAATCAGTTTGTTTTCAAGGTAGAGCTCACGCAGCAAGAAGTTATGACATTCAGCGGCTACGTTAGTGCTATCACTGTTCCAATACAATAGATCAAACTCCATCGGGCTGCTGCCTTTGAGATAGTTATCAATGTAGTAGTTCCAGTACAGACTGTTTTCACGAAGCAAACTAAACGTCACGCTCAGTGAACGACCATCCATATAGCCTTTCGCGTCGTTCTGCTTCTCGATCGCGTTAATGATCGTTTCGTTAATGTACGCGCCAACCTCACCCGGCTGAGAGAAATCCAACAAAGTAGTAAAAAAAGTGGCGGTTTTAATGCGCTTTTTCATGCGCTTCGCAGCGTAGTAAGCCACCGTAGAGGCCAGCACCGTGCCACCAATACAGTAACCTACGGCATTGATTTGCTCTTTACCGGTAATGTCTTCAATCGCGGTAACCGCTTTAACAACGCCCTCCGTGACATAGTCACCGAATTCGAGGTCTTTTTGCGCTTCACCCGGGTTACGCCAAGACATCATGAACACACTGTGTCCTTGTTCAAGCAACCAGCGAACCATCGAGTTCTTCTCACGAAGGTCAAGAATGTAGTACTTATTGATGAACGGTGGAACGATCAACAAAGGCGTCGCGTTCACCTGAGGTGTTTTGGGATAGTACTGAATCAGTTCAAACAGCTCGTTTTGAAAGACAACATCACCTTCGGTGTTCGCAACATCCACACCCAATCGGAAGGCGTTGTTGTTGGTCATGCGGATCTTGAGTATATCGGCGCTTGCTTCAACGTCTGCTTGTAACTGCTCTAACCCATCGAGAAGGTTTTCACCATTTCGCTCAAGCGTCAGTTTCATCAACTCTGGGTTAGTCGCAATAAAGTTGCTTGGAGAAAGTGCATTGATTGCCTGACGAGAAAAGAACGCCACTCGCTCTTTGGTTTTTTCGTCAATACCTTCGATCGAGTTGATGGTGTCGATATAGCTTTTACTGAATAACAAATAGGATTGTTTGATAAAGCTGTAGAACGGGTCGTTTTTCCACGCTTCATCAATAAAGCGCTTGTCGCTGCGGTCTTCTGAGATAACACTCTCGGTGTTGCCCATCAGCGCGGCATTCTGCCAGATCTTAAGTTGCTGTTCCCACCATTGAGATTGTAACTGAAGTAGAACGGCGGGTTGGTTGGCGGCTTGCTCGAAGATTTTTGATGCATCATCAAAGTTCAATTCTTGCATCGCTTGATTGAGGGGAGATTGCGCGGCTTCCTTGTTTTGTTCAAAGCTTTCCCACCATTGCTGGTTCGTTTGTTGAAGTTTAACAAGGTAGTCCGAAAAGAAGTGTTGAAACATAACATGACTCCAATAATCGGAAAATCGCCACCGAGCCTCACAGTAAATACTGCGCTAACTCGATGGCGATTAAATTTATGCAGGTGTAACTGTTTTCAAGTTTTCAGTTGTTAGTGTTTCAACATCTTCTTTGAATTCTTTAGCCACAGTTTGAAGCTTAGTGCTATCACTCATCATCTGCTGAGACAGTTGAGTTAGCGCTGCTAGTTGCTGGCTATTGAAAGCCGTTAAGCTATTTACATCTTTGATTTCGCTTACGGCTTTCATTTGTGCAAGACCCATGTCCGTGTATGTCTGCATCGCATTCATTTGCAATTCCGTCATTGTTTGAACGTTCTTGGCAACCAACTTGTTGAACTTGAAATACGGTTCAAATTGCTTTTCAGTTTGGTCAGTCATTGTTTTGAAAATATCCGTGTACATAAGTAACTCCTGATGAATACATAGTTTAGTAATACAAGTTTAGGTAATGTCTTTCTACGAAGGCTCACCATTGGGATAAGCGACTTCGATAAATTGTTAAGCTGCTACAGGCAAGTCAGGCTTAGCCTTCAATACCTTTAAGCAAAACAGCGGTGCCCATTCCTCCACCCACACAGAGTGAAGCAACACCATAAGTTGTCTTTTGTTCGAGCATCTCATGGATAAGTGAAACAATAATTCGATTGCCTGAAGCTCCTAGAGGATGGCCTAGCGCGATCGCTCCACCATTCACATTCACCTTTGGTTTGAAAGTTTCTAAAGGCAGGTCGTGCTGCTCAGAAAGCTGATACATCACACCAAGCGCTTGTGCTGCAAAGGCTTCATTCAGTTCAAACAAATCGATCTCTTCAAGCGTTAGTTCAGCTTTGTCGAGCGCTTTTGATACGGCTTCTACTGGGCCTAACCCCATGATCTTCGGGTCCAAACCAGATTGTGCGTAGCTGCTTAGTTCAACCAGTGGTGTTAATCCGTATTTCACGACGGCACTCTCTGATGCCAAGATAATTGCACTCGCACCGTCATTGATACCTGAAGCGTTGCCCGCCGTTACGGTTCCTTCACGGTCGAATGCCGGACGAAGCTTTTGTAGGCCTTCGAATGTTGCGTCAGATTTCGGATACTCATCAGTATCAAAAGTGACTGTCTGTCTGCGCTGCTTAACTTCAACAGGCACGATTTGCTGAGTAAACTTGCCTGCTTCGATTGCCGCCACCGCTTTCTGTTGGCTTTCTAACGCATAGTTATCTTGAGCAAGGCGTGAAATGTTCAATGCATTCGCAATATTTTCAGCCGTCATGCCCATATGGTAATGATTAAACGCATCCGTTAAGCCATCGCCCACCAACAAGTCTTTCATCGATATATCACCCATCTTGTGTCCGTTACGAATACTTGGCGGAACCACAAAAGGGATTTGAGACATCACTTCAACACCAGCCGCAACCACCACTTCAGCGTCTTGCGCCTTAATGTGTGCAGCAGCGTCCATTACTGACTTCATGCCACTGCCACAAATCATGTTGACGCCATACGCAGGTATTTCCTCTGCAAGCCCTGCGTAGATTGAAGCTTGGCGCGCTACGCCCATGCCTTGCCCTGCTGAAATCACGTTGCCGACTATCACTTCGTCAATCGCATCTAACGGTAGGTCTACTTCGTCCAACGCACCTTTAATCGCCACACCAGCTAGTTCACCTGCGGATACGTTGTTTAAAGACCCGGTAAATGCACCAATTGGGGTACGTTTTGCCGCAACAATAAATACTTTTTCCATCATTCCATTCCCTTGAATTTCGCCAATTAGTGCATATACAAGCCGCCATTCACAGACAATGTCTCGCCTGTAATGTACGCGCCAGATTCACTCGCTAAAAAGCCCACTGCGTCCGCAATTTCAACAGGTGTAGCCAAACGTTTCATTGGGATTTGGTTCTTTATTGAATCAAGAACTTCAGGCTTCATTTGCTCAACCATTGGTGTCGCCGTGTAACCAGGAGCAACTACATTCACTGTGACGCCACTGCGAGCGCCTTCGGCTGCCAGTGCTTTGGAGAAGCCAATCATCCCGGCTTTAGCAGCCGAGTAGTTGGTTTGTCCAAACTGACCTTTAAGACCATTGACTGAAGAAATGTTGATGACTCGGCAGTTACCCTTTTCGCACATCGGTGCAAACAAAGGCTGTGTCACATTGAAAAGACTGTTGAGATTGGTCTCTATCACCTCTCTCCATGCTTCCGCATCCATCTTTTTAAAGACACTGTCACGCGTAATACCGGCATTGTTAACCAACACATCAACAGTGCCTTCTTCTTCCAGCAACTTGCTTAAGCTCAATGCACATTCAGCAGTGTTAGTAACATCTAATTCAAACAGTCTGACTTGCTCTTCAGTAAATTGTTTTTCCTTAAACCAATCTAGTGCACATTGATAATTCCCAGTAAAATAGGTTGCGATCACACGATATCCATCTGCGACTAGTTTCGAAGATATTGCCGACCCGATACCGCCTTTTGACCCTGTAATTAAAGCAAGCTTTTTCATTAATGGTTCCATCCCTTACAAGAAATTAAATAACAATGATGTTAATAAAATAATGTCTTAGTTAATAATTAAACTTTACGTTTTTCTTTAATTAAACCCTACATCTCAAAATCAAAAAGTATTATTACAAATACAAAATAATTTCATATTATAGCTAAAAACCTGACTTGCCTCTCAAAAAAAATGAAATGTTACGCATATGTAAATATACA
>NZ_JAPPTM010000070.1:0-1520 GCF_027587105.1 Vibrio sp. RW
GCTCACACGATATTCAACGTTTGGCTATCGAGAGGGGATTATGGGATTCAAATTTCGAAAACGTATAAAAATTGCACCAGGACTTCATGTTAACGTTAGTAAAAGTGGTGTTAGCACCTCAATCGGAAAGCCAGGTGCTACGGTAAATATTGGCAAAAAGGGTGTGAAAGCAACGGTAGGAATTCCCGGTTCCGGCCTTTCATATAGTCAGAATTTAACGGGTAGCAGTAATCCAAAGGAAGTCTCGTCAAACACTGGTAAAGGTAGTTCCTTACTAGGTAAAACGTTGCTAACTATTGTAGCTTTCTTATTAGTAGCCAACTTTTTTGGTTCTCCTCCTGAATCAGTCACCTCGTTTAGTACCGTTGAAGTTAAAAGTTTACGTGTAAGAGCTGAACCAACGACTAACTCAAAGGTAGTCAATCAAGTGGTTGCAGGGGACAAGGTTGAGGTTATTCAAACAAGTGGCAGTTGGGTGCTTATTAAAGGTAATGGAGTTAAAGGTTGGGTTGCTGCAGAGTTCCTTTCAAGTCCAGAGCCATAACAAAGCATTTAAGAGTGATTCGCAACGCTTGGCAGTTTCGCTTCGCTCAAGTATAGCCAAGCGCCGCTCACACCTTAATGCGGCGTTAGTTTGCAAAGGGCAGAAAAGCGTTTGTGGTCTAAGAGCATAGTCCGGTTTTTATGCTTTACACCTGTTCGTTTTCTAATCTCACGCACTTTCCGGTGGCATTATGTCGGAAGCGTTTGCGGTGAGTTAGTTACTTACAGGTTCTAACATTGTTGCTAGTTCTTTGGTGCGTTTTCTTTGTCTTGGTGGCTAAGGTGCTTATAAATGGCTTGGTCGCACTTGGTTGTCAGGTTAGTCGAATGAATCCTTTGCCAGTTAAAGCGCTTCAAACCGTAGTCATTTTTCGTATGTCGCTTCTTAGCCAAGTCCGTTTTGTCGGTTGGATTTAAATTCTAAGCTGCTTGTTTTACTTTTGTGTTCAAAGCCAGTACTTTCATAGCTAATTCAGCACCTTGGCGCTAAACCTCTGGTTTCATCGTGGTGGCAAACTAACAAAGCGCTTAAGGCAGATTCGCAACGCGTGGCATTTTTAGTATGCGTTGATTTCTGTGTTTAAGGTGTGATGCGGTGGCTTCGTATTGCGTTGCTCACTACTTAGCTTAGCGTTAGTTTGCAAGGAGCAGAAAAGCGTTTGTGGTTTAAGAGCCTTGCTCTACGTTCTAGCTATTCACCTGTTCGTTTTCCAACCTCACGAACTTTCCGGTGGCACTATGTTGGAAGTGTTTGCGGTGAGTGAGTCACTTACTGGTTCTAACATTGTTGCTAATTCGTTGGTGCGTTTTCTTTGTTTTGATGACTAATGTGCTTAAAAATAGCTTAGCCGCACTTGGTTGTCAGGTTGGTCGAACGAATCCTTTGCCAGTTAAAGCGCTTCAAACCGTGGTTGTTTGTCGTATGTCGCTTCTTAGCCAAGTGCGTTTTGTTGGTTGGGTTTAAACTCTAAGCTGTT
>NZ_JAPPTM010000071.1:0-1341 GCF_027587105.1 Vibrio sp. RW
ACTGCTCCAGCCTTCGGAAGCAAGCAGAACCGCTTTGATACGGTCGCACACTCGACTGTCACGAGCGGAGTCGTGCATCTGTTCGAGTTCTTGCTTCTTCTGTGGAGATAACATTACTTTCATGGTTGCGTAGCATGATCTTGTTTTTACGGAAAATCAAGCAGGTTCAATGATCACTGGTATATCTGCTTTCGCAATATCTTCCTTCTAACCTTACGAGCGCTCTCCCTTTGCTTCTGTGTTTTTGATGGCTCTAATCCAATTAAGTGATTTAACACCAGACAAATTTTTGCGTTAGTTACCTGATAGTCATCAAAGTAGCGGCCACTCTTTTTACGACTTTCAGTTAACGTCCCACCCTGCGCTGGTTTGCCGTCTAGCGGGTAGTTAAGGACTTTCATATGCCCACCTAAACTGCCACACAGATTCCCGATACTCGCAGAGTTTGGCAGTGACGAAGACACAAAGCTAAGCTTACTTTCTCTACTTCTCGATCTCACTTCTAACTCGCTCTGAATAGAATGACTCACCACTGGGGTCACCGAAATATAATCATCTCCCCATGGAAACCGTAGCTGCTTACTGTAAGAACTGACACTATCGGGAAAATGATTATCAGGGAGCTGTTCTTCAATTGTGTGTTTTAAGCGAGCAAGTGACTTAGCACCTAACCCAAATTCTTTGAGCAACTCAATCCAAACTGGGCTGTCTTGCTGTATAAGTGAAAGAATACATACCGGTTGTGATTGCCAACTAAAAGGATTCAATAACCACAATGTGTGACGGTACACCGCAGAGTTATGCGCCCACCCCAAGCGTTGCTCTAATACTGCGCTTGAAATAAATACCTCGGTTGTCACAAGAGGCTGTGCAATTATTCGCTGATCTTTAACTCGGCAGTCTGGAAATTTGAGATTATGAGTATGAAACCATTTGATTTCATCAAGAGATGCCTCTAGGTTCTCAGTCGCTTTTAAATGCCTTTTAGCACGAGCAACATCCAACCAATCAGAGCATCTATCCGCTTGATGGCTTGAACTGAGATTAAGCAAGATCGTTAATGCTTCTTTTTCATACCCTTCAACACAGACATCTTCAGTATAGAGCATGAACATCTTCTTTAAAGCAGACTGCTTTACTGCTTCGTCTTCAATTGCTATACCAGTGATCATTGAACCTGCTTGATTTTCCGTAAAAACAGGATCATGCTACGCAACCATGAAAGTAACGCTATCTCCACAGAAGAAGCAAGAACTCGAACAGATGCACGACTCCGCTCGTGACAGTCGAGTGTGCGACCGTATCAAAGCGGTTTTGCTTGCTTCCGAAGGCTGGAGCAGC
>NZ_JAPPTM010000072.1:0-1297 GCF_027587105.1 Vibrio sp. RW
GGTTCATCGCGGATTAGCGGGAACTAAAAACAAAAACGGTAGTAAGTGATATGGTTTAGTCGCCAAACAAAAATCATACACAAACTACCGTTTTCATGCCGAATCATACTTTCCTATCGTCATTCTGGGAAGGCTTTAAAATAGTAAAGTCTCACCAGACAGCATCACTTATTACACTGACTCTTAAACCGAACTCTGAGGCTAAATGCCTTTGCGGTCTTGAAGCCGAGGCTATCCATGAGTATCAATGGCGTCATGTGAAAGAGGCCATGTTGTTCAATGTTCCTGTTGAACTTTCCGTTCAAACTCGAAGGATTAAATGCCATGACTGCGGCATAAAAACAGAGTCTCTATCTTGGTTGGAGCCTTATGCTCGTATAACGAAGCGCCTAAAAAGCTATATAGAACAACTACTGCCTCTTCTTCCCATTAAGCATATCTCCCAGTTAACGAGCGTTCATTGGCACACCATTAAAGAGATAGATAAACGTCGACTTCGCCAAGTGGTACCGTCAGTGAAATGGGAAGGGCTAAGGCAACTCGTCATGGACGAGTTCGCCATCTTTAAAGGGCACCGATATGCCACAGTTATCGCTGATGCTAAGACTCACCAAGTCATTTGGATAGGGTTAGGCCGTAGCCGCAAGGACATACGACCGTTCTTCGAGCAGTTAGGCAAGCATGGCAACAATATCGAAGCGGTCGCGATGGACATGAATACGGCTTTTGACCTTGAAGTTCAAGCACACTGCCCGAACGCAAAAATCGTTTACGACTTATTCCATGTTGTTGCTAAGTTCGGTCGTGAGGTGATGGATAGAGTCAGAGTCGACCAAGCCAACAAACTCAAGCAGGATAAAAAAACGAGGCAATGGGTCAAGCGCTCACGCTGGGTATTGTTGAAAAATAGAAGCAACTTAAATCCACGGCAAGATAGCTACCTTACCGAAATATTGAATATCAATAAGGACTTAATGACCACTTATATACTCGGCTCACAACTCAAAGAGCTTTGGTATTGTGAATCAGAAGCACATGCTAAGGGGCTCTGGGAGGTATGGTGGGCACAAGTGCAAGAGAGTGGAATTAAGCCATTGAAAGAGTTCGCACGAAAACTGAGGCCTTATCTTCACGGTATTATCGCATCGGCAAGTTATCCGCTCAACACCTGCACATTGGAAGGGATAAACAACAAAATAAAGTTAATCAAGCGAATGGGGTATGGGTATCGAGATACAGACTACTTCTTCTTGAAGATAAAAGCGGCTTTCCCCGGAAAGCCGCGATGAACCTTTTT
>NZ_JAPPTM010000073.1:0-1098 GCF_027587105.1 Vibrio sp. RW
TATACCCGTTCAACTTGAAGATGCAGGTTTCAATATCTGAAAATTATCCGTAATTCTGGATGACAATGAGCCTGCAACTTCTGGTAGCGTTACATCGAAAAACTCCTTGATGGCTGAAGTAAATTCTGACTTGGAGGAGAAGTAAATATTGTTCCTCACATGTTCATTCATCACTTTCCAAAGCCGCTCGATTGGATTTAAATTTGGACTGTAAGGTGGTAAGTAATGAAGCTCAATATTGAGCACTTTTGCCGCATTTCTCACCAGCTCTGACTGATGATAGGCGGCGCCATCAAGAACTAGGTGAACTTTTTGCTCCAACGGGTAATGCTCCTTTTTGAGCTTCCAGAAGAAGCGAACGATGCTCTCGCTGTTTATCGTCTCATACGTTTCTGTCACCGTTGCGCCAATATTTTGAAGCGGTAACGCACCGATAATATTAAGACGAGTTCGACTGCCTGTTGTCTCAATCACTTTGTCTTGCCCTTTTCGTATCCATCCATAACTGAGTTTTGTTGACTGCGTAGGATGAACGGCATCCATGAACAGCACAGGGTCTTCGCTGCTTTTTAGCGTCTCGTTATAGTATTCGATAAAGGCTTGCTGCATCTCTGGATTAAACTTGTGCGGTACACCTTTCGGCTTCTTATATGAGAAACCGTGATGATGTAACCACTTGTTCATTCCAGCAACGGTATAACGGATACCAAACTCTGCTTGTACATAAGCGACAATTTGATGGGTATGAAAGTACGTGTTTTCAGCCAGATGTTCGATAAGCTGCACGGTTTGCCCAGCAGAAAGTCGGCTTTGACTACCGCCATTTTCAGGCTTGAGTTTTTCAGAGAGAACATAATCACTGAGATGACGAGCGACGGTCGATTCGTGAATACGAAGAGCTTGAGAAATCATCATCTGACTCCAACCTTCAGAGGCAAGTAAAACTGCTTTGATGCGGTCACGCACTCGACCATCACGAGTTGAATCGTGCATCTCTTCGAGCTGTTGTTTCTGTTGAGGAGTCAGAGTAATTTTCATGGTGCGTAGCATGATCCTGATTTCATCAGAAATCAAGCATCTTCAATGATCACGGGTATA
>NZ_JAPPTM010000074.1:0-976 GCF_027587105.1 Vibrio sp. RW
GTTTTTCAACCAGCGATTGGATGGTTAATTCGCTCTCGCTTAGAGATTGGCGAAGTGTGAGTACCGTAGATTCAAGCTCAGTCACTTTTGAACGTAAGAGCGCTAGCTCATCTTCTTTATTTTTATTTGGCATATAAGGAAGATCGCAGAGAGCCGCGAAAGTTCCTTATACGCTATTATTTTTTAATTTAATTAAGACTTTGGTAATTCAATGTTTGATGGGGTTTCATTTTTTCAATATCGAGCCCATCAAGCAACCAATGCCACTGCTCTTCCGTTAATGAGAGGGTTTTCCCTGGCATTTTTCTTGGCCAAGCGAACTTGTCTTTTTCGAGTCGCTTTTGCCAGAGGCAAAAGCCATTACGCTGCCAGTAGAGAACTTTGAGCTTATCCCGCGTGCGATTAGAGAAGACAAATAGCGCTTCAGAGAAGGGATTAAGGTTCATATTCTGTTCAACAATAAAGCTCAAGCCGTTAATGCCCTTTCTAAAATCGACGGGCGCCTTGTGGAGATAGATAACAGAGATATCAGGGAACATTTTCATACAACAGCAAGCTCCTTCAATAGAAGACCGAGCCACTGAGGTGCTACATCACGAGGTACATGAAGAGAGCATGCTCCCGCTTCAAGGCGTAATTCCGTAGGTAACGTAGAGGGAGGCAGTTGCTCGGTTTTGGTGTTTAGCATGGCTGTTTTTTCAACAACAACGAATTCAGAAAGTGAATCTTCTCGTTTTTTAGGCAGGTTGACTAAGTGGTGTAGTTTGCGACGGTTGTTATCAAATGTTTTTGGATGAAGATTGTGCTCTAAACAAAACTGAGCGGCAGACTGCTCACTATTGTAATACTTCTGAACAAGGCGTAGCCATTCTTGCTGAGATCTATGCTGAGACATTTTCGAGTACCTTTAACGATAAAAGTTAAAGGTTACGACGTTTATTAAAAGGATTGAATGAGTCGATTTAAAGACGCTTAC
>NZ_JAPPTM010000075.1:0-841 GCF_027587105.1 Vibrio sp. RW
CAACCTTTGGTAAAGTCACATTGAAAAACTCTTTAATCGCAGATGTGAATGTCGCTTTTGTGGGGAAGTAAATGTTATTCCTCACATGCTCATTCATCACTTTCCAAAGCCGCTCTACTGGGTTTAAGTTTGGGCTGTATGGGGGTAAGTAATGAAGGTCGATATTGAGTACCTTCGCAGCATCTTTCACTAATTCGGTTCGGTGATAGGCTGCTCCATCTAAGACAAGGTGTACCTTCTCCTCCAGTGGATAGTGCTCTTTCTTTAGTTTCCAGAAAAAGCGAACAATGCTCTCACTGTTGATGGTGTCATACGTTTCAGTGACTGTTGCGCCAATGTCTTCCAGTGGCAGAGCACCGGTTAGATTCAGGCGTGTGCGGCTACCCGTTGTTTCGATGAGCTTGTCCTGACCTTTTCGAATCCAGCCATAACTGAGCTTTGTCGACTGAGTTGGGTGGACAGCATCCATAAACAGTACAGGAGCGTCACTCGGCTTAAGAGCGTTATTGTAATACTCGACAAAGGCTTGCTGCATTTCTGGACAGAACTTATGAGACACACCCTTGGGTTTCTTGTATGAAAATCCATTGTGATGTAACCATTTATTCATACCCGCTACGCTGTAGCGAATTCCAAATTCTGCTTCTACATAGGCAACGATTTGATGAGTATGAAAGTAAGTGTTCTCAGTCAAATGCTCAATGAGCTGCATGGTTTGTGCAGCAGACATTCGGCTCTGGCTACCCCCGTTTTCAGGCTTTAACTTCTCGGACTGAAGATAATCGTTGATATGACGTACAACCGTCGTTTCATGAATGCGAAGCGCCTGAGAAATCATTGC
>NZ_JAPPTM010000076.1:0-739 GCF_027587105.1 Vibrio sp. RW
TGGCTCGTTAACCTTCACAGACGCTGATCTATTAGCAGGCGCTGCAGATATAGATGGTGATGAGCTGCCTATCACGGATGTGTCGTACACGGGCGCTGAAGGGGTGTTCACCGATAACGGTGATGGCACGTATAGCTTTGCTCCGAACGAGAACTTCAATGGCGATGTAAGTCTGGACTTCTCAGTATCTGACGGAACAGAGACCGTTAATGCAAACATCGACGTAACGGTAACGGATGTCAACGATGCACCAGTGGCGGGCGCTACGTCTTACCAAATGAACGAAGACGGCAGCATCACATTGAGTCCTGAGCAGTTGATTGCTAACAGCTCGGATGTGGATGGTGACGTGTCGCTTGATAGCGTGAGCTACTCGGGTGCCGACGGTATCTTGGTTCAAAACGAAGACGGCTCAGTCACCTTTGCTCCGAATGAAAACTTTAACGGCGATATCAGCCTTGATGTGACCATTATCGATGACGATGGTGCAACAGCGACCACAACGGCGGGTATTGATGTTATCGCCGTCAATGACGCGCCAGTGGCGGGCGACTTGGCTTACTCAGTGGATGAAGATGGTTCAATCACCCTAAGCCAAGAGCAACTGCTTGCCCAAGCATCGGATGTGGATGGCGATGATCTAACGGCTGCCAACTTAACCGCGGGTGATAACGCGACGGTGACGGCCAACGATGATGGTTCATTCACCATCACGCCGGATGCGGACTTCAACGGTGAT
>NZ_JAPPTM010000077.1:0-683 GCF_027587105.1 Vibrio sp. RW
ATCGTCTGTCGCTTCTTAACCAAGTGCATTTTGTTGGTTGGGTTTAAATTTTGAGTTACCCGTTTTACTTTTGCATTCAAAGCCAGTAGTTTCATTGCTAATTCAGCACCTTGGCGCTAAACCTCTAGTTTCATCACGGTGGCAAACTAACAAAGCGCTTAAGACAGACTCGCAACGCGTGGCATTTTCACTATGCGTTGATTTATGTGTTTAAGGTGTTATGCGGTGACTTCGTATTACGTTGCTCACTACTTAGCTTAGCGTTAGTTTGCAAAGGGCAGAAAAGCGTTTGTGGTCTAAAAGCCTTGTTCTACGTTCTAGCTATTCACCTGTTCGTTTTCCAATCTCATGAACTTTCCGGTGGCACTGTATTGGAAGTGTTTTCGGTATGTTAGTCACTTACTGGTTCTAACATTGTTGCTAGTTCGTTGGTGCGTTTTCTTTGTCTTGGTGACTAATTCGCTAACAAATGGCTTAGTCGCACTTGGTTGTCAGGTTGGTCGAACGAATCCTTTGCCAGTTAAAGCGTTTCAAACCGTGGTCATTTGTCGTATGCTGCTTCTTAGCCAAGCGTGTTTTGCCGGTTGGGTTTTAATTCTGAGCTGCCCGTTTTACTTTTGCATTCAAAGCCAGTAGTTTCACAACTAATTCAGCACCTTGGCGCTAAACCTCTAGTTTCATCA
>NZ_JAPPTM010000078.1:0-667 GCF_027587105.1 Vibrio sp. RW
CGCATTAAGGTGTGAGCAGCGCTTGGCTACACTTGAGCGAAGCGAAACTGCCAAGCGTTGCGAATCACTCTTAAATGCTTTGTTATATGCTTAGTATTACATAGGGGCTCCAACAACTACAGAAGCTCCCCAGCGCCATTGTGAATATAACTGGTTAAGTGAGTTAACGTAAGTTTGACCCGTCCAAGGATCGGATACTTCTATTCCGCCACTATTATTCATTCTTTGCAGTACGATAAAATGCCCTACAGCCCCATTGCTTGGTCTTACAAACGCAATAAGCTTCCATCCACTTGCTAAAGTCTGGTAAAGCTCATTAGGTGAGGCAGGTCTATTGACCACCCAAGCCCTGAATTGGTAATAGTTCAATAGTCCTACAACTTCATTGACATGAGCAGGTCTATCTATAGGTCTACCATCCAATACCGTAGCTATCTGCTGCTGGCTTTGATAAATATTTGCCTGTCGCAAAACATCTTGGATTGAAGCAGCCCAACACCAGTTTTCACCAAGTTGGCGCTCAATAGCTTGGGAAGTAAAGGAAGTAATAACTAATAAAGTAAGTGCGATTAATCTGAAGATGTTCATATGTTTCTCTCCTAGCCCGACGAAACATACTAACTATAGATAGGACGGTAGGGTTATGCCAGATTGCATATAACGCCGC
>NZ_JAPPTM010000008.1:0-244273 GCF_027587105.1 Vibrio sp. RW
GGAGCCTTTTTACTTTTTGGTTTTGAAACATGTCATTACAGAGCAGCGGATTCCCTGACTAACCAAAACAGCGCGTGTTGGGAGTTCGAATCTCTCCACCCCTGCCATATCTAAGGCTCTAGCAGAAATGCTGGAGCCTTTTTTACTTTTTGGTGCTGAAAGATGTCATTAGTAAATCAGCGGATTCCCTCGATTAACCAAAACAGCGCGTGTTGGGAACTCGAATCTCTCCACCCCTGCCATATCTAAGGTTCTAGCAGAAATGCTGGAGCCTTTTTTACTTTTTGATGCTGAAACATGTCATTAGTAGAGCAGCGGATTCCCCGACTTACCAAAACAGCGCGTGTTGGGATTTCTAGCGTTTAGCCCACATAGGCGCCTTTGATTGTTCTTATCATCCCTGTACATCTTTCATCTTGAGCTTTTACACATATATTTTGTTTTGATTGTGGAAAAGCTTGGAGTGGTTAGTTTTTAGCAGGCACAAAAAAGGCCACCTAAATTAGGCAGCCTGATTTCATATTTTTAGATGTTAATCTAGCTCTTTCTCAGCTTGTTTCGCCTTCTCTATCATTGGAGTAATGGTTGAGCCTTGAACTAGAATAGAGAACACAACAACGGCATAGGTCATGACGAGTATGATCTCTTTTACATCGATGAGCTTCTCTTCAACTACCCAAATACCAGAAGGGATTGAAAGTGCCATTGCTAGAGCCAAGCCACCACGAAGGCCACCCCAAGTGAGAATGTTAATTGACCATGGGTTATAAGTTCTAAAGCGTTTAAATCCGACATAGGATAAGAAAACACTTAGGTAGCGAGCGCTTAATACGAGGGGGACAGCGAATGCCATTAAGATCCAATCCTCTTGATGGAACTTAAATAGCAACATCGACATACCAATTAATAAGAATAATACGCCGTTTAAGAATTCATCTATCAGCTCCCAGAAATGGTCTAAATGATCCTCACTCTCTTTTGAAAAGCCAATGAACCTTGTCCAGTTTCCTATCATGATTCCAGAGACTACCATTGCTAATGGCCCCGATACGTGTAGGACCTCTGCGAAGGCATAGCCCGCAGTTGGTATGCCGAGCGTTAGCAGTAATTCCATTGAGTGATCATCGGTATTGCTGATTAGGTAATGGAACAGTAAACCTAAAGCAAAGCCATAGACGATACCGCCAATAGCTTCTTGGACAAATAGCATGGTTACGCTACCTACCGTTGGCGCTTCTGTGCCGAATGCGATGGTAAATAGAGTTACGAAGATGACTAAGCCAAAGCCATCATTAAATAGAGATTCTCCCTCGATTTGAGTCGAGATTCGTCTTGGAGCGTCAAGTTTCTTTACTATCGCTAACACTGCTATTGGATCGGTTGGAGAGATTAAAGAGCCAAAGAGTAAGCAATAAATCAGGTCAAATTGAATACCGATGAATTGACAGAATCCATAGAGCACAAAGCCGATAAAGAATGTTGAAAATAGCGTAGCACCAAGTGCGAGGACTGTTATTTCCCACTTCTGGTCTTTTAGATTCGGTAATTTAATCCCCAAACCGCCAGCAAAAAGTAAGAAGCCTAGTATTCCTTTGAGTAGGAAGTCTTCAAAGTTGATACTGGCAACGGTTTCTGAGGCGATGTCAGCCAATTGGAACCAATTATTTTGTCCTGCAATGATAATTAATAGAGATAAAATCATTGAGCCAGCAGTAATGGCGATAGTTGTCTGCATTTTACCAATTTTACTATTGACGAAAGCAATCAGCATGGCTGCTGCAGACAAGAAACATAAGGTGTAGTAAACCGACATTGGGATTCCAATATGTAACAAAGTATAAACGTGAATTTTCGTTGTCTCATGCTCAAATAGCAAACACTTTTTGTTATTAGTCGGTAATCAATTACCTGTTTTAGACGTCTAGACTCCTTTTTAATGTGTGATAGGATGGAGAGATAATTAAAGGAATGAGGTTGTACCGTGGGAAGTAATGTAAGGCAAAAGATTGAAGCTTTGTTGAAGCAACGAATTTTACTGATTGATGGTGGCATGGGTACCATGATTCAGGACTATAAATTGGAAGAACACGACTATCGTGGTAAACGTTTCGCTGAATGGCATAGTGATTTAAAAGGCAACAACGACCTATTGGTACTTACGCAGCCTAATCTTATCAAAGATATCCATGAAAAATATCTGGAAGCAGGGGCGGATATCCTTGAGACCAATACCTTTAATGCTACAACCATCGCTATGGCTGACTACGATATGGAAGGTCTTAGTGAAGAGATTAACTTTGCTGCTGCTAAGCTGGCTCGTGAAGCCGCTGATAAATGGACAGCAAAAACCCCAGAAAAACCTCGTTTTGTCGCGGGTGTACTAGGTCCAACCAACCGAACTTGTTCTATCTCCCCGGATGTGAATGACCCCGGTTACCGTAATGTTAGCTTTGATGAACTTGTTGAAGCTTACTCTGAATCGACTCGTGCTCTTATCAAAGGCGGCTCAGATCTTATTCTTATCGAAACCATCTTCGATACGTTAAACGCTAAAGCCTGTTCTTTTGCTGTTGAATCTGTTTTTGAAGAAGTCGGCATCACGCTTCCTGTGATGATTTCCGGAACCATAACGGATGCATCAGGCCGAACGCTTTCAGGACAAACGACGGAAGCCTTCTACAACGCCCTTCGCCATGTTAAGCCTATTTCATTTGGTTTGAACTGTGCATTGGGCCCGGATGAACTACGAGAATATGTCAGCGAGATGTCTCGTATCTCTGAGAGCTATGTTTCTGCTCACCCTAACGCTGGTTTACCTAATGCCTTTGGTGAGTATGATCTTTCACCAGAAGATATGGCAGAACATGTTAAGGAGTGGGCGGAAAGTGGCTTCTTGAACTTAATTGGTGGCTGTTGTGGTACCACGCCCGAACATATTCGCCAGATGGCAGAGGCTGTAGAGGGGGTAACACCGCGTCAGTTGCCTGACCTACCTGTGTCGTGTCGCTTATCCGGTTTGGAACCTCTGACAATCACGAAAGAGTCTTTATTTGTAAACGTGGGTGAACGTACTAATGTTACTGGTTCTGCACGCTTCAAACGTTTGATCAAAGATGAGCTTTACGATGAAGCGTTGAGTGTTGCTCGAGAACAAGTAGAAAACGGTGCACAAATCATCGATATCAACATGGATGAAGGGATGCTAGACGCAGAGGCGTGCATGGTTAAATTCCTGAACCTATGTGCTTCTGAACCAGAGATCTCGAAAGTACCTGTCATGGTCGACTCTTCCAAGTGGGAAGTGATCGAAGCTGGCCTGAAATGTATTCAGGGTAAAGGTATTGTTAACTCTATCTCCTTGAAAGAAGGCAAAGCGAAGTTTGTCGAGCAAGCTAAATTGGTTCGCCGCTATGGTGCAGCAGTAATCGTGATGGCTTTTGATGAAGTTGGCCAAGCCGATACTCGAGAGCGTAAAGTCGAGATCTGTACTAACGCTTACAACATTCTTGTTGATGAAGTGGGTTTCCCACCTGAAGACATTATTTTTGACCCGAACATCTTCGCAGTGGCGACGGGTATTGATGAGCATAACAACTACGCGGTCGATTTCATTGAAGCGGTAGGCGATATCAAGCGTGACCTCCCTCATGCGATGATCTCTGGTGGCGTGTCGAACGTGTCGTTCTCATTCCGTGGCAACAATTACGTTCGTGAGGCAATCCACGCAGTATTCCTATATCACTGTTTTAAGAATGGCATGGATATGGGCATCGTAAACGCTGGTCAGTTAGAAATTTACGATAACGTTCCAGAAGATCTGCGTGATGCTGTTGAAGATGTTGTACTGAACCGTCGTGATGATTCGACCGAACGTTTGCTTGATATGGCAACCGAGTACCTAGAGCGAGCCGTGGGTAAAGTTGAAGATAAGTCAGCTTTAGAATGGCGAACTTGGCCTGTAGAGAAGCGATTAGAGCACTCTTTGGTAAAAGGTATTACCGACTTTATTATTGAAGATACCGAAGAAGCTCGCGTTAATGCTTCTCGTCCTATTGAAGTGATTGAAGGCCCTCTAATGGACGGCATGAACGTTGTAGGTGACCTATTTGGTGAAGGTAAGATGTTCTTACCACAGGTAGTTAAGTCTGCGCGTGTAATGAAGCAGGCTGTTGCACACTTAGAACCGTTCATCAATGCATCCAAAGAAGTGGGCGCGACTAACGGTAAGATTTTGTTAGCGACCGTTAAAGGCGACGTACACGATATCGGTAAGAATATCGTTGGCGTGGTTTTGCAGTGTAACAACTACGAAATTATCGACTTAGGTGTGATGGTTTCTTGTGAAAAGATTCTAAAGGTCGCTAAAGAAGAGAACGTCGACATTATCGGCTTATCTGGTTTGATCACGCCATCTCTTGATGAAATGGTACACGTAGCCAAAGAGATGGAGAGACAAGGCTTTAAGCTTCCTCTATTGATTGGTGGCGCAACCACCTCTAAAGCGCACACTGCGGTTAAGATTGAACAGAACTATTCTGAGCCAGTGGTTTATGTAAACAACGCCTCTCGTGCTGTGGGTGTGTGTACCTCACTACTTTCTGATGAATTGAAACCTGCTTTCGTCGAGAAGTTGGATATCGATTATGATCGCGTTTGTGATCAACATAATCGTAAGAAGCCTCGTACTAAGCCTGTCACGCTTGAAAAAGCCCGTGCCAATAAAGTGGCCATTGATTGGGATGCTTATACACCACCGGCACCGGCTAAGCCGGGAGTACACATATTCAATGACTTCGACGTGGCTACGTTACGTAACTACATCGACTGGACACCATTCTTCATGACGTGGTCTTTAGTTGGTAAGTACCCTGCGATTCTTGAGCATGAGGAAGTGGGCGAAGAAGCGAAACGTTTATTCAAAGATGCGAACGATCTGTTAGACCGCGTGGAGAAAGAAAAGCTACTTGAAGCGCGTGGCATGTGTACAATGTTCCCTGCCAACAGTGTTGGCGATGATATTGAGGTGTATACCGATGAATCTCGTACTGAGGTGTTAAAGGTTCTGCATAATCTTCGTCAACAAACAGAGAAACCAAAAGGCTTTAACTACTGCTTGTCTGATTACATTGCGCCAAAAGAAAGCGGTAAAGCGGACTGGATTGGCGGTTTTGCGGTAACTGGCGGTATTGGTGAACGTGAATTGGCTGATGAATACAAAGCCAATGGCGATGATTACAATGCAATCATGATTCAAGCCATTGCAGACCGATTGGCTGAGGCGTTCGCTGAGTATCTTCACAAAGAGGTGAGAAAGGACATTTGGGGTTACTCGCCAGATGAGGATTTGTCTAATGACGATTTGATTCGAGAGAAATACCAAGGTATTCGTCCTGCTCCAGGTTACCCTGCTTGCCCTGAACATACCGAGAAAGGTACGTTGTGGGAGTTAATGGATATTGAGAACGCGATTGATATGTCCTTAACGTCGAGCTATGCGATGTGGCCTGGTGCTTCTGTGTCTGGTATGTACTTTTCACATCCTGATGCTCGATACTTTGCAATTGCACAGATTCAACAAGATCAGGTGGAGAGCTATGCCGATCGGAAAGGTTGGGATATGTTGGAAGCTGAGAAGTGGTTAGGTCCAAACATTAACTAGCTTCTAATCTATGACGAGTTTTGATTCGTAAAGTAAAAAGAGAAAGGGTTGCTTATTAGCAACCCTTTTTGTATTTGTGATTTAGTCATCTATCAGTCGATGATAAACGGACTGTCTATTCAAATAGCTCTTGATGAAGTTTCTGAATCGCTAGCTTAGAAACAGACTCATTCAGCAGGAAGCACAAGTTGTGAGGGCTTGCACCGTAGCAAATCATACGCAGGTTGAAATCTTCTAGCGTGCCGAATACCTGTTTCGCATACCCTTTGCTTTCACTCATGTTGTTACCAATAAGAGCAACAAGGCACAGGTCGTGCTCAATATCGACAGAACACAGTTCTTCAAGCTCAATACGCGCTGCTTCTGGTAATTCAGGAGCACCACCTGATGTATCTGTTTGATCCAGCGTAAGTGAAACGCTGATCTCTGATGTGGTGATTAGATCGACGGAGATCTTATGTTTAGCAAGGATCTCGAACACTTTCGCAAGGAAACCGTAAGCATGGAACATATTGGCGCTACGCAGCGTCACCATGGTTTGGTTGCAGCGTAGGGCAAGGGCTCTGAATAGAGGAGAGCTTTCTACCTGCTGACGAATCCAAGTACCACCGAGCTCGGGTGCTTTTGATGAGCCAACAAATACTGGGATTTGGTGGCGCAATGCAGGTACTAGAGTCGAAGGGTGTAATATCTTCGCACCAAAGTTTGCCATTTCCGATGCTTCACTGAAGCTGATCTCCGGGATAGGTGCAGCTTTAGGTGCAATACGAGGGTCTGTGGTGTAGATGCCCGGAACATCAGTCCAGATCTCTAAACCAATCGCTTGTACAGATTCTGCAATGAGTGCTGCTGAATAATCACTGCCACCGCGGCCTAAAGTCGTGGTATTGCCTTCGCTATCAGCACCGATAAAACCTTGAGTAACGACAACTTGTTGTTGGCAAAGTGGAATCAGTTTCTGTTGTGCTAAGTCTGCAATATCTTCGAGTTGTGGCTCGGCTTTACCAAATTCATGATTGGTGCGCATGACTTCTCGAATATCAAAGCGAACCGCTGGTGTGCCACGTTCGCAGATAATCTGAGTCAGGATATGTGTCGACATCAATTCACCACACGCAACAAGGTGATCGGTTAACTTGGCACTCGTTTGGAAAGATGCCGCTTCGGCTGCGTTTGCAATATCACCAAGAATGCAGTGTATATCCTTTTCAATACTGATTGGGTCGGCGAGTTGGTCAAGAATGGCATTATGGATATCAGCTAATTGCGTCATCAATTGCTGGCGACGAGCTTTGTCTTGAACTCCATTTGCGAGTTCTACCAGCAAGTTAGTCACGCCAGAGCATGCACTGCTTACGACCAGTTTTGTATTTGAGTTGTTTTCAATAATGGCAGCACAACGGCTCATTGCTTCAAAGTTAGCAACACTTGTGCCACCAAACTTAGCGACATTAAAAGAACCAGCTACATTAGATGCACTCACGATATATCTCCCACGACTTCCTAAAATAAAATTACGGTTGGGTAATCCAACGTCCGATGTTTTTCGAAGAGAGTATTTAGAGCAAAAAGAGAGGAATTATTAGAATAGTAACCTCAGAAGCTCCTCACCATATAGAAATGGCGACAGTTGACGGGATTCAGCCCGCTCAACCGATAATAAAAGTCCGGCATGCTTTTATTATCTCGGCACTGCTCCCCATAAATGTTTTGTATTGGAAATGCGGTTCCACAAAACATCTGCCTGGGCAGTGCTCCTCTTCTGCTAGATAGCCATTTCATTGAACGTGTTTGCGATAACAATGTCAATCTGTAACTGGAGGTAATTGAAAAATAATTTTAACAATTATGTGACAGTGGTTTGACCTCAATACTTATGGCTAATTGCTGAGGTTATCGATTTGCTTTAGGGTGGAATGTTCACACCATTAACGTAAGGGATGTACATGTCTAATTTAACACTCAATACTGCTATCGATAGCTTTTATCCGCCACACCGAACGTTAATGGGGCCAGGGCCTTCTGATATATCGCCTCAAGTGCTACAGGCTTTGAGCCGTCCGACAATTGGTCATCTAGACCCGTTGTTTATTGCGATGATGGATGAGCTTAAACAACTTCTTAAGTATGCTTTCCAAACGGAGAATGAATTTACGATTGCCGTTTCTGCACCGGGCAGTGCGGGCATGGAAACCTGTTTTGTTAACTTGATTGAGCCTGGTGAGAAAGTCATTGTTTGCCGTAACGGTGTCTTCGGTGAGCGTATGCGCGAGAATGTTGTACGTTGTGGTGGCGAAGCGATCCTTGTTGATGATGAATGGGGCAAGCCGGTTTCTGTCGATAAGGTAGAAAAAGCACTATCGGAAAATCCAGACGCGGTGGCGGTAGCATTTGTGCATGCAGAGACATCAACCGGAGCGTTATCGGATGCTCAAGCTATTTCCGCAGTAGCTCGTCAGTTTGATGCATTGTCGATTGTGGATGCGGTGACATCACTGGGCGGCGTGCCATTGTTGGTTGATGAGTGGCAGCTTGATGCGGTTTATTCTGGCAGCCAAAAGTGTCTGTCTTGTGTGCCAGGGCTATCTCCGGTGACTTTCTCTCAGCGTGCCGTTGATAAAATGAAAGCTCGTCAAGCTCCCGTACAAAGTTGGTTCCTAGACCAGAGCTTAGTATTAGGCTATTGGAGTGGCGAAGGGAAGCGTAGCTATCACCATACTGCACCTGTAAACAGTCTTTATGCGCTACATGAGTCTCTTGTACTATTGAAAAATGAAGGCTTAGATAATGCGTGGTCTCGTCACCATGCGATGCATCAAGAGTTGAAAGAGGGTGTTGAAGCATTAGGACTCAAGTTCGTCGTTGATGAAGAGAGCCGCTTGCCGCAACTTAATACACTTTATTTCCCTGAAGGGATTGATGAAGCTAAGGTAAGGACACAGTTGTTGGAAGAATATAATCTTGAGATTGGTGCGGGGCTTGGTTCATTGGCTGGTAAGGCTTGGCGTATTGGTCTGATGGGTTATGGTGCTCGAAAAGAGAACGTCGCCTTATGCTTAAAAGCGCTCCAAGATGTCTTATACCAATCGTAGTAATTAACTGGTCATCCTAGCTTGTTAAAATACTCGATAACATCGTTAGAAATTTTGATTGTAGAATAACTACTTATCGAAAATCTCTGTCTTGTTCTCAAGCTTTTTCCTACGCTATTTATGACCATCTACTTACTGTGATTGGTATTAAAATAACCTTTCTCTATATGGATTAAAAAAGCGCACGATAGCACGTGCGCTTTTTTTGTGTCGCCTAAACCTCAATCCATGACATTGGTTTTAGGTACTTTGAAATCATTGAGCAGAAGAGATGTTATTTTTAGCTTCTGAAATTTTCTTATAATGTACCTTTGAGAAATCTCTATTTGGAAATAAGAACTTTGCTTCGCTACGAATCTGCTCAGCTTTACTTTCCTCCCCAATCCCTTGATACGCCAGAATTAGGTTGCTATAGAAAGCCGGTCTTGGCTTACTCTGGATGATTTCTAACGACCAATCGATATAAGGCTGAATAAGGCTCGGCTCGGCTTTGTAGAGACCAATGTTTAGATAAGTACTGTATATATCCCAGTCATATCGATCCTTCCACACCACAGGATTTGTCACTTGTTTGAGGATATCAGGATTTTTAGGCTTAGACAGTTCGAACTTAGTCAGTACATAGTTGGTGTGCAACGCACTCAACATATAAAAGCTTACCAAGATTGGTATCACCAAACTCGACACTCTAAATAGAGTTTTACTGATGAGACTAAACGGCTGTTGGTAGTAGTGTCGGGAAGATCGTTGGTCGATCCAGTAAATCAAAATAATGAAAGTGATCCAGTGAATAGCGGAATGATAAAAAGGGTATTCAAGCTGTGAGTGTAACAATATCGGAATGAACAGTGCGAACAGTGCTAGACGCGTACCTTTCGCCGCACTCATGATGCGTAACACCACCAATGCCGCGGCCATTAAGAGCCCAAGGATCGGAACAATTCCACCTTCAACGCCCCAATACAGAATTTCATTGTGCGGGTGGTCCATCGAAGGAAGGCCTGGATGGTAATTTGAGTTGAGTTGGTGCTGGCGAGCGGTATACAGCGTATATTCGGATTCGAACTTTCCGTAGCCATAACCTGTAAAGGGCTTTTCTACCATCATGTCCAGTGCTTGTGGGAAGGTATAAGCTCGTGGACTTTCTAAGTGAGTTCTTTTACTCGCTAAACTATCAGTGGCACTGAGGTTAATCACTGAAAAAGCGACAACGATACCGACCAAAACCGATCCACACCAACCGTAAAACCGCTTCTTAGTCGAGAATTTGTAGAGATAAGGCAGAATACATATAAACCCTATTACAGCAGCTAACCAACCAGTACGTGATGCGATGATAATCAATAACGGCACGGTTAAGGTAGGGGTCAAATACAGTAGAATCGACTTGCTAATTTTATGATTATATTTAGCCGGCTGCCTGGCTAACAGATAAGCGGAAAGTACAAAACCAGTTGCTAGGAAGCTGGCCATAACGTTGGGTTGTTGGAAGATCCCGTAAGGTCTATTGGTCGCAGTGTTATAACCAAACAGGTTGCCTGGTTCTAATAAAAAATATTGCACATACCCAAATAAGGCTTGTAGGACGGTGGCTAACACAATGAACCACAGCATGCGCTGCTTATGCTCATTGCTGAATTTGAATTGCTGAAGCACTACGAATAAGGCAAAGCCTGCCCATAATCCAAGTAAACGCCCTGATGCCCCTTGAGGAGCGGCATTGCTGTATAAAATTGGTAGCGTGAGTATGATACAGCTTATCAAAAAGCCAATCGTTAATTTGGAATACTTGAGTACTCGGTTTGTAGCGAGTTGGTAAAAACCAATGGCTAGCGTGAAGCTAAGAGCTAACCAAGTGGTTGGGTTAAAGGATAAAGCAAGGCCTGAACCACCAGGGTTAGGCATGAAAAAGTGCATGGCCAACAAGAATACGACAGCTAAAGAAGCAATAAATGCTTTGTTTAGCGGTAGCTGGTTTATCTGATTTTCTAGCTGGGTGCCGCTAGTATGTATTGTTGCCATAGATCCCTAACCTTATAAAAACAGAGCTTGTTCCTTATGAAACAAGCTCTGTTACTTTAACATTTTTATGTCTGTTCGTTGGGGGCTATTTTACACCTAGTTTAAATTTAACATAGGCTTAAGGAAGTGGGCAGTATGCGAACTTTCGACTAACGCCACATCTTCAGGTGTACCTTCTGCAACGATTTCACCACCGCCTTGACCACCTTCTGGACCTAAGTCTAAGATCCAATCTGCGGTTTTGATTACGTCAAGGTTATGCTCAATCACCACAACAGTATTACCGTGATCACGCAGTCTATGCAGTACCGTTAACAGCTGCTGAATATCGTGGAAATGCAGCCCTGTTGTCGGTTCATCCAAGATGTATAAGGTTTTCCCTGTATCGCGTTTAGACAGCTCACGCGCTAATTTAACTCGCTGTGCTTCACCGCCTGATAAGGTGGTTGCTGCTTGACCCAAGCGAATGTAAGAAAGACCCACATCCATTAGCGTTTGCAGTTTACGCGCAATCACTGGCACTGGATTAAAGAACTCGCGAGCATCCTCAACCGTCATCTCCAGAACCTCGTCAATGGTTTTACCCTTGTAACGAACTTCTAACGTTTCACGGTTATAGCGCTTACCTTTACATACATCACACGGTACATAGACATCCGGTAAGAAGTGCATTTCTACCTTAATAACACCATCGCCCTGACATGCTTCGCAGCGTCCACCTCGAACGTTAAAGCTGAATCGCCCCGGCTTATAACCACGAGAGCGTGATTCTTGAGTGCCTGCGAACAACTCCCGAATTGGAGTGAAGATTCCAGTGTAGGTCGCCGGGTTTGATCTTGGCGTACGACCGATAGGGCTTTGGTCAATATCGATCACCTTATCAAAGTGTTCTAACCCTTTAATTTTCTTATGTGGCGCAGCTACCGCTGTGGTTGCACCATTGAGTAGGGTGTGAGCGACTTTAAAGAAGGTATCGTTGATCAGTGTCGATTTACCTGAACCAGATACCCCTGTAATACAGCTAAATAAGCCTACCGGAATGGTGGCGGTGATATTTTTCAGGTTGTTACCTGTTGCGCCTATGATCTCTACGACTTTCTTTCTATCGATTGGCGTTCTTTCTTTTGGTACGGCAATTTCTTTAACGCCGCTTAGGTATTGGCCTGTTAAAGAATTCGGATTGTCGATGATATCTTGCATAGTACCTTCGGCAACCACGTGACCACCATGAACACCGGCACCTGGGCCGATATCGATCACATGGTCGGCACAACGGATAGCATCTTCATCGTGCTCAACGACAAGTACGGTATTACCTAAGTCTCTCAGATGTACTAAGGTTTGAAGGAGGCGTTCGTTGTCGCGCTGGTGGAGGCCGATAGACGGTTCATCGAGTACATACATCACGCCAACTAAGCCCGCACCTATTTGACTTGCTAAGCGAATTCGTTGTGCTTCGCCACCTGATAGCGTTTCAGCACTACGCGATAGGTTGAGATAATTCAAACCAACGTTAACTAAGAAGTGCAGGCGGTCATTGATTTCTTTCATCACCTTTTCGGCGATCTGTCCACGCTGACCGCTGAGCGACAAGGTTTGGAAAAATTGCAATGCGTCGGCAATACTGAGCTCAACGATCTCTGGCAATGTCGTGTCACCAATAAATACATTTCTAGCTTCTAGCCTCAAGCGAGTTCCACTACAACTAGAGCAAGACTTGGTCGAAATGTATTTCGCTAAGTCTTCACGCACCGCGCTAGACTCGGTGTCATGATAACGACGCTCTAAAGTATTAAGGATACCTTCAAATGGATGACGCTTGACTCGAATATCACCACGATCATTGATGTATTTGAATTCCACTTCTGTGCGGCCAGAGCCTTTAAGAATGATCTCTTGAGTCTTTTTAGGAAGGGAATTAAACGGTGCATAAAGATCAAAACCATAATGTTCTGATAGTGATGTTAGCATCTGAAAATAGTAATAATTCTTTTGATCCCAACCTTTAATTGCGCCTTCTGCAATGCTTAGGTTTTCATCTAAAATCACTCGGCTTGGGTCAAAGTATTGTTGAATGCCAAGGCCATCACAAGTGCCACATGCACCGGCAGGGTTGTTAAATGAAAATAGACGCGGCTCAAGCTCTTGCATACTGTAGCCACACTTAGGGCAAGCAAAGTTTGCAGAGAACACGATCTCTTCTTGTTCTTGGTCATCCATCCAACCAACCACGGCAATGCCACCAGAAAGCTCTAGTGTTGTCTCAAATGATTCCGCTAAACGTTGCTGAAGGTCTGGACGAACTTTGAATCTATCTACCACGACTTCAATAGTGTGCTTTTTATGAAGCTCAAGGGTGGGCGGATCGGATAAATCACAAGTTTCACCATCAATTCGAGCACGGATAAAACCTTGAGCTGCTAGATTTTCCAATGTTTTTACATGCTCACCTTTACGCTCTTTGACGATAGGTGCCATTAGCATCATCTTTGAACCTTCAGGGAGATCCAACACTTTATCGACCATTTGACTGATGGTTTGTGCTGCTAGAGGCGTGTTGTGGTCAGGACAGCGTGGTTCACCAACTCGTGCATAAAGTAATCTGAGGTAGTCATACACTTCAGTAATGGTGCCAACAGTGGAACGAGGATTGTGAGAGGTCGATTTTTGCTCTATTGAGATGGCTGGAGATAACCCTTCGATGTGATCGACATCGGGCTTTTCCATAAGAGAAAGAAACTGACGAGCGTAAGCTGACAGGGATTCAACATAACGACGTTGTCCTTCTGCATAAAGGGTGTCAAACGCAAGTGACGATTTTCCCGACCCTGATAGTCCTGTGATAACAATTAATTTGTCACGAGGAATGGTTAGGTTGACGTCTTTTAGGTTGTGCGTACGAGCGCCCCTTATTTCTATTTTATCCATCTCAATAGACCGTGTAATTTTCAGTGGCTAAAGTATTACATAGAGTGAGATTTGTGCAAAGTTTTACTGGATAAAAAAACAGTAAACAAAAAGGGTGACTCAAAGAGTCACCCTTTTACAATTCGAAACGCTATGTATTACACCAGTAGTTATGCTTCTTTCTTTGTTGAGTGTTTACCTAACTCGATTTGCTTCTGGTCTTTCTTGTATAGGTTCTCAAAGCAGTAGTTGGTTGCTTCTATGTAGCCTTCAACGCTGCCGCAGTCAAAACGTTGACCTTTAAATTTGTAAGCCAATACACAACCCGCTTTTGCTTGTTTTAGCAATGCGTCGGTAATTTGAATCTCGCCGCCTTTACCTGGTTCTGTTTGTTCGATTAACTCAAAGATATCTGGAGTGAGAATATAGCGGCCAATGATCGCTAGGTTACTTGGCGCCGTTCCTTTTTCTGGCTTTTCTACCATGTCATCGACACGGAATAGATCGTCTTTAATCATTTCACCAGAGATCACACCGTATTTGTGTGTCTCTTCTTCTGGAACTTCTTGTACTGCAACAATTGAGCAGCGGAATTGCTTGTATAAAGCAACCATTTGAGCCAACACGCCTTGTTGCTCATTGACACAAAGGTCATCGGCAAGCACAACTGCAAATGGTTCATCACCAACGAGTTCGCGACCGGTCAATATAGCGTGACCGAGGCCTTTCATTTCACGTTGGCGAATATACGTGAAGTTTGCAGCTTCAATTGTCTCACGAATATTGATCAGCAGATCTTCTTTATTGGTACCACTAATTTGGTGTTCAAGCTCGTAGTTCTTGTCAAAGTGATCCATCAATGAATGCTTACCACGGCCGGTAACAATACACATTCCATCCATACCCGCTTCGATCGCTTCTTCAACACCGTATTCAATCAGAGGTTTGTTTACTACAGGCATCATCTCTTTCGGCATTGACTTAGTTGCAGGTAAAAAACGTGTACCGTAGCCAGCTGCCGGGAAAAGGCACTTTTTGATCATGGTAAGACCCTTTATCTATAATAATAATTATTAATTCAACTTGAGTAGTTGATATTTATGAGGGCAACTCTAGCATAAGTTCTGTATGCAATTCAGCAACAAAACGTATGGTTTACTAGAATTTACCTCTAAATTATCATCAGTTTAAGTGCTCGCTTCATTATGCAAGTAAGTTCTGATTTGCCCAAGCAATTGCTTGGACTCTATTTTTAACCGCTAACTTGCGAAATATCTGATAGAGATGAGATTTGACGGTGAACTCGCTAATAAATAAATCATCGGCTATCTGAGTGTTTGATGAACCTGATTGAAGACAGCGAATAACTTGGATCTCTCGGATGGTTAAATCGACATTCGTGGGTGTCGTGTTGGTGTTGACCATGTTGCGGTAATAAAATAGCAGTTGGTTTGTTACCTTTCTCGGTAACCAGTTATCACCATCAATGACCTCTCGAAGCCCTTTTGCTATTTTGATTTTTTTCTCGGAATCATAAAATAACCCTTTTAGTACGCCATAGTTAAGGAGTTCCGAGGTAGGAAGCTGTTGCGGAACATTAAATAAAATGATCTCATTATTTTTCCATATAACGTACAAGTTAGGGAATACAGCAAGTAATTGTGGCACCGCTTTGTAATCGACGAGTAGGATACGGTTGCTCTGTTTCCTATCTACTAGCATCAAATCGTCCGTTGTCATTTTGTAGAGAGGAATAGACAAATGCTTTTCTACCGCTTTTATGTGTAGGTGAGTGTCGCTGGGATCGATGCACAGAAAGTGTAAAGTGCGAGCATATCGAGATTTTCTCATTGAAATACCTTGTATTAATGGAATGAGATTTCACGTTGTCATGCACGGATAGGCTTCTCTAGCGACATCGTTGTGTCTTGCGTTGAATATCAATTCTAAAAGTAAATGAGTGGTTTGTAAGTGGAGAAAAAAGCAACATCGCTCTGAATATCATGATTTGTTACGTTTTTATTCTTTGTTGTCGCGTGAGAATAGGAATGCGATTTATCACTGCAGAAAAGCATGCTATTCTTGTGCGCTAAAAATTTCTGATACTATGAATTTAGACGGAGCAAATCATGGCTAGCCGTGGAGTTAACAAAGTTATATTAGTGGGTAACCTAGGTAATGACCCTGAAATTCGTTACATGCCAAGTGGCAGTGCTGTAGCGAACATTACCATTGCAACGTCAGAGTCATGGCGTGACAAAGCAACTGGCGAACAGCGTGAAAAAACAGAATGGCACCGTGTTGCTCTGTTTGGAAAGCTGGCGGAAGTTGCTGGTGAATACCTACGTAAAGGGTCTCAAGTTTACATTGAAGGTCAACTTCAGACTCGTAAATGGCAAGATCAAAGCGGTCAAGATCGCTACACGACTGAAGTGGTTGTTCAAGGGTTCAACGGTGTCATGCAAATGCTTGGTGGCCGTGCTCAAGGCGGTGCTCCTGCTCAAGGTGGTATGGGTAACCAACAGCAAGGTGGTTGGGGTCAACCACAGCAGCCACAACAACAGCAGCAATCACAACAACAGTACAGTGCTCCTGCTCAACAGCAGCCTAAAGCACCCCAGCAAGCTCCTCAGCAGGCTCAACCTCAATACAATGAGCCGCCAATGGATTTTGATGATGACATCCCATTCTGAGGATTACCTGAGATCTAGTTTTGTTAAGTTTGGTGGTTTAAGTCAAATGTAACAAGGGTTTGAGAGAAAAAGTTTACAGTGAGTGTTGCAACTTCTGTAAACTTTTTTTATGCTTGTTTTTAGCTTTGGGGTTACCTAGAATTTTTGTTAAGTTTTGCTAAGGGTAAGGACAAGATGAAGACAAAAGTATTTCAAATGACGAGTGGAGAAAACTACTCAATTCTATTAGGTGAGGATGGTATGCCGTTGCCTTACCATAATCTCTTTGTCACCTTGCACTACAGAAATCAATCTAAAGCAAGTAACACCTGCCATCGCGCTTTTGAGCATCTTTGTTTTCTGGAGGAAATTTGTCAGTTTGAAAAGATTGACCTGATTGAACGATGTAAGATCGGTGATTTCCTGACAAGTAAAGAGTTTGAGAAAATAAAAAAACACTCAAGTCTCAGAGTGGCATCATTTCGAGAAATGGCGACTAGACATAAATCTTCTAATGTTGCTCCAATTAACCTAAAGAAAGTTGAAACGGCGAGAGCAAAGGTAGTCATTAATCCAGAGGGAGATATCTCACCGCAAACGACATACACACGATTGACTGTTTTTGCGCAGTTTATTGGCTGGCTCGAAGAAGAATTGTTCCCTTCTAAAGACTCCACTGCTGAGTTTGAGCTGAAAAAAATCAGAGGAAACAAATTTGGCACCAGCGATGAAGCTCTTGATTGGGGAGATTGGCGCTCTCTAGAACCAGTGGAAGAACTGCGAGTCCTTGATGTTGTTCGTCCTGACTCATCAGAAAATCCGTGGAAGTCGGAATCTGTCCGATATCGCAACCAGCTCATCGTAAACATGTTTTTTGCTATTGGTTGTCGGCGTGGAGAACTGCTCAAGATTAGAGTGAAAACGGACAACCACCCATCTGACATCAGGAAGCGCCCAAAAGACGGTCGCTACTTCGTGATGATCCGCTCACAAACTGACTACAGCGATGCTCGTAAACATAGACCTGAAGGGAAGACGATGGGGCGCTTCGTACCAATGGATAATCGCTTAAGAGATATGTACGAAGAATACCTTATCCATCATCGCCCTAATGCCACTGGATCTGAATACATCGAGTATTTGTTTGTTACCCATAACCATAAAACACTAACCAATGCCGCTTTATCCATGTCTCAGGTAAACAAGGTTTTTCGTGAGATTTCTGAAGTGGTTGGATTTAGGGTGCATCCTCATGGGGCACGACACACATGGAATGATAAATTCAGCAAGTTTGCGGATAAACGTATTGCCGAAGGGAAAACAACGGAAGCGAAGTCAGAATCCGACAGACAAAAACTGATGGGTTGGAGCGAAGGTTCAAAGAGCGCAAAAGGTTACTCAAAGCGCCATCACGACAAACGTGCAATGAACATGGCCTTAGAGCTTCAAGAAGAAGATTCAACCACTATAAATTCAATCGTCGGTCAATATGACGAAGATTTTGGTCAGTAAAAGGGAACAGTAATTTGAATCACGATTATGTCAACTTTGACTTTGCTAACGATAGTAAGGTAACAGCATCGATGTCACACAATGGCTTTGAGTTTGATTACCTTTCAGATACGTGGATTCTCAATCGGGATGTGACTGTTTTAGTTGAGTTCTTGGACTCTTTTATACAACCATTGCAAGAGGATATTCGGGAAACCTTGGTGTTTTATGCAGAGACATTATCTGCCGATCATACTAATAATATCGTAAAGTCTTTGCAGTTGTATCAATACCTTACTGGCGAAAGTGATTTAACTGAAATGGGTTTTGCATCGTTTAAAAATAAAGTCCCCAAGAAGGACTGGTACAAGGTATCAATTGTAAGGGGAATGATCCGTCAGATGCGATTCTTAGGTTTGGATAAGCATATCGATGACGCTGTGTTTAAGCTAACAGAGCAATGGACCTTAGGAGGTAATGCTAAAGGGGAGGCTGTACTTACTCTCGACCCTGAAACTGGGCCATTCAGTGATTTAGAGTTTGAGGCTATCGGTTTACATGCTGCTCATCGGTATGCCGAAGGTAAGTTGAAAACTGATGAGTATGCTTGTCTCTCAATGTTTAAAGCGTCAGGCCGTCGTCCAACCCAAATTGCATCAATTAAATGCAAAGACTACTCTTATTCGTCTAAATATACGGGTGCTTCAACGTATATAGTTCTGATTCCTAGAGCAAAGATTCGTGGAGGGAAGTTCCGTAGTGTTCTAAAGCCTTATGCTTTAGCGAATTCGTTTGCACAGGTCGTTGAGTTACATATAAAAGAGCAGACGGCCAAGGTGGAAGGTGCTCTCGGACGAAAGATGAAGCCTGAAGAAAAAGGTGAGCTACCTTTGTTTGTCGACGTTGGCACCGTTGAGGAAATTCAATCAATTCCTCCAGATTCCTTGTTGGATTATTTGAAGTCTGAGTTACCACACATTAAAAGAACCAACCTAACTAACAAGCTAAATAGTGCAGTCAAAAAGCTGAAAATTATCAGCGAACGAACTGGCGAGCCTTTAAAGTCAACAGGCTACCGTTTTCGCTACACCTTGGGCACTAGGGCTGCAAGGGAGGGGGCTGGTATCCTTACTATAGCCAACCTACTTGACCATTCTGATACACAAAACGCTCACGCATATGTTGCTAACACGCCTGAACATGCGGTTTATATTTCAAAAATTATGAACCAACCGTTGGCTCGGTTCGCATCTGCCTTTGCTGGAAAGTTGGTTGACGATGAAGGTGAAGCCAATATAGAAAATAAAGGGGCAGCACGCATTCCTTGCCGTGAAAAAAATTGTGATGTCGGCTCTTGTGGTTCAAGTAGTTTTTGCCAAGACTATGCCCCTATTGCTTGTTATCTATGCCCTAAGTTTCGTCCTTGGGCAAATGCTCCACATCACCTCATTCTTGAATGGTTAGTTGAAGAGCGAGAGCGGCTAAAATCGGTCACAAATGGTGACATGCAAATCGTCTCAATAAATGACCGTGCAATCTTAGCGGTATGCCAAGTGATTCAGCTATGTAGGGAGCATAAGAATGGCTGATATATTGATTTTTAAGCCTAAGCATGAGCTTGAACATACGAAGAACCAAGCCGATTTTATTGAATTCGGACGTCACATAGCACCACTCAACGACAAGTATGTTTATGATGAAAACTACTGGCCCAATGTAGGTAACTTCACCATTTTTGGTGCCCATAGTCGGCAAAAAAATCCAGATGAATTGTTAGATGAATCTTTAATTCCCTTTGCAAAATCCTACATTACTTATGGTGGGGGAACCAAAGCAGGCATTGATAATAAATTTAAGGCCTTACGCGCAATCAATGCCGGTTGGCAGCGGTTACACAAAGGGGCCGATTTTGAAACCACTAAACTTACTGCAAAAGTCTTCGATGACGCTCAACGAGTTGCAAAAGAGTCCTTGAGTGCCTTGGCTGCTTATCAGGCTGGACGTGGTTTAAACAACTTCCTCAAGTTCTTGATTGAGTACAAATTACTGAAGCCATTTACGTGGAAAAGTGGACTTAAAAAACCTGCTGACAATGCCACGGGTGATGATGCTGACAAGAGAAGACAAGAAAAAATGCCTGACGAGGATGCACTGTTGGCGCTGGCTTCCGTTAATGCACAAAAAGTAGAAGACTTAAGCCCTAGGGATATTTTCACTGCGTCTACGATGACCTTGTTGCTGGCAGCTCCCAACCGTGGTTCAGAGCCGCTATATTTACTTTCTGACCCTATTCACACAGATGAATTGAAAGTCTGGGAAGTGCTTAAAATGGATGGCTTCACTAAAGATGATGTGAAAAAAATCCTAAAATTCCAAAAAGAGAATGATATCGTTTTAGAGGGTGCTGAGAGTGCTGTACTTAATGAATCAGGCAATATCACCGAAGACTCTCAGGAGTTCGATGATGAAGAGCTAGACCTTGCTGCAACCATCCAAATTAAGGGGATAAAGTGGTATTCAGGTAAGGAGTTTGGCCATGCACATAAGTGGATACCCACGTGTATGTACGGTGTTGTCGATACTGCTGTTGAGCGTTTACGAAAGCTGTCAAAGCCTGCACGAACGTTTGCAAAAATACTTGAGGATACTTCGGATTTTCCTCGGTACGAACTTTGTCCTGACGTGCCTGAAGACCAGCGTCTGACAATGGATGAGGCTGCAATGGCACTTGGGCTTGATTTATCAAGTTATGGCGACCTTTCTGATGTACAAAATCGCAAAAAATGGCAGACGGCCAGAAACCAGTTCTTAAAGCGTAAAGGAGTAGAGCGAAAAGACTACTTGGTTACGCTCCGAGATTTGAATGTAATCCTTCGAAAAGCACTTCCAGAAGGATTTCCCTACATATCATTTGATAACGGTAATGGATATGTACAAGTTAAGTGGTCAGACGCTTTGTATGCTGGGTTTTCTAATTGCTTGGACAGTGTCAAGTCAAATATTTCTACCGAGTTGTTCATCCCCACCATTGATACGTTAAACGAAGATCTTGCGCCAACAAAAAAGAAGAACAGGACAACAGGAGAGCTATCCACAGGTTCGTTTTCAATTTTTCAGCGTTGGGGGCACGGTGATTTGACCATTACCTCTCATCAAATACGTCACATGCTGGATACCATGGCAGCAGTGAATGGTATGGATGGTGAGCAAAGGGCGAAGTGGGCGATGCGTAGTGACCCTCGACACAACCGTTATTATGACCACACGACTCCAGAGGAGTATGGTGCTGACTTCATTGATGACCATGAGGCAGATCTTGTCTCACGAGGGCTTATGGTCAACCAAGCCTCGGGTATTACGCAAATTCAGGTGCAGGTTGCGACCCCCCGAACGCTGCAAGAGCTGAACACTAAGGCTGCTTTAACAGCACATACGAATGAATTTGGCATGTGTGTTACCTCGTACATGGCTGAGCCTTGCACGAAATATCGCGATTGTATTAACTGTGATCAGCAGGTTTGTGTAAAAGGTGATGATGGCAAGTGTGATCGGATTCGTCAGCGACTGAAAGATGAAAGAAAGCTACTCAGGATGGACAAAAAAGCAGTTGATGATGGTGTTCAGGGCGCTTTACAGTTTTATGAGCGTAGGAAACTGACGACAGAGCGCTGTGAGCAACTACTTACCATGATGGAAGACCCAAACATCGAAGATGGCTCCCTTATTAAGCTCCTTAATATTGAGGATGTGACTCAACTGGATCGAGCAATGGATGCTAATGGTAAAAAGCGCTTACCAAAGATCGAAAACTTCCAACGAATCAAGGCGAACCAGAAGGTTGCGGTCACGGTTGATGAAATTATTGGTGTTGAGAGTAATCTACAGTCAACCAATGATGATGAACTATTTGAGGCTTTGGATGATATGGATGATATGGATTTTTTTGAGGATTAATTGTTGTGGCTAAACACTTAACAGACACTGATATTAGTAACGTTTGTGATCTTCTGGATGACTGGCCTACGGACGCAAAACTTACATGGGATAGGTTGGTAGAGGCGGTGGCACATGATTATAGGCTCACTACCACGCGGCAAACATTACAAAAGCAGCCTCGTATAAAGAATGCATTTACCGAGGTAAAGGCGCTTGTTTCTGGTAATTCTCCTAAAGCAGTTGCTGCTCGTAATAGGCATCTGCCATCTAGTTTGAAGGCTGCGGCTGACCAGTTGGCAAAACGAGAGCGAACCATTGAGCGGCTTGAGGCTGAAAACAACCAGCTTTTAGAACAATTCCACACTTGGTTGTACAACGCAACTCAGTACGGAATTACGATTGAGCAACTAAACGAACCATTACAAACTAAACAGCAGAAGTGAGTGTTTTATGAGTGAAGCAACCACGGGGTAACAAAGTTCTCGGTTGATGAGTTCGCTCCTTAGGAAATAGAAGAGCATGTCCCTAATGGCTGTCACTTAAGCTACTTAAACGCTTTAGTGAGTAGTTGGGGGCACTGTAAACCAAAGCCTTGGAGAAGAGGGTGAAATAAGCAGGCTCATGAAAATAACTAGCTGACGTACTTGCTGGCACATGAGCTCACCCACAATGAAGAGTGAGAAAGAGCATGCTCTAGGGAAGCCTCGGTTTAATTTAATGCTAATTCCGATCGGTTTTGATGCTAATGCTGATCAGAACTTCAAATTTAATGCTAATTCCGATCATAACTCCCCACTCAACCCTAATCCAGAGCAGCCTAATGCAAATTTCAGGTGATCATTGCCGCGTTGTCCACAGTTGTCCATCAATGGACAACGTTACATAAGAGAGGCTCTCTGTCAGTTGGTAGCTTGCTAAAAGGTGTCCTGTTTTTGTGCATAATTAGTGATGAGATTACATCGATGTTTGGTTTGATTATTAGCTAACAAACCTTGAACGTTGATTAAAGCACGACTACAGATGGGATATTCGACGTGATAAACTGTATTTTATTGTATTTAAAGGTTTTTTTATTAGAACGTAATTGTGAGTAAGGGTGAGTTGAGTAGAGGCATGAATGTTTGGTTTGACTACTAACCAGAAAATATTGAACGTTGATTAAAGCTAGAATATGAGCATCTAAAACTGAATTTAATTTGTATATCATTGTATTTTAATGTTTTTATTTAGATTCCTTACATACTTAAGAGTGAGTGTTGTTAGGCTCATCTCACTGCTAATCAACAAAAATTAAACGTAAGTAAAGATCGGTCAAGGAAGGTTGCATTGATAGGCAGATGTGATTCATACGCAGAGAGGCTGGAAGGTAATCTGGTTGTGGTAGTTAACGTAATGACAAGGTCGCTTGGTTCTTAAGGTACGACAGAATTGCTTGGTGATCACACAAAAGTGAAAATTCAGTCCATGAAGGTTATGGACAAGTACGGGTAACACACATCATAAGGAAATTAAAATTTTGTGTGATGGATCGAAGCTCGAAACTTCTTCATAGCCAACGTATCCACGCTGGTTTGTATGGAATTTAATATTGAAATCAGAAAATTCCATACAATCATGGTTGTGTCCGTAAAACCAGACTGCAATTTTGTCAGCAAGATCTGAAAATTCATCGCATTGGGAGGCAAATGCAGGACTAAGTGGGCTGCCCAAGTATTCAAGTTGTATTCCTTCTCTAGATGGAAGGTGGTGGGTAACGACAACATTGACATCCTCTTTGGCTTGACTTATTGATTCGTAAAGGAAATGCCTAGATGTTTGGTGAAGTTCTCTCGCATCCAATGGTGAAAATGGCTTTCCATGATATTGAATTTTTCGATAGTCATTCAAGCCTGAACGAGCTAATTTCATAGAATCTTTAGGGGTCTCATAAAGTTCGAAATCAGTCCACAAAGTACACCCATGAAATCTAACACCATTGATTACAACGCTATCATTTTCAAGAAAGTATACGTTGGAATAACGTTCAGCTCTGCTCCTACATTCTTCTATCAATAGCTCTAGCGATGAAGCTCCATAGGCCTCATGATTACCTAGGACATACACAACAGGCACATCAAATTGTGCCGCCCAATCAATTCCTTTAGTGCCGAGGTGAATGTCTCCACTAAGTACGACGACATCTGCGTCAGTTTGCGGGAACTCCATTGGACCAAATTCCAAATGAAGATCAGAGAGATGGCAGATTTCCATAAATTTCTACTTTGATAAAAATTGATGACCCCAGTGTAGTTCAGTGTTACAAATTCCTACAACCCGCAAATTGATACTGTTCAGGCGATACCATAACCTAAGGCTATACATCTACAGAGCGTGCTGTAGTTATGTAACGTTAGTATGCTTTTATGGACAGTTAAATACTGAATGCTAGTGGTACTATTTATTTTTGAAGAAATCTGACAGACTTTCCTGACTGAAGAGAACAATTTCCGCTACTAAATCAATAACCTTACCATTCTTTATCCCGCAGGCCCCGTCACTACCGTTATTACTTTTCAGCTCAGGTTCTAATAGTGTTTCTATGATTTCAATAGCCTTGTTAAGCTGAATTCTGTCTAGCTTGTGTCCCAATGAGTGCTAGCACAGAAGAGGCGTAGTACGCCTTTGGACAGAAATCGTTTAGTGATATTCCTCTACATGACTCGACTCAGATTAGAAAAAGTATCCAGATAGGGAGGCTAGTAATAAATATGGACTTGAGCTTGAATCTCTACGCTGCCATTCTCATCTTGAAAATCGAACTCGAAGGCGTCTCGCAAGTGTTCATGTAAGGAGGCAGTCCCTTCTATTGTTGGTGAGTAAATAGTGGCTATGGGTTGGGTAGCTTCCATGTCGAAGGGGAAGTAGGAGTTTAATCCAGTGTCAGTGTAAACAAGGTGTTTATTTACTTTATTTAAATCCGTTCTTGGTTTGTCTTTTGCCCAAGCCTCCCAATCGTGTTTGGTTATGATGATTAATTTGTCATCGTTGCAATCAGACAGGCTTAATGTCTCAAGAGCGAGCCCATTTTCCTCTATTTGTTTGAAAGCAAGGTGGTTATGAATTCTCTCTATGACTCGTCTAGCGTTAAACGAGTAATGCACATCGTTATTGTCTAGAAACTTCGCTCTGCTCTCTGCTGGCATGTCGAATACGATGGGGGCTTGCTTTGATTGGATGAGGGATACGTGTTCTAGTAGCGGTATTCGTCTTGAACGATTTTCTGGATAAGCAGCTACAGCATCCATGTATCTATTCTTTAATTCTTTGCTAAGAGGTTGAGTGGCGATGATGTTCTCTAGTTGAGCGGACAAGTATTTTTCGATTTCATCGATGATAATCAGAGACGATTTATGAAACTCGCTTTCCTCATGCATGATGCTGAAGTGCTTACAAAAGGCGTGAGAATACTCTTTGGATTTAACGTAGTATTTTATGTATGGGATAGCTGACTGAATTTTTCTGACATTTCTTATCGTGCGCTCAGTCAGTGTTATTTCTGAGGTTATTTTGTCCACTCCATTACGCAATGACTCACTTGGGTGTTGAATTCTCCAGCAGTAGAGAATGTACATTATTAAGATAGGTACAGCTCTTTGATAAGAGTTTGCGAGTTCTTCAGAGTTGAAAGAGCTAAATCCATGGCTTTTCCCAAGTTGTTCCAGAATGCGACCCAATGAGCAAGGAAGAGCATCAAAACCAAGCCTATTGGCTTTCGAGTATGCGGGACTAAAACTTTCGAAGCAGTCAATAATGTATCCCCACAAGTTATCTTTAGCGAGGGTTGTTATTGCGTATTGAGCGGTGTTTCTGGAGGCTATTGCTCCTTTTGACCTTATTATTTCTGTAATCATATCTTGCTCGAACTCAATAGCGGTTGATTTGATTTGTTCATACTGAGCTATCGATGTCGAACTTTTTATGGCTTCAATTTTGGCTTTGTCTACAAGTGAAACTAGTTGTTTTACATGAACTTCAGGCTCTTTGTTGACTTGCTCCTCATACGATACAATTAATTGACTAATTTCATCATACAAATCAGCGCCGTGTGAGCCAAACAGGTTTGATAGGGTGTGTAAGTCACTTGTGAAATCACTTTCGTAGCCGATGAAATTGCGATAGCGCTCAATGATTTCAGGAACTAGTGCTGGGTTTTCTCTGGCAGTAAAGTCTACTAGGTTTCGAATGATTCTATCGATAAAGTTAATTGTTTGTGGGCTCTTCAAGTCCCACATGTTTACACTGATTAGAAAGTCCGCTTTCATTAACCAGTAGTGGCCTGAGCCAAGTTCTTTGATGCTTTCTTCGTAAAACTCTTCGCTGTACTGTTCAAAAACATCGTAACTTTTTACTTTCCTATCAAAAAATAAAATTAAATGTTGTGCGTAATTTCGTTGTAGAGAAACGTAAGTCTTTCTGTTGTTGGTACTTCTTGCTGATGTTAATACTACTGCAAGACCATCAATTAACTTCTTGATTGTTTTGTCGTGAATGGAACTAGTGTGACTGAGGTATGCTTTCTCGATAACTCCAAATAACCTGTTTTCGATGGGTTCTTCAGAGAATGCGGTGGTGTTCTCGATGTTGTAACAAGCAATCTGAATCAAAAGCTCAATTTCTTTTGCGTGATTAGAGTGATTTGATTCTGGTACTGAGAGTTTATCAATCAGGTAGTCAGTTACTAAGTCATCTGAACGAGTGGCTAGGAGAATCGTTTTTATGAACCGAAACTCTTTAATCAATAACGTCGCAGTGACAAATGCAAAAACTAACTCAAAGAATAAAACAAATCTCTTTGTGAAAACTAGTTCGCTTGAGAATGCGACACAAACGGAAAAAAACATTAGTGCGACTAAAGTCAGGATAAGTTCTCGGAATAAATAATGAACTTTAAAGCCCATTATTCCTTCGATTGAATCCATGTAATACGCAGAACCGTAGCGACTTTTGACTCGGTTTAAGACCTCAAGCGCAATTGGCATTGTAAACGCTGAAAAAGCAGTGAGAATGGCCATTAAATGGGTTGTAATGCTTAGCTTGTCCATTGATTGCTCCGCGAGAGTCGTTCTTGTTTAAACCATTATCATTATGAAACGGCAAAGAGTAATTGGGCCATGTTATCCCTTCGACATTAATTAGTTATTCTATATCAAGCCTAACCAATGAGTTTTGCTCAAACCTCGATACGTAGCTCAAAAAGGGGCAAAGGTGAGTCAGAGCAGATTGCTTGATCACTGTGATCACCAAGCGATTCTGTCACTCGCTTAATTACCAAGGCAGGGGAAATGCGAGATGTGATAAAAACTTCAAACTATGAGTGCAACTGAATAGCTAGGGTAATCTAGCTCAACACTAGTCTGATTTAATACTAACTCTGATCAACCTAGGCCTAGATGCAAATTTCAGGTGATCATAAAAACGACTTTTCTGGTCAGTTGTCCATCAGTGGGCAACAACAAAGAGAAGTGAACCGTTAGTATATAACTCGCTGTGATTTGCCGTAGAGAAGTTGGAAAGTAACCTGCTTGAAGGAGGCATATCAAACCTCTGCTAACTTGTATAAATTATTCATCACCGTCTTCTGAGAATAGCTCTTCGATTTCATCCCAGTCAGGTAGTTGGTGTGTTTTTTCTACAACTTCAAACTGTAAATCAACTGCATTTAACAATCTTTCAAATATATCGAATGAGCCTGTAAAACGACCATTCTCGATTTCTGAAATAGTTGTTTTATTAATTCTAGTCAGTTTTGATACTTGTACCTGTGTCAGCCCCATATCATTACGTGCCTGCTTAACTCTTAGCCCTATTTCATATCTGCAAGCCATAGTTCATCTGCCTTGAGGTTAGCTATATAGCTAATATTTTAGGTTATTATGGAGTTGTTAGCTATATGGCTAACATCCAAATGAGTTCATCGGCTCTTTAACGTCTAGAGTTAATGACAAATGTCTAGCGTGTTTGAGTGATCGCCTCGTATTTTTTCACCAAGTAATGTGATATTGACACATGTGATTATCGCTAAAGTCAACATCACAACTATCCCCCTCCCCCCGACTATAACATTAGAACTCGTTTGATTTACATCAATGAGCAATTGATTGCTATCTATTCACACTCATAATAAGTGGGTTATAGTGTCGTGGAAAAGTACACAATAATGATTAGTTGGAGGTATTCGTGTCAGCACAAAGTTTAGAGGAAATTACGAAAGGTTATTTTTCGGATATCCGAGACGGGCTAGAAGGCAAACGTTCTAAAAGAATTATAGGTAATGAAAACATCTCAACAGAGTCATTTGATGAGTTATTTGAATCGGTTGATTTATATAAGAGCGCTAGTGTTTCGCGTCGTTTAAAGGCTGAATCGAACGGGGAGCTTACAGCTCCAGAAGAGTACACCTATCAGAACGCTTTACGACCATGGTTTAATAAGGTTGGATTAAACCAAAGTAAGGTAGGCCCGCATCCAGATTTTGCTCACTTAAAGGATTCGAGTGAAATAGAGTTTCACCATATTGTTACAATGTTTGTAGACATAAAAAGAAGCTCTAGACTGTCTTTGTTAATGTCTTTACAAGATGCATATGTTGTAAAGAACCGAATTCTTCAAGCGTGTGTTGATGTGATTCGTGCATTAGATGGCTACCCACATCGGCTTATGGGAGATGCCGTTATGGCTTTTTTTGGTGGGAAAAGCAGTTGTCCTGAAGATGCGATAGCTAATGCTCTAAACGCATCTTCAGCGTTAAAGCTAATTCTTACTGAAACGGTTTTCCCAGAACTAAACAAACTTATAGGCAAAGATGTAAATCTAGGAGTTCGTGTAGGGTTAGATTATGGCTCTCATAAAGAGGTTGTTTGGGCCAATTATGGTTATGGTGATGCATCGGAAGTTACTGCTCTAGGTATACCAGTAGATCTTGCTTCTAAAGCCCAATCTCAAGCTCGAACGAATACAGCTATGTTGGGGCAAGGGATTTTAGATCATGTTGACTTTCCTGATAGATATTCTGAAATTAAGACTGTAGGTGAAGGAAAATCTGAGGAACGATATATACTGCCTAATATGAGCGACGAAAATGGTACTTCAATAAATCGTCGATGTCGTTTATTAAAAATGGACATGTATCAAGATTTGTTACCAGTTCCATTAAATTGGAAAACCCTTGGAAATAGTAGATTAACCTATCGAGATAATATTAAATTAAAATGCTACTACAGGAAGAATGATTCAGATGACTGGGAAGAATATAAATCAGTTTCTTCTTTTTTAGAAAAAGATATGCAATTAAAGTTTGAATTGGAGATATTAAATCCAAATGAGCTTTCATCCCTATATCCTCTCAATGCGAAGTTTATAAAGAACAACCATGGTCAAGAAGCACTTAAAAACGAAAAAAATGGCCTTACGGATACCAAAGTCCTTCAGGTAGATAAACCGAACAATATGTATCAAAGTTCAATTGTGCTTGATTTCCCAGAAGGAACTGCATATCGAGGGCTGCATACTATGGAGGTTTCACTATCACCAAAATCGAATTTAAATGTTGTTATATATAGCGACATAATTGGGGTCTTTATTAAGTAATAACATGAGGGGGCTCCCCTCATGTTTCATTTACAGATTGATAAGAAATAAGTAAATTCATGATTCTCAATAAAATAAACCATAATAGCTAAGCCTATCAATGAAATCGATAGCGCTACCCACAACCAATGTAAACTTTTTTTAAAATTTTTCATCTTGTTAAAGCATATTTCTGAACAAATCCAATGATTTTCAAGGAGATCTTTATTTATGTTTTTTAAAAATATTTCATCGTTTATAGCTATGTTTTTATAATATATCTTAAAATCCTCTAAATTCGGGGTTTTTGAGGCTATTGATGCAAAAGATATGATTGATTCTTTTTCTGATGGCTTCAGGTTTGGTGAAAATATATTCTTTATAGTATAAAAGAATGCAATCCAAGGTAATAATACCAATCCTAGAATTGAAATCGTCAAAGTTGCTGGTATTACAGCATTGTCATCAGTTATAACGCTATAAAACAACGTTGAATAAATACCTAAAAATGTAACAGCAGCAGCTAGGCAAAAAGATGCTTTTTGATCTGCGGCTAGCGTGTAGCTATCTGTTCTTCGTAATGACTCAAAGAGTATCTGTGTTTTGTCTACCATGTTAATATCCTTGAATGCTTTCGTTGGTGTGTATATCAAGCGCCTGACATAAATAATGTATGATTACGATCATAACAGATTCATGCCTGTTGTTATATTTGAATGAAACCGAAGCTAGAGTGTAGCTCTCTTAGGAATCCTCCATCCTCAACAAGCAGCCCTTTAAATAATATTTTTTGGTGCTGATTTATATTTGCCCAGTTACGAGCAGAGTCATTCTATAACCAGGCATTACAATCAGTACCTTAAGCACAGTAATGTGCCCCGTTGTTGATCAATCGCGCTAAAACACAAAGGGGCAGAAGTACATTAACAAACAAAGTGCAGATATCCACCTTACCCTGTGTACTCCCTTACAGTCTTCTATGGGTTACTACGCGGAGTTTGATGCGGGAACTAGTGGAAATATATTAATACGCGAGCAGTAGTCGTTGTCACGCCGCGAGGGGCTCGTGGTGTTTGCGTTTTTATCTACACCATTTGGACAAAAATGAAACCTCAACATTCAGCAACCTTAAAATGATGAGACGTAACGTTAAGAGAGTTGGGACTTGAAGCCCCATATTTTATTCAGGCTTATTTCCTGTACCATGACAGCGCTGACACTCTAGTGGTTCATAATCGCCTTTATTTACGAGCCACTTAGTTAAAGGGTTTGCCTTCCCTACACCTGTTCCTTTGCAGGATGGACACTCTTCTATCTTTTTATCCATATATTTCCCCCTTTCCTTTGCAGATAAAGGCACCGAAGTGCCTTATTTGATATCAAGCTACTTTTGGATCGTAATATCTTACTAACTGGCTTTGTAGATCATTCACGTTAAGCGCTAGTAATTTAGGTGCAATACTCTTTTGAGCATTTAGAAAGTTGATTGCACGATTATGCTTTAGTAACTCTTCACCAGCACAGACAACGAGGTATTCTTGGTGTTCTGAATTAGCTGCATCCATCGCGGTATACGCTAACTTTTCAATAGCTGTACCATGCGACTCTTGATACTTTGCTGCTATCTGCACTGTTCCTTGAGGTGTATGTAATACAAAGTGTGCATAGTCATTTTTCTCAGGAAGTAGAGTACTCGGGTATCGAACGTTGCTTTCAAAGGTATTTGGTTTACCTGATGAGCTTTGTTTGAACCCTACGTTTTCTAGGCAAGTACTAATATCGTGTAAAAGGTGTTTTCTAGACATAAATACCTCCTATCGCGATTTGTTAGATTGAGCTAGGACTGATGCAGCTAGAGATTTCGTTTCTTCACTGTACTTGGAACTTTGTAAGGCTTTAGACGCTTTACTTTCCATATCTGAACTAGTCTGTCTTGATGTAGATGATTGAGAAAGAGCCGACCCTGCAAATGCTTTAGCAATAGCAGAAGAGTTAGGGTTATTAAGTGTCTGGGCAGCTAGTGAAGCCACATCGTTTGAAGTTTGCTTTTTATTTTTTGGCATAATCATGCTTCCATTGTTGGTAAATATTATTTTCAGTCCACCACTTGGATGCTATGCTAAAGTTCTGAAGTCTAGATGAGCATCCTACTTAGTAGGTGATTGTCTTAAGTGACCCCTGACAATCGTTAGGGGTTTTCTTTATCTGCTGTCTATCAATCTCCCTCCTTTTTTATCTAGTACCCATAGCTAAAGGTACTATATGTAGTGCCTTTAAGGTTTAAAACCACAAGATAGTGCTATCTGTAGTGATTTACAAGGTAGAGTTTTTGGATGTTTTGTGGATAACTGACAAAATAAAAAAAATCAGTAAGTGACCGCTAACTTTCTGAATTAGATGGGTAAAGAGGATTGAAGTATTAATATATGAAATTGATTTAATTATTAACCGTATTAAAAAAATATCGCTTGATTTTTGTACAGAGGTGGTAATCGGAAATAACGTACCAGACTTCTTAAGAAGTGATTAACAGGATCGGTTCTTACTTTTTGACAAGCCTTACTTTTGTCAGGAAAAATGGACATTAACAGAATATGAATGTCCGTTTTTTCTAACGCATAATAGGGGCACTTCTCAGTTATGAAGTGCCGCTCAAGTATGGAAAACTCCGATAGGCGAAAAGTAAGAAATGCCCCACACCACGTACTATCAAGTCCACACTATTTATCAGGAATTGACCAGTGTTTCATTTCCCGATAACCTCAAAAATCAAACAGTTGCTTATCAACAAATTTAATAATTATTCTGAGCATTCGATCCTATGACGACTTCCAAAATCGATCTAAACGACCTACACGACAAGAACATAAACTATTTGATTGGTGCCGGAGCATCGGCAGGTCTATTTCCAACCCTTGCATTGGATATACAAACAGAAGGTAAACGGGAAACGATTGAAACTTTGGCTACTGAATTCGATTCTATCGATGCTAAATATCTAAAAGCCTTGCTGTTCATGTACTACTATGAGGAATGCATCAAGCCTGTTAGTTCTGTTGATTTCACTAACTTGGAAGGCGACGAGCAAGTAGTTATCGATAATTATAAGAAGTTCATGAAATTGAACCTCGAAATACTTCGTCGAAAGCGAAGTTACGACAGAAAGATTAATTTCTTCACGACGAACTACGATTCCTGCCTTGCCTATGCAGCAGATGAACTCTATGAAGAAAAATCCATTCGATTTAACATCAACGATGGCTCTCGTGGTTTCCATAAGAAAATCGTCGAGGCTCGTAACTTCGATTGCATGACCACTGAATCAGGTATTTTCGACAGAAACAAAGAAGTCCAACGACAAATCAATCTTATCCACCTTCATGGCTCTGCTTTCTGGCGTAAGCACAACGACTCTATCCTCGTTGACTATTCTTCTGCGGATCAAATCGTTTCTGAGTCTTCAATCGACAGCATGTACTATGGTGACTTCAAAGAGATGCTAGAAAGTGGCTCTCACACCGTGGATCAGTTGTGTTCAATGACTATCGATGATGATAGCAAAGCTACATTCGAGAGCACGCAAGAGGACTTCTACAGGGAATACGAAAAATTACCCATCGTTAACCCTACAAAATGGAAGTTCCACGAAACAGTATTTGAAGAACATTATTATCAAATGCTGCGCCACCTTAGTTACGAGTTAGAAAAGCCAAATAGCGTGTTGATAGCATTTGGATTCTCTTTTGCTGATGAGCACATCAGGAACTTGATTAAGCGTTCCTTAACAAACCCCACTCTACAAGTGTACATCTGCTGCTACAGAGAAACGATAATCCCCGAATTACAGAAGCATTTCTCTGACTTCAATAACATCAAGTACGTTGTCCATGAGGAAGGTAAGGCATTAGATTTCTCTTATTTCAATTCTCATGTATTGACACTCGATGAAGGTGACGCATGAGCATTTTCGTTGGAGAGGTAACAGCGGTAAATGGTATTCAAATTACTTTGACTGTTGATGAGACATCGAACAAAGACACCATTTTCTATGAAGGTCAGCGATACAAAGGTATCTCTATCAGAGAGTACGTTTCAATCCAGCGTGGTTTCCGTGACATCGTATGTATCGTTGAGGGTGAGTACTTAGATGAAAGACGTTTCCAAGAAAATACGGATAGCATCGAGTACGTAAGAAAAGTGCATGTACGCCCTATTGGCTACATTGAAAGTGGTAACTTCTATGAAGGTATCAAGTTCTTACCATTGATTCGTGATCCTGCCTTCTTACTACCAGAGCAAGCGCTGAAAACTGTTTACTCATCTAGTTCAGAGTCAGAATTTTGTATTGGTTCATTGTTAAAAGAAGGGATAGAGATATCTCTACCTTGGCAAAAATTGTTTAATACCCACATCGGTATTTTTGGGAACACGGGCAGCGGTAAATCGAATACTCTGACGAAGCTATTCACCACGCTGTTCGATGAAAAGCATGAACAAATTAAGCCTGTTAGTAATTTTGTGTTACTTGATTTCAATGGTGAGTACCTCAAAGACCAAATAGTTCCTTCTTCCGAGAAGACCATAATCGACCTGAACACTGACAAAGCCAAACACCAGTTCCCCCTAGCAGATCACGAGTTCTGGAATGCAGAAACGCTATCAATACTGTTTCAAGCGACTCCCAATACACAAAAACCTTTTATAAACAGTGTCCTGAAGGGAAGGGAGAAGTACAAAAACTCTCCTAATAGTTTATTACGCTACATCAAAGAAACTATTAAATTTTGTTTTGTATCGACATCTCAAAAATCAGAAACTCTCGACTTGTTAAAGCGAATTGTTGGAGCAATTAATGGTCAAGATGTTTTAGAAATACTAGAAAACATCATCTGGCATTCGAATCAGAATAAGTTCAAGTACGAACCGATACACAATGCTTTTTTCGATAAGCAGAACCGATATACCGAGATACTAGAACCACATGTATCTAACATCACTCTTGATGAATTATCTCCATTTACTGAGTTCACTCTACGCTGCGAACTAAAACTCATCTGGGATGTTATGTATGGTTCTGTTCAATTTGAACACATTCAACCTCTTCTGAAACGTGCTGAATCGTCTCTAAACGGATTATCCAAAGTGATCAGGGTTAAATCTAGTAGTGACGAGGGGTCTGCCGATAAAGCACTAACCGTCATTTCGCTGCGTAATTGCAACCAAGACGTGAAGAAAATCATTCCCCTTCTTGTTACGAAGCATTATTACAATTCTCACAAAAAACAAGTTAAAAAAAGCCCACCGGAAAAGACACTACATCTAATCATTGATGAAGCACATAACATCCTTTCTCAGCAATCAGTACGTGAACAGGCAAACTGGAAAGATTATCGTCTAGAGCTGTTTGAAGAGTTGATTAAGGAAGGTCGTAAATTCGGTATATTCCTGACGCTATCGAGTCAACGTCCAGCTGATATCTCAGCTACAATCATGTCTCAGTTGCACAATTTCTTTATCCATAGATTGGTAAATGACCGTGATCTATTCTTGCTGGATAACACAATCAGTACGTTAGATTCTGTTTCTCGTTCACTGATTCCAAACCTATCAAGAGGCTCTTGTATTATCACTGGTACTTCGTTTGACTTACCCATGTTGATTCAAGTTGATGAGTTAAGCCACGAAAATAAACCTGATAGTAACGATGTTGATTTGAGTACACTTTGGCAAAAGCATGTTTCAACAGAGCTGGAGCTTTAGCCTCATGTGTAGCATGGATAGCTTTTACTGTCTAAATTGGGGTATTAGAGTCTGTGATCAAGGGAGGAGCTTACGCTAGTTTATAATGCTAGAATTGAATCTGTATCGGCATAATGCCTAACGGGGAAGGAATATTTGAAGAGCCAACCTCGATGACATCGTTGCGATTTTTGTAAAGAATTCGGTCTCAAAGTTATAAACTTAACGGGATTCTTTACATTGTTTGATTTTGTTTGTTTTTTTTGTATTTATTACAATGGCTTAAGTTGTTTTTTGATTCTCAAGGTCACCACAACCATTTTAGTCAACGTTTTTAATATATTATAAAGACAGTACTGAATCGGAAAAAGCCGCGTTTATCGCGGTTTTTTATTACCTGCTTTTTATTAACTATAATTATCAATGCTTTATTTAGAACCTCAATTTATAGTATAAGTAGCAATACGGTATAATATGAGTTGAAAAGGATTTCGTTATTCATGAGATATACCCCCACACTAAAATTGAGCACCCGACTGGTCGCATTTGTCACTGTGATAGTGATCAGTGCGATGTTCATTCTTTTTATAGGTGGCACCCTTTCGTTTAAGCGTCTTGGGCAGGACTATTTAGACCATTATTTGGTGGGTATTGTCGACGTTGTCGATCGAGAGATGGAAGATCCAGACGCCGCGTATTCGATGCAACGTTGGATGCCTAAGATGTTACAAGCCAGTAATATTGTTGAGATGAAACTCTCGAACAAGAGCGGCATCGTCTATCGTTTCAAAGATACCTCCCCACAAATTGATCCTAATCGCCTATATGAGAAAACCTTTGTTTTAGAAAGGAATGAAGGCTATCGAATCGAATTTAAGGCGCTGCCTCCTTACATCGGTTATAGCTACTCAATGGAGGCGATGTGGTCGATTACTTTAGCGGTTGTTTTGATTATTTTCTGCTTGGCTCGCGGTGTTCGATGGTTGAAAGAGCAGTTAATGGGTTCTGAAATGTTGGAAGAGCGAGGAAGAATGATCCTCGCAGGGCAGGTTGAAGCGCATGCAAAAGGGGATGAGCGTGAATGGCCTTATACGGCAAGTGAAGCTTTAGATGTATTGATAGAAGAGTTGCAAGATGCTCGTCAAGAAAGAAGCCGTTTTGACACCTTTATTCGTACGCATACCTTTTTAGATAAACTCACAGGAACGGCAAACCGAGTCTTATTTGACAATAAACTGGAATCAGCACTGCATGAAAGCGGTGCTCGGGGAGGGGTCTTATTGATTCGTATCGGCGAATGGGAACAGGTATGTGATGTTAATGATAAGCAAGTGACTGACGGCTTTATTATTGAGGTTGGCCAGGTACTGTCTAATATTGTTCAACGCTATCCTGATGTCATTTTTTCTCGCTATTACGAAGCGGATTTCGCTGTGTTTATCCCTCATCAAGGAACAAAAGACATTGCTACGCTCGCAGCTCAATGTTTGAGGCAGTTAAGCAAGCTAACTCCCCCCGAGCCTCTGGAACCTGATAATTGGTGTCATATTGGTGTAACCATGTATGTAGAAGGTGAGCGACATAGTCAGGTTATGGATGAAACGGAAACCGCACTAAAAAGTGCCCAGTTGGAGCGTATTAACAACTGGAGCCGCTACCCTAAGTTAAATAAAAACGAACTTGATAGAGGCAGTGTTCGTTGGAGAACATTACTTGATAAAGCTCTGCTTCCTGAAAATTTAGTAATCTTTGTTCAGCGATGTTATCTTATGTCAGAACGTGGTCAAGTTAATGAATTGCATAGAGAAATATTTACTAGAATTCAGGATCCAGATAAAGGCTTATTGAAATCATCTCGATTTATGCCTGCGGTAGAGCAAGTGGGTTATCAAGCTCTAATGGATCAATCGGTTCTGAAGGTTGTGTTGACCTCGTTGAAAGAATCAACCCAACCTATCAATTATTCGGTTAACTTGAGTGTCTCTCCCTTTGCGAATAAACAGTATTTTAAGTGGTTCAGGAACGAACTATTACAGCTTTCCACTCAGCATCGGGCTCAGCTTGCTTTTGAGTTTCCAGAAGGGCATCTCATTGCTCATCTTGATTATATGAGACCAGTAGCAAAGATGTTGAGGGGATTAGGGTGTAAAGTTATTGCTGGTCAAGCTGGGCGAACCATCGTTAGCACTCACTACATCAAAGATTTAAAGGTTAATTATATTAAGCTTCATCGAAGTTTGATTAAGAGAATAGATCAACGGCATGAGAATCAATTGTTTGTCCGCAGTTTAATTGGGGCATGCGGTGACTCACCTACTCAAGTGATTGCGGTGGGAGTCGAAACAAAACAAGAAAAGAATACCCTGATAGAGTTAGGTATTAACGGCTATCAAGGGCGATATTTCGACGAAGAACAACAAATTATCCCTTTACCTGATCAAAGAGCAAAGGCAGTGAAAACTGAATCTGTTGTGAAAGTTGGTCGAAGAAACCGATGGCGCAAGAGTAGTAGCTAAGCATGAATTTTAAAGCGATTTTAGACAAGATTAAGCCAACGAATAACAAAGGCAGCTCTCAAGTTGTCATGTTAGGTAATGATGCTGTTTATGTTTCAGTGACAGAGCAAGAGCCGCAAGTAACCAGCATCCCTCTGGTGAATGGAGATTGGGAAAGTGCGCTGAAAGAATCGCTTAGCAGTAAAGCTTTTAACAGTAATAGCGTCCAATTAATTGTCTGTGCTAATTATTACCAAACTTATCAGATTGATAAACCGGATATTCCAGAGAGCGAGTGGTCGGTTGCACTGCCTTTCTTACTGAAAGATCTTGTTTCTGAAAGAGTGACTGAGATTACGGCGAGTGCGGTTGCGCTGCCCACGTCGAACAAGTTACAAGCCTATGTTTTGCCGAAAAAGTTGTTAGACAAGTTAGTGAAGATCACTCTTGCTGCACAAGTTGAGCTTAAAGGTGTTGTCCCTGAAGATGAAATATGGGGTGACAGTGCCGGTGAACTTTCTAATTTTCTTCTTTTACAGCGTAGTGCTAACACGCACTTTAAGCTGGGCGCATTTGTTGAAAATACCGTTTGTTTTCAAAGAACAATCCGCAGTGTAGTCCCACCTTTAACCGGTGTGGCATCAAGTGCTTTACAGTTAGATGGGCTTGCTTTAGAGCTTCAACGTTCGATTGATTACCTTTCTTCTCAAATTAAAGGTACTCAACTTCATCAACTGAAAATTTGCTGTGATGAAGAGGATGAAGCGGAATTACAAGACGCGTTAAATAACACACTAAGTTCGACGGTTTCTTTATTAGTTGAAGAAGAGCGCGAAAATTCAGAGAGCTTGTTGGTTAAACTCGCGGCTGAAAAAGATGTGTTTAGCGTCAATCTTTACCCTGATCACCTCAGGCCTAAAAAAGAATTTTTCACTTTGGAAAATGTTGCCGCGAGTTGGGGACTTGTGTGTGTATTGCTGCTTGGTGGTTATTTTGTGATGCAATATAAAACGTCAAATTTAGATAAAGAGCTTACGGTTTTACAACATAAATCGACCCAACTTAACCAACAAGTTAAGCAATTGAATAGTCAGTTGATTCAGCATAAACCGTCTCCTGAGAAAGTGGCGGCCGTTGCGCGTCTCAAACGTGAGACTCAGGCAAAGAAAGAAGCGTTGAAGGCGGTTGGGCAATACGATCAATCACAACAAGTCGGGTATTCTGGCGTCATGAATGCCTTAGCCAAATTGGGCCGAGATGACATCTCGCTTTCGCAGATCTACATGACTCACAATACTTTAGATCTTAGTGGTTTTGCTCGTAACGCAAAGGTCGTTCCTAACTGGATTGGTCAGTTTAAAAGTGAACTGAACCTTGTTGGGCGTGCTTTTGAAAAGTTAAAGATAGGCCGCAATGACCAAGATGTTGTTACGTTTGAATTAAATACTCGCAGGGAGAGTAAATAGTGCAACAGTGGAATCAGCTTAGCGATAAGTTTCTTGCATTAAGTCAGAGAGAGAAGTGGCTACTTTTTGTGTGTGGTTTTGTTGGCTTATTCATGTTGCTATTTAGCTTAGTGGTTGAGCCAGCTTATAACGAGTTGCACGCTAAAGAAAATCAATTAATGAGCCTTAGCCAGTCGAATCAAAGACAGCAAGGTGAGTTGCTTGTGCTGCAAGCAAAACTCAATAGGGACCCCGACAAAGACATTAATCTTGAGTATAAAAAATTGCTGGTGGAGAGCCAAGAACTGTCGCTTCAGTTAGCCGAGGTAGTGGATGGACTGATCTCTCCCTCTCAAATGTCGCAGTTGCTGGAAAGTGTCCTTAATGCAGGCAGTGGGCTTAAGCTAGAATCTTTAGAATCGTTAAAACCAGAAGCAATTTCAAACAATCAAGAAACCAGTGAATACTCAGGTTACTTTCTTCATCCTGTGAGAATGGAACTGACGGGCAGCTATTTTGATATTTCAGCTTACCTTCAATCGCTTGAGTCTCTCCCTGTGAGCTATTACTGGCGCACATTTCAGTATTCGGTCGAAGAATACCCTAAAGCTCGACTGGTGTTTGAGGTTTACACGCTAGGCACAAGACAGGAGTTTATCGGTGGTTAGAACGTTATTGTTGTCCTTACTTTTTAGTAGCTCAATGGCTTGGGCCGAACAAGATCCTACGGCGCCATTAGGTTGGCTAACGCCACAGCAAAAAACAACGCCAGCTAAAAAGGCGTCAACTCATTACCGCTTGCCATCATTGGAAAGTATTGTTTGCAAAGGGGATACGCCTTGCTATGCGATTCTGAACGGTCAGATTCTCGGCCAAGGGGAAACGATTACAGGGTATCGAGTTAAGAATATAGATCCAGAATACGTCACTCTGCAGAGAAGCTCTAAGCAGTGGAAATTAGAGATGTTCTCTTTAGATGTTAAGAATAATTAAGGTTAGAGTGAAGACATGCGTAAACTTGTAGTAGCAATCCTAGTGTCATCTTTAGTCGGCTGTTCGATGGGGCACCGTGATCCCGTTGAGATCAAAGAGTCTTTGAACGAATCGATCAATGAAGCGAATAGCAAAGCGCTTCATGATCTTCCTTCGTCGGTACAAGATGACCTGATGCCTCAGCTTAACTCTGATGCTATGTCACCGGGAATGGAAACGGCTAAACGTTTCCGTATTCAGGCGAAAGGTGTTGAGGCGAGAACCTTTTTTGCTAGCTTAGTCAAAGGCACCGAATACAGCGCGGCTATTCACCCAAGCGTTACCGGGAGTCTCACTTTAAATCTGACAGATGTGACGTTAGATGAAGTATTGTCTGTTGCTCAGGATATGTATGGCTACGATATTGAAAAGCGTGGCAAGGTGATTCAGGTATACCCTGCCGGCCTTCGTACTGTGACTATTCCTGTTGATTACTTACAAGTGAAGCGTTCTGGTCGATCATTGACGACCATCACTACCGGCACGATCTCCAACTCGGACAACAGCTCGTCGAACTCTTCAAGCTCCGACTCTAACTCGTCGAATTCATCAAACTCTTCTAACACATCAAACTCGACATCGAATGGTGGTACAGAGATTGAAACGACATCTGAAAGTGATTTTTGGCCACAACTGGAAACGGCGGTTGCTCATTTAATTGGTTCAGGTGACGGACAAAGTGTCGTGGTTACGCCACAAGCCAGTGTGATTACCGTGCGCGCTTACCCGGATGAAATTCGTGAAGTGCGTCAGTTCTTAGGCATTTCTCAAAAACGCTTGCAGCGCCAAGTCATCTTGGAAGCCAAAATCATGGAAGTTACCCTGAGTGATGGTTACCAGCAGGGTATTAATTGGACCAAGATGTTCTCGTCGAATGGCACTAATTATACAATCGGCATGGGATCAATTGTGAAAGATGCAGCCGGTACTATCATCCCAGGTGCATTGCCAGGGATGGATCCAATCGGTGCGGCTTTAGGTGGTCAATCTAACTTAGTTGTTTCTGGTGGTAGCTTTGAAGCAGTATTAAGTTTCATGGATACGCAGGGTGACTTGAACGTGCTATCTAGCCCACGCGTAACGGCTGCAAACAACCAGAAAGCGGTGATCAAGGTTGGTACAGACGAATACTACGTGACGGACTTATCAAGTGCGGTTGGTAGTGGTGACAATGCTAATGTTGCGCCTGAGGTTGAGTTAACGCCATTCTTCTCTGGTATCTCTTTAGATGTGACTCCTCAGATAGACGATAAAGGTAGCGTGTTCCTACATGTTCACCCTGCAGTTATCGAGGTAGATGAAGAGGTGAAAGAGCTCAACCTAGGCTCAACAACGGGTGTGGTGCAACTTCCTTTGGCGAAAAGCTCTATTCGTGAATCTGATTCCGTGATTCGAGCGCGAGACGGCGATGTGGTTGTTATTGGTGGTTTGATGAAATCCAACACCAGTGATGTGACGTCTAAAGTTCCATTCCTCGGTGATATCCCTGCATTAGGCCATTTGTTCCGAAATACCAACCAGTTGACTCAAAAAACGGAGCTCGTGATTTTGCTTAAACCAACGATCGTAGGTGTGAATACTTGGCAAACAGAGTTAGAACGCTCTCGAGATCTTTTACAGCAGTGGTTCCCTGATGAAGAGTAATCAATCACTTTCTCAATGTAGATTGGCAGTGTCTCACTAAGCTGGAGCGTCGAATGTATCAAGCCCACTTTGGTTTTGAACAACTGCCATTTACACTAACGCCGAATACCGATTTTTTTTATGGTTTAGCGCCTCATTTCGAGGCCATTCAAACGGTCATCTCGGCGTTGGAAATGGGTGAGGGCGTGATTAAGGTGACGGGCGAAGTGGGTACTGGAAAAACCATGGTTTGCCGGATGTTAGTCAATCACTTACACGACTGTACCGCCTTAATTTACCTGCCAAATCCGGTACTTTCTGGTGCAGACTTACGTCAAGCTGTTGCTAAAGAGCTGGGTTTGACTATCGATAACCAAGCTACCTTGGTCGACAATATTCAACATAAGTTGATTGAGTTGCACAACGCCGGGTTAAGAGTGGTCGCGATTCTCGATGAGGCTCAAGCGCTATCGGATGAAGCTCTCGAAACATTAAGGTTGTTCGGCAATCTTGAAACTGAAGACAAAAAACTGCTGCAGATTGTTCTATTAGGGCAGCCAGAGTTGGACTCTCGATTAGAGGCTTACCACCTCAGGCAATTTCGCCAGAGAATCACGTTCAGTTCGACATTGAGGGCGCTTACGCTCGATGAAACCGTTGCGTATATTGATAATCGGATCGCTAAGTCTGGCGGTAACCCTGAACTGTTCAGTTTGAATCAAAAAAAGGCGATTTGTCGCTCATCGTTAGGTATTCCAAGATTGATTAATCAACTGTGTCACAAGGCTCTGTTACTTTCGTTTAGTGAAGAGAAGAAAAGTATTGATAACCAACATCTTTTTTCAGCTATGCATGAGACATACGATGTGTGTAAGCCTAAATTTAAAACGCCAATATTGTGGGGTTGGAATTAATTATGAGCGTCATTAATAACGCCTTGTCTGAATTGGCAAAGAAGAAATCAACAACTTCGATCGAAGCGGCCGTGGTACCTAAAGTCCGCTCGCGATCCCCTTTGGTGTGGATAGCCGCGGGTTTTACTCTCAGTTTAGCGATGGGCGGTTGGGCTATCTCGCAAGGCCCTAGCGTCGACAGGTCAATATCGACTCGAGATTCACAAATCCAAGTGGCGCTTTCTGATAGCTCGGTAGACGTACAGAATACGGCTACTCAAGCGATATTATCTCCCACCAAAAAGTTGGTGACGCTAGATTTAGTGAACCATTCTGTAGAAAAGGCAGCGACGGTAAATAGTGTTCAAACTAAGGCTGTTTCATTTGATGTGGCAGATACCGCTCAAACAACACAGCACCAAACATTACAACGCCAAACGGCACTTAAACCTTTGAATGCATCTAAAACAAATAAGCCAGCAATTCCCAAGCCGGTGTATGTTGCGAGTGTGACAAAAAACAACTCGACGCCTATCTCTAGTGAGGCCGAAAGTTCTGATGGCGCCGAAAATAGTGGCATGCTGATTGAACAAGTGAATCTGACGCATGAACAATTATCAAAAAATGCACAAGGGCGCGCTCAAAAAGCACTGGATGCAAACGATCTTACTGGCGCGTTGAAAGGTTATGCCGAGGCGCTGCGTTATACTCCTCAAAATGAGGACGTTCGCCAGAAACTCGCTATTCTCTATTTTGGTAAAGGCGATACTCGTAAAGCCTACGAACTTTTCCAGTTGGGTATTAAGCTCAACACTAACAGCGAGAAATTACGCTTAGGTTTATCTAAATTGTTAGTTAAAGCAAATCAAGCAGAAGCCGCGTTGAGCCCATTAGTCCACCTGCCGCCGAACCCTACCCAAGATTATTTAGCAATGCGTGCGGCATTGAGTCAAAAATCTCAACAAGAAGAGATTGCATTAGAGAGTTATCAAAAGTTGGTTGAGATCGATTCGGACAATGCTCGCTGGTGGTTAGGTTTAGCCATTCAGCAAGAGCGTCAATTAGATTTGACCGCTGCAAAACAATCATACCAAGGTGCCTTAACCAGAGTCGGAATCTCTTCTCAATCGCAGAGCTTTGTGCGTGATCGGTTAAACATACTCACTGTTTTAGAGGAGAACGGCGATGCAAATTAGATTAAGAAAAAGGCTTGGTGATTTGCTCGTCGAAGAGGGCATCATTAACGAAGCTCAAGTTGAGCAAGCCCTTGTCGCTCAGAAAAGTACTGGTCGTAAGCTTGGCGATACACTCATTGAACTTGGTTTCTTGTCTGAGCAACAAATGTTGAGCTTTTTGTCGCAACAGCTTGCCATTCCTCTTATTGATCTTAGCCGTGCAAATATCGATGTAGAAGCGGTTCAGCTTTTACCCGAAGTACATGCTCGCCGCCTTCGTGCATTAGTGATTGGGCGCCAAGGCGATACGTTACGGATTGCAATGAGTGATCCTGCGGATCTATTTGCACAGGAGTCACTGCTTGGCCAGTTAGGTGATTACGCTTTAGAGTTTGTGGTCGCTCCTGAAAGGCAACTGGTTGATGGTTTTGACCGTTATTATCGAAGAACCAAAGAGATCGCTTCTTTCGCCGAGCAGCTTGATGCTGAACACCAAATCAATGATGCCTTTGATTTTGATATAGCCGAAGAGGACATCGACGAAGTCACCGTCGTTAAGTTAATTAATTCGTTATTTGAAGATGCAATCCAAGTGGGTGCTTCAGATATCCATATCGAACCCGATTCTAACGTCCTACGTCTTCGTCAGCGTATCGACGGTGTGTTGCATGAAACTTTATTAAACGAAGTTAATATCGGCTCTGCACTGGTACTGCGTTTAAAACTGATGGCAAACCTCGATATCTCAGAAAAGCGTCTTCCTCAGGATGGTCGATTCAACATTCGAGCTAAAGGTCAATCTGTCGATATTCGTATGTCGACCATGCCAGTTCAACATGGTGAATCGGTGGTGATGCGTCTGCTTAATCAATCAGTAGGTTTGCGTAAATTAGAAGCGTCAGGCATTCCGAGTGATCTTCTGGTTCGCCTTCGTCATCAACTACGTCGTCCTCATGGCATGATCTTGGTTACCGGCCCTACAGGCTCAGGTAAAACAACCACCTTGTATGGTGCTTTAAGTGAATTGAATGAACCGGGTAAAAAGATCATTACCGCGGAAGACCCGGTTGAATATCGTCTTCCTCGTGTGAACCAAGTTCAGGTCAACCCTAAAATTAACCTCGATTTCTCAACGGTTTTGAGAACTTTTTTGCGTCAGGATCCAGACATCATTCTTATTGGTGAGATGCGTGACCATGAAACCGTTGAGATTGGTTTAAGGGCTGCATTAACAGGTCACTTAGTCTTAAGTACGCTGCATACTAATGATGCCGTAGACAGTGCGCTGCGCATGATGGATATGGGAGCGCCAGGTTACCTAGTGGCGAGTGCTGTTCGAGCCGTGGTCGCTCAGCGATTGGTTCGTAAAGTGTGCACCGATTGTCAGGTTGAGGATGAATTAGATGAACCGCGCAAGCAATGGCTAAGCGTACGCTTTCCGAATCAAGTGGGTGTGCCATTTATGAAAGGGCGTGGCTGTCAAAACTGTAACCTAACGGGGTACCGTGGGCGTATTGGTGTCTTTGAAATGTTAGAGCTAGAACAAAATATGATGGATGCCCTTAGAGCCAATGATGCGGTTGGCTTTGCTCAAACCGCAAGACAGTCCAAAAATTACAAACCACTATTGGCTTCAGCTATGGAGCTGGCTCTGCAAGGTGTGGTGAGTCTCGATGAGATCATGCACCTAGGTGAGGGCGATGCTTCCGGTGCCACTGACCCAATTTATCTGTAGAGGGAAAGTGATATGCCAACATATCGTTATGTAGGTCGTCGCTCTGATGGCAGTCAAGTGACTGGTCAACTGGATGCGAATAACGAAGACCTCGCTGCTGAAAGCTTGATGAGTAAGGGGATTATTCCCACCTCTATCAAGCTAGGTAAAAGTGGCGGCTCTGTATTGGATATGGACGTATCTAGCCTGTTTTCGCCAAATGTCCCTCTTGAAGTGTTGGTTCTGTTCTGTCGACAGTTATACAGCCTGACAAAAGCCGGTGTTCCTTTATTAAGGTCGATGAAAGGTTTGACCCAAAATTGCGAAAATAAACAGTTGAAAGCGGCGCTAGAGGAAGTCGTCGCTGAGCTCACCAATGGTCGTGGATTAGCGGCATCGATGCAGATGCACCCCAAGGCATTCAGTCCATTGTTTGTATCGATGATTGGTGTTGGTGAAAATACGGGTCGTTTAGATCAGGCTCTATTACAACTTGCTGGGTATTATGAACAAGAGGTAGAGACTCGTAAGCGAATCAAGACCGCGATGCGTTACCCAACCTTCGTGATCAGCTTTATCTTGATCGCAATGTTCATTCTTAACATCAAGGTAATTCCACAGTTCTCTAGCATGTTCGCCCGTTTCGGGGTCGATCTTCCGCTGCCTACTCGTATTTTGATTGGTATGTCGGAGTTTTTTGTCAATTACTGGGGCCTAATGCTCGGCGTGATCTTTGGCCTTATCTTTGCTTTTAAAGCATGGGTTAAGACAGATAAAGGGCTAGAGAAGTGGGACAAAATACGCCTAAAAATACCGGTAATCGGTGGTGTCGTTAACCGAGCATTGCTGTCGCGATTTTCACGTACTTTTGCATTGATGCTCAAAGCGGGTGTACCACTAAACCAATCGTTAGCTTTGTCGGCTGAAGCCTTAGATAACCGCTTTCTTGAGCTCAGAGTTCAAGCCATGAAATCGGCCATAGAGGCGGGTAGTACGGTTTCGTCAACGGCGATTAATAGCGAGATTTTTACACCTTTGGTGATACAAATGATTTCAGTGGGTGAAGAAACCGGTCGTATTGATGAGCTGTTGCTTGAAGTGTCTGATTACTATGATCGAGAAGTCGATTATGACTTAAAAACATTAACCGCTCGAATCGAACCAATTTTGTTGGTCATCGTTGCCGGTATGGTGTTGGTTTTAGCTCTGGGTATCTTCCTACCAATGTGGGGAATGTTGGATGCAATCAAAGGCTAATCAATGATAAATAACCTACAGCGCTCACGTTTTGCTGTCTGGAGTGTGGTTATTCTTTTTCTGATTGTAGGGTTGCTCTCTGCGTGGGAAACGGTGGAAGAAGAAGCGGCCAACACTGCATTGATCGTGGCGAGTAAACGAATTGTAGAGCAAGCAAATTTGTACAAACAACAGTATCTGTTGAAGGGAAATAAGCAAAAAAACAGCTCCGAACAATCAAAGGTTTATAGTCAGACGGGATGGCTTATGCCGATGCAAGGCGAGTCGCGAGATTGCCGTTATTGGTTGGATCAATTATATCCCCAAGAGAGCATTTTAGGGCTAAGCTCTCCAAGTATTGAAGATAAAAGTGATAACATACAGTTTCATTGTCGTTATCATTATAGTGAACAGTATCAGATAGATATATTGCTTAAAAAAGAACGATTTAGTGTTAAAGCCAATATTTTGGCTTTGTGAATATATTGACACTGTTTTTATGGTTTTATACGTGTGCAAATGTATAATGCGCGTTAGTGATTAGATGGGTAGGTAAAAATGCTTAAAAATCAAAAGGGTTTCTCCCTTGTCGAATTAGTTGTCGTAATTGTCGTTGTTGGTTTATTGGCAGTGGCTGCTTTACCTCGCTTCTTAGATGTGACTGATGAGGCTAAAAAATCAAGTATTGAGGGCGTTGCGGGTGGTTTTGCAACCGCAGTGTTATCAGCAAGAGCGCAATGGGAAGCCGAAGCAAGACCCTCAGAGAAGATCGGTGCTGAAACATACAATACTGTAGATTATGATGGTGTTGATTTTTGGTTAACAAGATCAAAGAACAGTAGCAATGAAGATACTGATTTTCGAGACGGCTACCCATGGACTTTGAATAGCGATTCTTCAGTCGCACCTGGAGATATTTCTTCTGAAACTTGTGCTGAATTAATGAGAAACTTGTTGCAGAATCCGCCAGAAGTTGGCACGGTTGATGAAATTGATGACGATTCAAATTACAAATATTCAGCGCAAGCGAATTCTGGTGATGCAACCTGTACTTACATTCAATTAGAAGGTAATACCGAGCACCAATTTGTTTACGAAATTAAAACTGGTCGTGTGACCGTAACTTTGCAGTAAGTCTGCGTAAAATTAAACATAGAGAGAGAGCTAAACTATGAAAAGACAAGGCGGTTTCACCCTAATCGAACTAGTGGTTGTAATTGTTATTCTAGGTATTCTTGCTGTAACAGCAGCACCACGTTTCCTAAACCTGCAAGATGATGCGCGTGAGTCTTCTCTGCAAGGCTTAAAGGGCGCTATTGATGGTGCTGCGGGTATTACTTACGGTAAAGCCGCTGTAAAAGGTTTAGAAGCGGTATCTTCAGGAAAAAGTGTTGAAGGTATTGATATTGCTTTTGGTTATCCAACGGCAACATCTACAGGTATTGGGGCTGCGGTTGTTGGCTTAAATGAGGACTGGAAAAACGTTACTAGTGGTGGTTCAGGTACTATCTCATTCAGTTTCTCTGGAGCTGCTGATGGTGAAGATGAGTGTATTGTTACTTATACACAGGCTACTGGTAAAACAGCGGCTTCTGCTGCATCTACATCAGTGACTCTTGGTGCCGGTTGTAATGGTAACTAAATAGCTTGCTTTGGTAAGCTAGAGGCCAGCATTTGCTGGCCTTTTTTATTCAAATCATAAACTAGAATTAGTATTAAAACTCATATTAGAAACCTTCATTATTTTGAATCTATCTTGTAATGTAGAGTCATAACGAGCTACTTTGGGTATATATGAATACAAAGCCAAACAGAGGTTTCACTCTTGTAGAGTTAATCGTAGTGATTCTTTTATTAGCTATTATTTCAGCGACAGCGATCAGTCGTTTTGGTGGACGCCAAAACTATGAACTTTATGCTCTTCAAAATCAGGTTTCTTCTGTCGTTCGGCAAGTTCAGTTGAATAGAATGCAATCTAATATGGATATGTCTGTGTCAGGTGCTGAAAGCTTACGTTTAGTGGCTGCGAATAATTGTATCGGTTCGAAATCTGCTTGTGACAACACTTCTGAGACGAGAAGTGATGTTATCGCTAGTGATGATTATAGTTTCTCTTCTGTACCTACCTCTAGCTACTCTTCTCCAATCGAATTCAACCTTTTAGGTAACCCTGAAAACAGTGCTTCATCTGGTGTTCAAATTACTATCTCATCCAATAATAGTTCCGGCAGAGCTTGGGTTTGTATCAATTCTCAAGGTTTTGTTTATCCAAGTAATCAGGTATGCCCATGAAGTTCGTAAATAGTGGCTTTACGCTTATTGAGTCGATCATTGTTATTGTACTACTTGGTTTTGCAATGATCGCATTTTCTACTTTTCTCGCACCACAATCCGCGCTTTCAGGGCAAGTGAATTATTCCAACCGATCTTCAGCATTAGGTCAAAGTATTATGACCGACCTTTTAGCTCGAGATTACGGCTCGGTGAGCTCAGGCACTCCAATTGAACTCGGTACCACTTACACTAATTTTGATGTGGATTTGGTTGTTACTAACGATACGCCAACTACATCTATGCAGAAATTTACCTTAACAATCACCGCAAGCAATAATTCTCCTATCACCTTAGTTGCTTATAGAGGGGAGTATTAATGAAAGGGAAAGGGTTTACGCTTATAGAGATGATTCTAGCTATTGTTATTTCAAGTATTGTCTTGCTTGGTGTCGCGAATTTTACCGAGCTTGGAATGAGAGGCTATTTTGGTTCTGTAGAGCGCTTTCGACTACAAACTGAAGCCAGATTTGTATTGGAAAAGCTTTCTCGTGAAGTAAGACATGCTGTACCTAATATGTTTCCTGCTTCTGTAAGTAGCGGTTGCGTATCATTTTATCCAATTGTTGATTCAGGTTTTTACGCTACCTCGGGGGCTGACATTAACTTTCTAGTTAGTGATACAGGAGCGACAAGCAGCTCATTGCAATCTATGTCATTGGTTATAAATCCGACTAGACCACATACGGATATCAGCAAACTAAATAATGTATACCTTCTTGATAGTGTGGTTCCTCCAAGCGTATCTGCTGCATACTTTTCTATTCCAAACGGAGCTAACACTCTTGTCAGTGAATCTGTAGGTAAAAGGCACTACATTTTTGACTCAAATAACCTTGTGGAGTATTGCCTTGCGAATAGTAATTTACTAACTCGTAATGGTGTTACAATAAGCGATCGAGTTATAAGTGAGAATAGCACTCTGAGTTATCAACCTGCAGATGTTCAGAGTAATGGTGTTGTTGAGTTGACTCTCGAGTTTGCAGAAAACAATGAGTCCACAGTGTTTGAGCAAGATATACAGGTGATTAATGTCCCGTAAAGCAAGCCAAAGAGGTAGTGCGCTAGTCATAGTCATCTTTGTTATCGTGGTGCTTGGTTTTTTAGCGACAAGTTTGAGTCGAACGAGTTGGTCTGATAATGATTCAAACACTCGAGTTGTACTTGGCACACAAGCTTGGTTGCTCAGTCACTCTGTTAATGAGTATGTTATGACTCAGTTTTACCCAGATCCTGAGCCTCAGGCTTCTTCTGCCGTTGCTAGTGTTTGTAGCAGTAATGATCTCCAACCTGGAGGTGGGATCTTTACGATAGCAAGCTCAATGGTTAACACAGCTCCGGTGAATTGTTTTCTTGATCGAATACAGTGTTCCAATCGGGGAGAGCTTGATGGCTTTGTTTTCTATGTTTTAGAGTCTTCGGTAATTTGTGGTTCTGGTGTGAGCCAAGTGCAGCGTAGTCAAGAACTTTGGGTGAAGGAGTAGTGACATGAATAGTATAAAGTTTCTAAGAACCCTTCCCCTATTTTTTTTATTTTCGTGCTGGTCTTTTGATTCTTACGCACAGACTAATTACAACTTAAATAACGGGAGGCACTTCGACTCTCTATGTTCTGGTAACACAAGTGTTAGTGGTGGTAATCCCAAGACTTATTCCTGTAACGGAATATTTGACGCGGATAACGCATATATAAAAATGAACAGTGATTCAACATTGTGGGCTAGTGGTGGATTTAAACTGATTAACAGTGATATCACACACAATAACAATAAAGTTTTCTTAGAAGGTGGTGCCAACGGTTCTAGTTATTTTGAAAACTCAGACCTGCGTGCTGATATCGTTGTAAACAATAAGGTGACAACTAAAAACTCGATAATTAGAGGTTCAGTATCCAACGTTAGTAATCATGAGATTGTTTTAGAGTCGGATTCATGGGTTGCAGAAAACGTTGATGGTGGTACTAAGATTACTATCTCTGATTCTCAAGTTAATGGCAGGGTTACTAATAGAACAAATAATGAGATAGAAATAAAAGATGAGTCTGTTGTTTGGGGGCGTGTCGATGCGGGCTCAAAAATTACTATTGATGATTCCACCGTTAATAGTGATGTGTCGAATCGAACTTTAAATGAAATAGAAGTAAAAAATGACTCTACAGTTCAAGGAGATGTCGACGGAGGAGCAAAAGTTACTATTGATGATTCTGAAGTGGCGGGTGACGTCTCAAATAGGAGTAATAACGAGATAATAATTACTGATGAATCTCGCATCGGTGGGAGCGTTGTTGCAATTGGACAGTTAAGTATTTCCGAGTCAGAGATCATTGGTAATATTGATAGTACAAATCATAATATTAACTTAGATGATGACACTGTTATTCGCGGAAATGCGACTGCCGCTAATAATAATTGGGCAACGATATACTTTAAAGATAATGACAGTGTAGTTCATGGCACTTGCCTGTATAGAACAGATCCAGTTGATGCATGTTCAGGAACTCCCCCTGTTAATCAAAACCCTCAATTCGAGTTTGGTACTCTTACGGATAACAATTGTACGATTTCATCTCCAGGGCCTGAGAACAAGCAAGTCGTGACTTGTACGCTGAATTTTAATAACACCTATGACATAGCGAAACCTAAGCCGCTCGTGTTTGTTATGCCAACCATTGATGCAAGCTTATCCGTTAGGAGTAATGGGACAACAGAGCTTCCTTCTACAGCGTCTGTAATCAATACAACTTGGCAATCTGCGACAATAGTTCAAGAAATAGCCCCAAGCGCTAAGAAAAAGACAAATAATATTTCCTATTTAGATGCACCTATGAGTGGTCAAGGGGACCCTTTAAAAAGTAGTAACTATATTGACTATTTTGTTATCGAAGAAGGCGTTATCTCTTTAAATAATGGTGAAAGTCAAATTGTTGCAGGTCTTGTAGATACAAACACCGCCGCGTCTCAAATTTCTGGAGAAAGAAACAATGCAGATATTATTCGCTATGAGGATTATGGTTTAGACTCTTTTAATTCTAAGCCAGGAGTTTTGGTTCAACCTCAAACAAAAAATAACACATCAGCGTGGTTTACCGGAATGGCTCGCGGTGTGGGAGTTGAAAGCTTTTCCTTGGCATTAGAGAAATCTGAAGTCATCAAAAAGAACTCTATATCATCTAAAGAGAATGTAGCTTTTGTGGCTGGTGAGGGAGCAGGGTTTATTCAAGGTGCCCGTTTTTTCCTTGGCAATGCTGAAACAAGAGTTACGACTACATTGAGTGAAAGAGTCATTTCTCCAATAGAAATCGGTTGCAAAGAGTTTACTTCGATAGCTGATGCAGGGTTTGATGCTCCTCCGATCTTAGTTGCTAATAAGAACTCTCGTGACGGTAATAATGGTGGCTGGATTCGCCGTTGTGATATCACGAAAGATAAAGTTTACTTTATTGTTGAAGAGGATATGGATAAGGACAGTGAAAGGTCTCACGTTGCTGAAGATGTAGGCTTTTTTATGTTTGACAGACCTAATGACATCGGTATTTGTGAGGGCTTCAATAATAAAAGTCCAGTGCAAACATGGAAAGGCTCTAACGGAAGTCTCGAAATTAATAATTCTCCTAAAATAGTGGGAGCGCTTAGGGATGATGGCCAGCGTTACGTAGGCTTTTTAAATTCGAATACCAATGACAGAACTGGTTCCGCTTGTGAAGGCCAGGAATGTTACGGCTTGGATGACTTACTTATCGATAAAGAAGCATTAGAAGATGTTCCAGACAACTTAGGTAACTCATTAGATATCCCTTACACCCACAATGTCACTTCCTTACCTATCACTGTTGGTGGTGTGAAGATTTACGAATATGACAGCATCTCAATTGGTACTGGTGCAGTGGTTGAAATAGAGTCTGGTAAATATAAAATTGGATCACTTAATATCAATGGTACAGGTAAATTACGCGTAAAGAGTGGTGATACGGTTACGATCTTTACTAAAAACTTTTCTGTTAACAATGATGGTTATGCTGGAATTCCAATTGTTCGTTGGAATGGTGATAAACCCGTGCTTGCGGGTGACACACATTTTAGGGTGAACGTATTACAAAATGGTGGCCAACTTGTCAGCCTAAATGGAAGTGGCACGCTGGTCGGTTTACTTTACAGTGAAAGAAATGTTGATATGAGCGGAGCAGCTAAAGTGTATGGTGCGGTATCTGCTAAATCAGTGAATATGTCATCAAGCGCTTTAATTCATGCAGAGACCAGCTGTATTGTGCCTGTTGATGACTATGAAATTGATATTTCCCCCGCAACCGATTTAGCTTTAATGTGTGGCGACGATTCCCCTCAATTTACCATTAATACCTCTAATAATGGTGTGGCGGAAAGTCTAGGCGTTACCGTAGGTATTACGCCAGACGCTGATGAATTCGACATCTATGTACCACAAGGTTCAGGTACTTACCCTAATTATGTTTCAAATGACGATGGTGAATTAACTTTAAAAATTGTTGCTAAAGAGACTGCCAATATTGATTTTGACTCTGATTATACACTCACTGCAACATTAGTGGATGACTCTGGCAAAGAGGTTGAAAGTCAGTTCAAGTTCGTGCCGTTTAAATTCTCTTTAGTGGATGGCAATACTCCAACCAATCGTCTTGACGTTATTGCTGGGCAGGCCACACCTACGGTAACTAAAGTTTTAGCCTGTGACCTAGGTGATTCTATTGTGGTTGCCGAAAACTATGTAGGTGAAGCCGAGAAGGAAGTTACCATTGCTCATGAGCTGGATAGTTCGTGGAATGGCTCTGATGGATCGTTAACTTACTTACCTGAATTCAAAAAAGGCAGTGCTTCAAATGACTTAACTATTTCTGAATCAGGTCTTTTCAACGTCACTTTAAAAGACAGTAGTTTTGATTGTACTGGTTTCGCTGGCTGTCCCGAAGATGGGAGTTACGATGTAGAGGGAAGTTTCTCTGTCTACTCTCGCCCTTGGAAATTTGCGATTTGTACTGATAATAATTCTGATGGTGATAGCATTGGTGGAGCTGCATTTGTTGCCGCTGGAGAGTCGTTTGATGTGTATGCTCGTCCAATCAAGCATACCAACTCATCTGATGTTTGTACTGATGATAATTTATTGACTAATAATTACTTTAAGTCGACAGCAAGCGTGCAAGTGACAACGACTTTAGAGACACCTTCAACTGCGGATTACCCAGGCGCTGAGTTAGGTGATTTAACCCCTGAGACTCAACTAACTAAGCAAATTTCATCGAATGATCAGACTAATAAAGGCTATAAATTCGAGAGTTTAAAATACTCAGAAGTGGGTAGTATAAATTTTGAAGTGACTGAAGATTCGAGCAGCTTTTACGGCAAGATTCTTGGTGGATTCTCCGGAAATAAGAATATAGGTCGTTTTTATCCAGATTACTTCAAAATTACTGACACGGCTTGGACTGAACCAGACAACCAAGCTGGTTTTACTTATATGTCCCAAGACTTTAAAAAAGTTCAGTTTACAGTGACTGCTTACAATGCAAACACCCCTAGTTTGCCCACAGCTAATTATCAGTATTTTAATGCTAGCCTGAAAGCTGCATTTGATTTAACTGGGGCATACTCTGATAGGGTTAATATTCTTTCAAGTGCGCTCGGAAAGCTTCATTGGACTAGCGGTGCTGTTTGGGACGCTTCTTTTGATAATGCAAAATGGCAACGTCTGAATTTCAATCAGCCTACGACAACAATCGATGGCCCATTTAATTCAACCGGTGATAATAGTATTGATACACAATTGAGTTTAACTATTACTGAAAGTGTTGATCCTACCAGGTTCAAAATGACTGGCAGTGATGTAGGAGCATTAGATCAGCTGTTGCTAGCACAACCAGATGTTCGCTATGGCCGAATGGTACTCGATGATATTGGTGGCAATTCCGGTACTACTCTAACGATTCCACTGCGATCTGAGTTCTGGGATGGTAATGAATTTGTTGTGAATGAAGATGATGACCGCAGTACCTTCAATGGTGCAAATGTCTGTAAGCAAGTTATTTGGCACAGTGAGGGAACGACAACCACATTGGCTTCACTTAACGGCAGTAGCAGTGTCGATGATGGTGAGAAAAAAGTCACCGCGAATCAAAATACACCAACAGGTACAGATTCGCCGCGTGAGCAAGTCCGTCTGTGGTTAAGAATGGATGATTCAGCACCAACCGCTAAAACGGGTGAAAACCCCATTACATGTTCAGGTAGTGATCAAGAACAGCCATGGTTGCGCTACAACTGGCGCCAGCTAGGTGATGAAGATCCCTCCACCGTCGTCACATTTGGTATCTACCGCGGTAACGATCGTGTGATCTACCGAGGTGAAAGTGGTTTAACAGGTCAGTAATAATATAATATTTGCCTCTTAAGTTAGGAATCTGTAAGAAATTGCGGGTTTCAGTCCATGTTTATACTTCAATGCCTTGCCGTGACAGCAAGGCATTGGTACATTTAGTGCAATTTTTGTCTTCTAATTCTTGCAGGATGAGCGAAGAATATGTTTAAAAAACTTCGTGGCATGTTTTCAAACGACCTATCGATTGATTTAGGTACCGCCAATACCCTTATATATGTAAAAGGCCAAGGCATTGTTCTTGATGAGCCTTCAGTTGTCGCTATTCGTCAAGATCGCACGGGATCGGCAAAAAGTGTTGCTGCTGTTGGTCATGCAGCTAAGCAAATGCTTGGTCGTACGCCTGGTAACATCTCAGCGATCCGTCCAATGAAAGACGGTGTGATTGCCGACTTTTACGTAACGGAAAAAATGCTTCAGCACTTCATCAAACAAGTGCACGACAACAGTGTTCTTAAACCAAGCCCTCGTGTTTTGGTTTGTGTTCCTTGTGGTTCAACGCAAGTTGAGCGCCGTGCTATCCGTGAATCGGCGCTAGGTGCTGGTGCTCGTGAGGTTTACCTTATCGATGAGCCTATGGCTGCTGCGATTGGTGCTGGTCTACGTGTCTCTGAGCCAACGGGTTCTATGGTGGTTGATATCGGTGGTGGTACCACTGAAGTTGCCGTTATCTCACTCAATGGCGTGGTTTACTCATCTTCTGTTCGTATCGGTGGTGACCGTTTTGATGAAGCGATCATCAACTATGTTCGTCGTAACTACGGCAGCTTGATCGGTGAAGCGACAGCAGAGAAAATCAAACACGAAATCGGTTCAGCTTACCCTGGCGATGAAGTGGAAGAGATCGAAGTTCGTGGTCGTAACCTTGCTGAAGGTGTGCCTCGTAGCTTTAGCCTGAACTCAAACGAAATTCTTGAAGCGCTTCAAGAACCTCTATCTGGCATTGTTTCTGCAGTAATGGTTGCACTTGAACAGTGTCCACCTGAACTGGCTTCTGATATCTCAGAAAACGGTATGGTATTGACTGGTGGTGGTGCGCTACTAAAAGATCTAGACCGTTTGTTAACTGAAGAAACCGGCATCCCTGTTGTTGTTGCAGAAGAGCCATTAACGTGTGTTGCTCTAGGTGGCGGTAAAGCCTTAGAGATGATCGATATGCACGGTGGTGACCTGTTCAGCGAAGAATAATATTTAGTGTTAGGCTCTTTTCTTATCTAGTTTTATGTGAAGAGCCTAGGACCTTGTCTATAGGATCAAATGTAGCTCTAGGACCAAATATAGAATGAAGCCAATTTTTGGTAGAGGTCCCTCTCTACAATTGCGCCTGTTTTTTGCTGTAACTTTATCAGCCAGCCTTATGCTGGCTGATAGTCGTTTAGATGCTTTCTCAAATGTTCGCTATCTATTAAACAGCGTGGTTGCCCCTATTCAGTATGCAGCCAACTTGCCTCGCACTATGTTCGATGGTGTATACGACCGTTTTAGTACTCGTAAAGTGCTAGTCGAATCTAACCATAATATTAAACGAGAAGTCTTACGATTGAAGAGTGAGCTGATTCTGCTTGACCAATATCAAGAAGAAAATAAGCGCCTTCGTAAACTGTTAGGATCGCCGTTTATCCGTGATGAGAAGAAAGTTGTCACAGAAGTTATGGCAGTCGACACTTCACCATACCGTCATCAAGTCGTGATCGATAAAGGTCAGATTGATGGGGTGTATGAAGGGCAGCCGGTGATTAACGAGAAAGGCATTGTTGGCCAAGTGACGTTTGTTGCTGCTCACAATAGCCGTGTGCTACTGCTTATTGATGCAAACAACGCAATTCCTGTGCAAGTTATTCGAAACGATATTCGAGTGATCGCTTCGGGTAATGGCATGATGGATGAAATCCAGCTAGAGCACATTCCAACTAGCACCGATATCCAACAAGAAGATCTATTAGTGACGTCCGGTTTGGGTGGGGTTTACCCTGAAGGGTATCCAGTGGCGCATGTTTCTTCGGTCGACTACGACCCGAAACGCGAGTTTGCCGTTATTAAAGCGGAGCCAGTGGTGGAGTTTGATAAGCTCAGATACTTGCTTCTTGTATGGCCTGATGAAAACAAACAGATGAAAGCAGAGCAATCCAGCATTGAACAAGTATTGTTAGAGGGTGAAGATGGCCAATAGTGTTTTAAGAAGTAAAATAGTAATTGGCTGTTCATTTTTGATAGCACTTATTCTGCAAACTATCCCTTGGCCTGGTAGCTTAGATCTTTTTAGGCCATCTTGGTTATTACTGGTGACCTGTTACTGGGTTTTGGCTATGCCTCATCGTGTTAACGTGGGTAGCGCTTTGATTCTTGGCTTATTGTGGGACCTCTTGATCGGTTCTACGCTAGGGATTAGAGGAATGATGATGGCAATTGTGATGTACATAATTGCGCTTAATTTCCTTGTCATTCGTAATATGGCATTGTGGCAGCAAGCCATGATCATTGCAGCGTTAACGGTGTTATTTGAAGTATTGATATTCTTTGGTGAATATTTGATTCAAGATGTCGTATTCAATCCATTGTCGTTATGGAGTGCATTGATAAACTGTATACTTTGGCCTTGGATGTTTTTATTAATGAGACGAGTACGTCGTCATTGGCATGTAAGGTAGCGTGACGATGGAAAAGAAGTCTTTAGTATTAGCATCTGGTTCCCCGCGCCGCAAAGAGCTGCTATCTCAACTTGGTTATGAGTTTTCTGTTCTCGTGACTGATGTGGAAGAGTGTAAACACGCTCAAGAAACCGCCGAAGAATATGTTAAGCGGCTATCATTGGATAAGGCTTTAGCTGCTTTGTCTTTGTTAGGTGTTAGTGATTCTGAAAAGCAGCATGTCGTTCTAGGTTCTGATACCGTAGTCGTCAGTCAAGGGCAGGTACTCGAGAAGCCTGCGGATTTTTCTGATTCTAAGCGAATGCTTACTCAATTAGCGAATCATCGCCATCAGGTGATGACGGCTGTCTCTGTTGTCTCGGCTACACAACAAAATACAAAAATCGTTATTACCGACGTATGGTTTAAACCCCTCAGTGAAAAAGAAATAGAACAATACTGGGAAACAGGGGAGCCATGCGATAAAGCCGGTAGCTATGGGATCCAAGGTTTGGGTGGACGCTTTGTTACCCGAATCGAAGGTAGTTATTACGCCGTTGTCGGCTTACCTTTATTTGAAACGGACCAGCTACTGCAAGAATTCTTATAATTACAGATCTGAGGTGCACCATGAGTGCTGAATTGTTGCTGAACGTGACCCCGAGTGAAACTCGTGTGGCCATGATTGAAGGGGGAACTCTTCAGGAGATCCATGTCGAACGAGATGCTCGACGCGGCATCGTAGGAAATATCTATAAAGGACGTGTCAGTCGTGTTCTGCCAGGAATGCAGGCAGCTTTTGTGGATATAGGTCTTGAGAAAGCAGCTTTTTTACACGCCTCTGATATTGTTCCGCATACTGAATGTGTCGCTGAAAATGAAAAGAAACAGTTTCAGGTTCGTGATATTTCAGAGCTTGTTCGCCAAGGGCAAGATATTGTGGTTCAAGTCGTCAAAGATCCCCTAGGTACCAAAGGGGCCCGATTAACGACAGATATCACTCTACCCTCTCGTTATCTGGTCTTTATGCCGGGTGCTAGCCATGTTGGTGTTTCTCAGCGTATCGATAGCGAATCTGAACGTAATCGCCTTAAGAAAGTGGTATCTCGCTACTGTGACGAACACGGTGGCTTTATTATCCGTACCGCAGCCGAAGGTGCAGATTCTAATGAGCTTGCACAAGATGCGGCTTTTTTGAAGCGACTTTGGCTAAAAGTGTTAGAGCGTCGTGGTAAGCACAAAGCACGCACTCGTTTGTACGGTGAGCTTTGCTTAAGTCAACGTATCTTGCGTGACTTTGTAGGGACTGAGCTGAGCAAGATCCAAGTCGATTCTCGTTTAGAATATGAAAACCTAAAAGAATTCACTTCTGAGTACGTGCCAGAGCTGACCGACAAGTTAGAGTTGTATGAAGGCGATAAGCCGATCTTTGATATGTACGATACCGAGAACGAGATTCAGCGCTCTTTGGATCGGAAAGTCGAATTAAAGTCTGGTGGTTATCTGATTATCGACCAAACAGAAGCGATGACGACGGTTGATATCAACACCGGTGCGTTTGTCGGCCGTCGTAATCTAGAAGAGACGATTTTCAATACCAACGTTGAAGCGACTCAAGCGATTGCTCGCCAGCTGCGTTTGCGTAACTTAGGTGGCATCATCATTATCGACTTCATCGATATGCTGTCTGAAGAGCACCGTAAGCGAGTACTAACTTCTTTGGAGGCGGCGCTGGACAAAGATCGTGTGAAAACCAATATTAACGGCTTTACACAGCTTGGTTTAGTGGAGATGACGCGTAAACGAACTCGTGAAAGTATTGAGCATATTCTGTGTTCGAGTTGCCCTGCCTGTGAAGGTCGTGGCAGTGTGAAAACGGTTGAAACGGTGTGTTATGAAATTCTTCGAGAGATCACGCGAGTGAATCGTGCGTACGACGCCGATAAGTTTGTGGTCTACGCAGCGGCAGCTGTGGCTGAGGCGCTAGAAGGCGAAGAGTCTCATGCGCTTGCGGAGCTTGAAGTCTTTATTGGCAAGCAAGTTAAAATCCAGGCTGAGCCTCTGTACATACAAGAGCAGTTTGATGTGGTTATGATGTAATGGACATTTTGTGAGCTCAAGCGTTACTCTGATTTTACGTGCATGTTTGTGGTTAGTGGTTACTCTCTTAGTAACGCTAGCCATTGCCGTTACTACACTACGTGTAGCTTTACCCAATTTAAATAAGTATCAATCTGAGATTGAGCTTTGGGTAAACCAACATTCCGGCTTTGAGTTTTCTATTCAAGATGTGAGTGGTTTTTGGCGTAACACTCACCCTTCCATTGCACTACAAGGTGTTAAAGCCAGCCTCCCTAACGTAGAAGATACGACTTTTTCTGTAGAGCGTGTTGAAGTTGAGTTCGACTTGATTCAATCACTTGTTCAAATGCGTCCTGTGGTTGCCGATCTTGTGATGAATCAAATGTATCTTGATATACGTCCAGTAGATCTGTTTCCAGAACGGAATGAATATGATAAGAACCCGACGAAATCAAACACTTCAAAACGGGTTATACAAGAGCTGGATAATTTACTGCTGAAAACGCTGGTGGACGTTACCGCTAAAAATTCAACTCTCGTATACCGCACGATTTCTGACGAAGAGCGTCAGCTCGATATCGAAACATTAAAGTGGCAAAACTCCGGTAAACATCATCTGGCAGAGGGCGTGGTGAGTATTAAAGAAGCCAACCTAAATTCTTTGTCAGTGAGTGCTAACTTTGTCGATGGTGGCTCGTTAGCCGATGTTACGGGGGAATTCTATGTCAGCGCTGATAGCATCTCGGTGAATCCGTGGCTAACGCATTATATGCAAGCTGAATCCGGCATTGAAAGCGGAACAGTGAGCCTCAATAGTTGGGTAACTCTGCGAAACAGTCAGCCTGTGAGCGCTTATGTTGAGGTATTGCCTTCTGAATTGACGTGGAACGAAGATGGTCAGCATGAATTGATGGTTGAGTCGGGCATCTTTAAGTTGGCTCCAGTCGATGATGGATGGCAAGTGAATGGTCACTCACTCAATTTAAGGACGGATTTTAGACCTTGGCCTGAGTTTGACGTTGCGTTTAAGTGGATTAAAGGTTCATGGCAACTCAACGTGTCTGAACTTGATATTGCAACCATTACTCCGCTGATTAAGTTGTTGCCGGATTCCGAGCAATCCACTCAAATGATGAATTCGTTGGCTCCAGGAGGCTCTGTTTCAGATATTCGTGTCTCGATGGGCCCAGAAATGGAGAGCTTACGTTATTCAGCTCGCTTTTCTGACCTTGCAATCGAGCAATGGGAATTATTGCCAGGTTTTAGTCAAGTTTCAGGCAGTGTCTTTGGGTCGTTATCAGAAGCGAAAGCCAGCCTGAATGTTATTGACGATGTATTTCCTTATGGTGACGTATTTCAAGCCCCTCTGAATATCAAACAGGGTCAGGTTGATATTGTTTGGCAACAAGATGAAAACGGTTGGAAGCTCTGGTCAGATAAAGTCACAGCAGCCACGCCAGATTTACAAGTATTGGGTGCATTTCGTTTAGATTTCCCAAATGATGCAAGCCCGTACCTTTCTTTTTATGGTGAAGCGGACGCTTACAACGTCGGTGAAACCTGGCGTTACCTGCCAACGTTGGCACTTGGCCAAGACTTAACCGACTACCTTTCCACTGCGATCCAAGCAGGTAAAGCCGACGCCGTTAAATTACTTTGGCATGGTGAATTAGCTCAATATCCGTATACCAATCATGATGGCATTTTCCAAGTTTGGGTTGGTTTAGAGGACGCTAAATTTAGCTTTGACACAAGCTGGCCATTGATCACTGACCTTCAGCTTGATCTACTGTTTGAAAATGCTGCGATGCATCTGGATTCTCGTTCAGCTCAATTGATGGATGTCACGGCAGATCGTATAACGGGGCGTATTCCTTATTTAGGGGAAGGCGGCCATATCGAAATTGAAGCGAAAGCGACAGCGTCAGGTAATGCGGTGCGTGATTACATGACGGCTTCGCCATTAGTCGACTCTGTAGGAGCAGCCTTAACAGCACTTCAGGTCAGTGGTGATGTTTCTTCTGAATTTCAGCTTAATATTCCGTTTGATTCTGAAAAAGAACCAAGGGCTTGGGGGTATGCCGACCTGAATGGGAATCATGTTGAAATTGAAGCGCCGCCGATAGTGCTTGAAAACACCACTGGACGCATTGAGTTTGATAATGATGTGGTAACGGCACATGGCCTAGCGGCGGATCTACTTGAGCAAGGGGTTTCGATTGACTTCAAAGGATTGAATGATGGCCCAGGTTATGCGGTTGATATCGATGTTATAGGGGATTGGGACGTTAAGCCTCTAGAACCTTATATCGGAGAAAAGTGGTTAAGTCGCCTATCCGGTCATGCGCTATGGCAAAGTCAGATTGATATACAGCTCAATGATATCGGTTTTAGTTATCAATTGGATTTGCAGTCCGATCTTAAGTATCTGGCGAGTGACTACCCATATCCATTAGCGAAGAAATCTTTAGAAAGTGGCTCTGCGCGGTTGCAGGCGTCGGGTAACCAAGAAGCTATTACTGCACGTTTACAACTGCCTAGCACCAAATATCAAGCTGAGATTGATATCACAGGTGATGTTCCTGAACTAACTGCCACCAATTTAGTACTTGGTCGTGGCGGTTATAAGATTAGCCCTGTTGTTGGCCATCATGCGTTAATTCGTACGGATAAATTCAATGCCGATGATTGGTTATCGGTCTTGATGAACTCCAGTAACCAACCCTCAAATGCTGTGCTTAGCCAGATGGACACACCAAGCATTCCGGCACCAAGCCGTGTGACTTTCGAGAGTAAAGAGTTGATTTTAGGCGGTATTTCTTGGAACGATGTCGACTTTAGCGCTCGAAAGAATAAGCAAGCGTGGCAAATGGAAATTTCTAGCCAAGAGTTAGAAGGTGATATTAATTATCTCCCCCCTTATGATTTAACGGTTTCACTTGACCGTCTGCACTTATTCTTCCCTGAGTGGAGCGAGAAAACAAACCAAGAGACTCTGCTTAGACGAAAAGAGAAAGAAGCGCCATTGGTCTCTGAATTAGATAAAAAGATTCATTATACGATGCCCAACTTGACGATGACACTTAACGACTTTTGGTTGCAAGGTTATAAGGTCGGCAAGGTGGACGTTGAAATGACCAGAAAAGAAGATCGCATTGAGTGGAACAAGATTCAGGTTCGAAGTGGCGGCAACAAAGCGGATGTAAGTGGTTGGTGGAAGCTGAAAGGCGACACAAGCCATTCATCCTTAACCGTTGATTTTGAAGGTGAAAACAATAGTGAGTTAATGGAGCGTTTTGGAATCACTTCCGGGATTCAAAAAGCCCCTTTTGCGTTAAAGGGGAAGCTGGACTGGGATGGTTCGCCTTGGGGGATCAAAATAGATACCCTTAGTGGTAATGTTGAAACTCAGTTTGGTAAAGGCATTATTTCTGATGTAAGTGGTGCCGCCCGCTTACTGGGTTTATTTAGCTTAGATTCAATACTTCGTAAGATGCAACTCGATTTCTCAGACGTGTTTGATAAAGGCATGGCATTCAATAGCATCACAGGAACGGGCGAGATCCAAAATGGTATCTTCCTGACTAATGATCTGAATATGGATGCGGTCGCGGGTGAGATGAAGATCAAAGGTATCGCTAACCTCAATACTCGTCAGGTTGATGCTGAGGTGAACTTTACTCCTGATATTACCTCTGGTATTCCTGTGTTAACCGCCTTTGCGGTCACCCCACAAACCGCTTTGTACGTATTAGCGGTGACGACGGTTATTTCGCCTGTGGTTGAGGTATTTACTCAAGTTAACTACTCGGTTAAAGGGCCCTTGGAGTCGCCAACGGTGAGTGAGCTTTCCCGTAGTTCTGGTGAGTTCAAATTACCAGAGAAGCTGAGAAAGTTGGCGCAATAGACGTTAGTACACGAGTTGTTTATTGGCGAGTTAGTTAATTGATGAGCTAGTTAAATGACGAGCTAGTGCAGACGGCCGTCGCTTAATAGGGTAAGTGGTTAATACGGTCAATGCTGGTTTCTGAATCAAATGAATGGAGGAGTAATACGCATGGATTGTGTTGGATTGATTCAAATGACATCTGGCCCTAACCCTGAGCTAAACTTTGATTATCTTGTTCAAGAAGTTGCAAAGTGCAAAGCTTTAGGGGCTAAGTGGGTGGTTTGTCCTGAAAACGCGTTAGTTTTTGGTAGCAAGGCTGATTATCACAAATATGCGGAACCTTTAAATAATGGTCCATTGCAAAATAAACTGTCTGAGTTAGCAAAACTTCATCGAGTTTGGATCGTAGTTGGCAGTATGCCAATAAGTACGACAGAAGGTGTGACGACCACAACCTTGGTGATTGATGATTTTGGCAGTTTAGTGACTCACTACGACAAGTTACACATGTTCGATGTGGATGTCGCTGATGCACACAAGTGTTATCGAGAGTCCGATATTTTTACGCCGGGTGACCGAGTTGTGACAACGGAAACGCCTTTTGGTCGCTTAGGTTTGAGTATTTGTTATGATGTGCGCTTTCCACACTTGTATTCAGAGTTACGTAATCAAGGTGCGCAGATTATCGTTGTACCCGCAGCGTTTACCGCAGTGACAGGTCAAGCGCATTGGGAAGCATTATTGAGGTGCCGTGCGATCGAAACACAGTCGTGGGTTGTCGCGGTGGGGCAAGGGGGCAAACATCCTTGCCAAAGAGAAACATGGGGACACTCAATGGTGGTTGATCCATGGGGACGAGTGGTCTCACAGTTAGGCCAAGATCCTAAAAGTATGGTGGTTGAGATAGACACATCCAGTTGCGAATCTATTAGGCAAAATATGCCCATCGCGCAACACTCTCGATTTACCAATCAATTTTAATTACAAACAAGAGCCATTTATGAGCATTAATCAAATTGAAGAAGCGCTACTGAACCCAACAGGGCTTACGGAGCAGAATATCGCAGATACATTGGCGAGCATTGCTACCCGCCAAATTGATTATGCTGATATCTACTTTCAGTCAAGCTGGCACGAATCTTTGGTGCTGGAAGATAGCATTATTAAAGACGGCTCTTTCAATATCGATTGCGGTGTCGGTGTTCGAGCGGTTTCTGGCGAAAAAACGGGCTTTGCTTACGCGGATCAAATTCAACTGGATGGTCTTAAACAGAGCGCGATTGCAGCTCGTGGTATCGCGAAACAAGGTCAAAACGGCAAGGTACAAGCGTTCAAACGTAACTCTAACCAAACTTATTATGATGCGGTAAACCCATTAGCAAGCTGGGAAAAACAACAAAAAACAGAACTACTGAAATCATTGGATGCTTACATTCGTACTAAAGAGCCTATGGTGACTGAAGTATCGGTAAGCCTAAGTGGTGTGCATGAGCAGATGCTGGTTGCCGCGACAGACGGCACTTACGCTGGTGATATTCGTCCACTAGTTCGTCTATCAATCAGTGTACTTGCGCAGAAAGGCGATCGTCGTGAGCGCGGTAGCGCGGGTGGTGGTGGCCGCTTTGGTTACGACTTCTTCCTAAGTGATGACCACGGTACTCAAGTTGCTTACCAATTTGCTGACGAAGCGATTCGTCAAGCTCTCGTTAACCTTGAAGCGGTGGCTGCGCCTGCTGGTGCAATGCCTGTGGTCCTTGGTTCGGGTTGGCCGGGCGTTCTTCTACATGAAGCCGTAGGCCACGGTTTAGAAGGTGACTTCAACCGTAAAGACTCTTCGGTATTTTCTGGTAAAGTTGGCGAGCAAGTAACGTCAAGCTTATGTACGATTGTCGATGACGGCACATTGACCGATCTTCGTGGTTCATTGAATGTGGATGATGAAGGTGTTAATGGTCAGTACAACACGCTAATCGAAAACGGCATCCTAAAAGGTTACATGCAAGATAAGTTGAACGCTCGTCTAATGGGTGTAGCTCCTACAGGTAATGGTCGTCGTGAGTCTTACGCGCACCTTCCAATGCCACGCATGACCAATACCTACATGCTACCGGGTGAGCACACGCCTGAAGAGATCATCGCAACGGTTGAGAAAGGGATCTACGCACCAAACTTCGGCGGCGGTCAAGTTGATATCACTTCTGGTAAGTTTGTGTTCTCTGCTTCTGAAGCGTACATGATTGAAAATGGCAAGATCACTCACCCAGTGAAAGGCGCAACGCTGATCGGTTCTGGTATTGAAGCAATGCAGCAAGTGTCTATGGTCGGCAACGATCTAAGCATCGACCGTGGTGTTGGTGTGTGTGGTAAGGCTGGTCAAAGCGTGCCTGTCGGTGTTGGTCAACCAACATTGAAACTAGACTCGCTAACCGTTGGTGGTACTGAGTAATTCAGGCTAACCCCGTTTGATTAGAGTTTCAGCTTCTTAACAGTTAGAAGCTAGAAGCTAGAAGCTAGAAGCGCCTCCAATGTGAGGCGCTTTTTTGTTTTGGGGCTGTGCTAATGCATAAGCTCTTACATGTTCTCTTCAGCAAACTCTGCCAGTCGGCTACGTACTACGCCATTGAGGTGGATATTGGCGCTGCCTTCGAAGTTTTTAAAACGCTCAACCATGTAGGTTAAACCAGAAGTCACAGGGGTTAAGTAAGAAGAATCTATCTGCGCTAGGTTGCCAGAACAGACAATCTTGGTCCCTTCACCACAACGAGTGATGATGGTTTTAATTTGTGAAGCGGTGAGGTTTTGACATTCATCCAGAAGCACAAAGGCATTCTGGATTGAACGGCCACGCATAAAGTTAATCGATTTGAACTGAATGTTGGCTTTGTCACAGATGTACTTCATTGAGCCCTCAGTGCAGTGGTCGTTCTTGTGCAGCGCTTCCAGTGTGTCGGTCACTGCCGCTAACCAAGGCAACATCTTCTCTTCTTCGGTACCCGGGAGGAAACCAATCGACTCACCGATATCGGGTGTGTTTCGGGTTACGATGATCTTATCGAACTGTTTACGTTCGATGGTTTGTTCAAGCGCAGCAGCCATGGCTAACAGTGTCTTACCGCTACCCGCGGCGCCAGTGAGAATCACCAGATCAATATCAGGGTCGAGCAGGGCATCGATCGCCATACCTTGATAGATGTTCTTTGGTGTAATGTCCCATGCTCTACGGTTCATTAACCGTTCTCGGCTTAGATCGCGAAGCGTGATCGTTTCGGCCTCAATCTCTTCGACTCGAGCGGCAAAGTCACTCTCTTCGTCAATCACATATTGATTGAGAAAGGTGGGCTCGAAAGGTGCTCTTGCCAGAGTATGTAAGGTTTTGCCCCCCAAGCTTTTACTTTCAACGTTATCGATACCATCCCAAAAGGATCCTTCGAGTTGTTGAAAGCCTTTGGTGAGGTATTGGATGTCATCAATCAGCTGATCGGTTTGATAATCTTCAACAAAGCGAACACCAGCGCCTTTGGCTCGTAAGCGCATGTTGATGTCTTTGGTGATCAGCACCACTTCGCGTGGCGCGCGTTTATTCTGAAGATAGAGGACAGCGTTGAGGATTCGGTTATCGCCAGCTTTATCGTCGGCGAAGGCCTTAATGCTTTCTTGAAGTTCGTAGTCAGCGAGTATGGAAATACTGCCGGATGCGTTTATTTCTTTAGAGAAAGGAATGCCTTCCGAAATTTGATCGGGTGTGGCTTCCCTGAACAGATCTTCGAGCGTGCGAATCGCAATTCTCGCATCTCGAGCAACGTCTCTTTTACTGTCTTTGATTCTGTCGAGTTCTTCTAGCACTGTCATGGGAATCACGACATCGTGCTCTTGGAAAGAAAATATAGCGAAGGGTTCGTGAAGTAGGATATTGGTGTCTAAAACAAATAGCTTCCGGTTGGTCTCGCCCATAGCATCTCCTTGCCGACGTGCGGCTTGCCTTGCATTCATTGAACGTAGATAAAGCTCATATAAAGATTAGTATCTGATTCTGCAGATAGTCAACTACTTACCTAAACTTCATCTTGAGGAACAGCGCCATATTGTTGTCGATGAATATGGCGTATTCGTTTGAGAGCAGCAATCTGCTACCTATAGATTAACCATGATTTTTTTACAGTTTGATTGCACTAGCGAAAACAGAAAAAAAGCATGAAATCATCGCCTTTAGGCGTGACCTAAATCACAGCATCGAGTAAGATTAGCGACCTTTTTCTGCACCATTTCCTCAAGATATTTATTATCTAGAGTGCACTTAAAAAGTGGCTGCAAACTAGGCGTTTTTGGCTATATTTTCAGTTCGGGAGTGAGAACGCTCGTGTTTAAAAATGCAGTTAAAAAAGACCAAATTCCAACTATAAGATTGAGGTAGTCGATTCATGACATTTGCTTTGGGGCAACGCTGGATAAGCGATACGGAGAGCGATTTAGGTTTAGGTACCGTTGTAGCAATGGATGCTCGCACAGTGACACTAATGTTTGCAGCGTCAGAAGAAAACCGTGTCTATGCACGTACTGATGCTCCCGTAACCCGAGTAACGTTTAATGTAGGCGATGTCATCGAATGCCAAGAAGGTTGGTCTCTGTCTGTCGAAGAAGTTATCGAAGACAAAGGACTGCTAACCTACTTAGGTACTCGCGAAGATACCCAAGAAACAGAAGTCGCTCTGCGTGAAATCTTCTTAAGCAATCAGATCCGCTTTAACAAGCCACAAGATAAACTGTACGCAGGTCAAATCGACCGTATGGATAACTTTGTGCTGCGTTACCGCGCGCTAAGTAATCAATACCAACAACACAAGAGCCCAATGCGTGGTCTGTGTGGTATGCGTGCAGGCTTAATTCCTCATCAGCTGTACATTGCTCATGAAGTCGGTCGCCGTCATGCTCCACGTGTTTTACTGGCCGATGAAGTTGGCTTAGGTAAAACCATCGAAGCGGGTATGATCATCCACCAACAGGTGCTGTCTGGCCGTGCTGAACGTATTCTGATTGTGGTGCCTGAAACTCTGCAACACCAATGGTTAGTTGAGATGATGCGCCGTTTCAACCTGCACTTCTCTATCTTTGATGAAGAGCGTTGCATCGAATCTTTTGCTGAATCAGATAACCCATTTGATACTCAACAATACGTTCTGTGTTCTCTGGATTTCCTACGTAAGAGCCGCAAGCGTTACGAGCAAGCACTTGAAGGCGAGTGGGACTTGCTGGTTGTCGATGAAGCGCATCACCTTGAGTGGAGCCAAGACAAACCAAGCCGCGAGTACCAAGTGGTGGAAGGCTTAGCGGAAAATACGTCTGGTGTACTACTGCTAACCGCAACCCCAGAGCAATTGGGTCGTGAGAGTCACTTTGCACGTCTACGCTTGCTGGATCCTGATCGCTTCTACGATTATGAAGCCTTCGTTGAAGAAGAAGACCAATACGCCCCGGTTGCTGATGCAGTAACGGCACTGTTTTCTGGTGTGAAGCTGGAAAACAGCGCGAAAAACCAGATTACAGAACTGCTGTCTGAGCAAGATGTTGAGCCTCTATTCCGCGTTATTGAAGGTGATAGCAGTGAAGAAGAGCAAGCAATAGCTCGCCAAGAATTGATTGATAATCTTATGGATCGCCATGGTACCGGTCGTGTTCTTTTCAGAAACACACGTGCTGCAATCAAAGGCTTCCCTAAGCGCAATGTAAACTTACTTCCGATGGATATCCCAACGCAGTACACAACGTCGATGCGTGTATCGGGCATGATCGGTGGCAAGATGGCACCAGAAGCTCGTGCAATGAAGATGCTGTACCCTGAAGAGATCTTCCAAGAGTTTGAAGGTGAAGACTCAAGCTGGTGGCAGTTCGATTCACGTGTGAATTGGTTGATTGAAAAGATCCAAGACAAGCGCAGCGAAAAGATCTTAGTGATCGCTTCGCGTGCGAGTACTGCTTTGCAATTAGAGCAAGCACTGCGTGAGCGTGAAGGTGTGCGTGCAACCGTATTCCACGAAGGCATGTCGATTTTAGAGCGTGATAAAGCGGCGGCTTACTTTGCTCAAGAAGAGGGCGGCGCTCAGGTTCTTATCTGTAGTGAGATCGGTTCTGAAGGTCGTAACTTCCAATTCGCGAACCAACTAGTAATGTTCGATCTACCGTTCAACCCTGACTTGCTTGAGCAACGTATTGGTCGTTTGGACCGTATCGGTCAACTGCGTGATATCGATATTCATGTTCCTTACTTGAAAGGGACATCACAGGCGATTCTTGCGCGTTGGTTTGATGAAGGTCTGAATGCATTCGCAGAAACTTGTCCAACGGGTCGCACGGTTTACGACAAGTACTCTGAGGTGCTTATCGAAATGCTGGCTTCTGGTAATACAGAGCAGCTTGATGAAGTGATTGAAGAGTCTGCCAAGCTAAATCAAAGCCTAAAAGCGGATCTAGAAAAAGGCCGCGATCGTCTACTCGAGATGCACTCAAACGGCGGCGACAAAGCGCACGACATTGCAGAAAAAATTGCATCGACTGATGGCGACACCAACCTAGTAACCTTTGCACTGAGCCTGTTCGATACCATTGGCTTGAACCAAGACGACAAGGGTGAAAATGCGCTGGTTGTAACGCCATCTGAGCACATGATGGTACCAAGCTACCCAGGTTTACCTTACGAAGGCGCAACCATCACGTTCGACCGTGATACAGCGCTTTCTCGTGAAGACATGAACTTCATTAGTTGGGAACACCCTATGATTCAAGGCGGTATTGATCTGCTATTGAGTGAAGGTGTCGGTGCGTCAGCGGTATCACTGCTGAAAAACAAAGCGTTGCCAGTGGGCACTATCTTGCTTGAGCTGGTTTACCTTGTGGATGCGCAAGCACCGAAACGCAGTGGTATCAGCCAGTTCTTACCTAAGACGCCAATTCGTTTGATGATGGATGGTCGTGGTAACGATTTATCTGCTCAGGTTGAATTCGATAGCTTTAACCGTCAGCTAAGCCCGGTAAACCGTCACTTAGCAAGCAAGCTAGTAAGCTCGGTACAAGGTGAGATTCACAAGCTTATCGAAGCGGGTGAGACGCATGTACTGCCGAAGGTTGAAGAAGTGCGCCAACAAGCTCAGAAGGATATGCAAACTAACTTAAACGGTGAGCTAGAGCGTCTACAAGCGCTTAAAGCGGTTAACCCTAATATCCGTGATGAAGAGCTAGAGGTAATCGAAGCTCAAATCAACGAATTGACAGGTTACATCAGCAAAGCTCAGGTTCAGTTGGATTCATTGCGCTTGATTGTGGTTTCTCACAACTAGTTTTGAATTAGCGAAATGCTTCAACGAAATAAGGCCTTCATCATGAAGGCCTTATTTTTATCTCGCGTTTGAAAGGTATTTTGGTTGTTGAAAGGTGTCATTGCAGAGGAATTACATTAACCACTTCCACCAAACAAATACCGCTAGGAAACCAAATAAGTAAACAAGACCCGCAATTGACAACCATTTCAGTTTTGCACCAATCGCCAGTGCTTCTGGTAGTTTGGCTTTGCTTACCAAAATGAAGTTAAGCAGCGCGAAGAACGGTGTTGTTGCAAACGCAAGCACCATCGCAAAATCAAGCATAGGCATTAAAGCAGCACTGAAGAACATCACGATGGAGAGTGCTGCGAGAGAGACGATGACGATCCAACCCTGTAGCATTTTTGGGCTGCTTTCTTTTTTAAGCAATAGACGTTGTGATTCAGCAAGCACGCGTGAGTAGCCATCGATAACGGTAATCGTACTACCAAAGATACAGAAGAAAGCGATAAGAGCGATCAGTGGACGAGACCACTCCCCAATGGTAGAGGCGTAAATGCCGACTAATTGGTGAGTGAAGCCAACGCCAGAACGAGACAATTCAACACCTGAACCGTGAAGGACCAGAGCGCCTAAAGCAACAAATACCAGTGCCAGTAATGCCGTGCCAATATAACCTATGTTGAAGTCGAATAGCGCTGATTGAGCGGTTACTTCTTGTTTCTCTTTTTGGCTCTTTAGCCACATTGAGGTGATGCTTGATATCTCGATAGGCGCCGGCATCCAACCCATGGTTACCACGATAAAACCAATCGCAGCCAATGACCAAGGCGACGGCGGAACAAAAGCCGCGTCAGGTTCGACTGGAGAGCCGATAGCAATGGCAACGGCAGCCAAGGTTGTGATGGTCAGGATCGCCATGATCGCTTTAGATAGCGTATCAAGCGCGCGATAATGGCCAGCAAACAGAATGATCAAACAGGTAGCTAAAACGATCATGCAAAGCGTGCTGATCGCTAGATCAAAAGGAACGAAGTAGCTAAGTAGGCTCGCACTGAATAGTAACAAAGCGGCCGTGTTCACGACGGCGGAAATGGTGCTCAGTATCGAAAAGATCACTAGATATGGGCGGCCTAGGTTAGAGTAACCTTCAACTAAACTTTGACCTGTGCCTAGCGTATATTGGATGCCAGCTCTAAAAAATGGATACTTAAATATATTAACGAGGATAATAAGAGCAGCGAGCTGCCAGCCATAAATGGCACCTGCTTTGGTTGAGGCAACTAAATGAGAGCCTCCCACCGCCGCCGCAGCCATCATAATGCCTGGGCCAAGAGACTTAATTAAGCTTGATAGGGGAGTAGAGGTTTGTGCTTTTTTTGTGGTTGTTTTAACCGTATTTTCCATTATTTTTCCTTTAATGCTGACTTCTTATTTTCCTTTCCCCTATCAATACCATGTTTTGTAAGGCCGTCAACTTTTATGTACGAAAATGTTGAAAATCGTATTTATAAATAAACGAGTTAAGCATAATTTATTTACCAGCAATTAAGAGGCTCTAATGGCGTTAGAAGAGTACACACCACCACGTGAACCGTGGATTGATATTGTTTATCAAGATGACGATATTCTTGTGGTGAACAAGCCAGCAGGTCTGCTTTCGGTGCCTGGGAGATTACCAGAGCATTACGACAGTATGTGGAGTCGGTTGGTTGAGGAGTTTGCTGATATTCAAGTCGTGCATCGATTGGACATGTCGACATCGGGCTTGATGCTGCTCGCTAAACATAAGCAGTCCGAGCGTCATTTGAAGAAGCAGTTCCAATATCGACTGACCCATAAGCTCTATTACGCACGAGTATGGGGAAAGGTGGAAGGAAAGGAAGGCGTGATCGACCTTCCACTTATTTGTGATTGGCCAAACCGCCCTAGGCAGAAAGTGTGTTTTGACGAGGGCAAGCCATCACAGACTCGGTATGTGGTGGAGCAAGAAGAGGCTCAAACCACCTTGTTGAAGTTACTACCGATTACCGGTCGTTCTCATCAGTTGCGTGTGCATTGTATGGAAATAGGGAATCCAATTGTGGGCGACGAGTTTTATGCAACGCCTGAAGCGTTTGAGTATAGCGATCGGCTGGCTTTGCATGCGTGTGAACTGAGCTTCTATCATCCGGCGAATAATCAACGGTTCAAAGCCTTTGTTCCTTGCGAGTTTTATCCTCAAGCTTCACCACAAATTGAACAGCACTTTGAAATTGCGCCAGAGCTTCCAGACTACAGTAAGCTAAAAGCTTAGAATAAGACCATTCAATCGACTGAACCAAGGAAGTACAATGCCGAAGTTGAAAGTGGTTTTTCTCGACCGAGCCACCATCCCATCTCAAATTACTTTAAAACCTCTTAGCTTTGAGCATCAGTGGGTTGAGTATAATTTCACCGCGCCAGAGCAAGTGTCTGAGCGAATTGAGGGAGCGGATGTAGTCATCACCAATAAGGTCGTGCTCAACGAGAGTAACCTGCAGCAAGCGCAACAACTCAAGCTCATTGCTGTTTCAGCGACGGGTGTGAATAACGTTGATGTTGATTACTGCAATGAGAAAAACATAGCAGTGGCCAATATCCAAGGTTATGCGACTCAATCGGTGCCCGAACATGTTATCGCGATGCTATTTGCGTTAAAGCGTAACCTCGTCGGTTACCATCAAGATATTGAAGCGGGAGCGTGGCAGAAGGACAAGCAGTTCTGTTTCTTTACTCATCCGATACAAGACGTGGCGGGGAGTACATTGGGTTTAATGGGCAGTGGCAGCTTAGGGCAAGCCACCGCGGTTCTTGCAAAAGCCATTGGCATGAACGTCATCTTTGCTGAGCGTAAAGGGGCTGAATCTTGTCGAGAAGGTTACTTGCCTTTTGAGGTTGTGTTACAGCAAGCGGATGCGATCAGCTTACACTGCCCATTGACTGAAGCGACTCGAAATCTGATCTCGAAACAAGAGCTAGCAATGATGAAACCAAGCGCGGTACTCATTAATGCTGGGCGTGGTGGATTAGTGGATGAGCAAGCCTTAGTGGAGGCTCTGAAAAGTCATGAGATTGCTGGCGCGGGGATGGATGTATTCACACAAGAACCGGCAGACAACTCGAATCCACTGTTAGCTAACAGTCGCTTAGCTAATTTACTGCTGACACCTCACGTGGCATGGGGTAGCGATAGCTCCATTCAAAAGCTGTCTGATATCTTAATGGATAACATCGATGAGTTTATTGCGGGTAAGCCACAAAATCTTGTTGGTTAATTGAGGTTGTATTCAGCAGTCTGTGCTTGATGAAGTAGAAATAAAAAAGGTTGGCTTTTAGGCCAACCTTTTTAAGTCTTTTATTTCAGCTCGACAGGGCTTATTAGATTACTAGCTTATTAGCCATTAGCCATTAGCCATGAGGCTTAACTACCAATACATTGATTGGCGAGTTCTGTACCACTTTGCTCGCAACAGAACCAAGCATAACTTTGTCAATTTTTGAACGCTTATGACTCGGCATCACGATAAGGTCGGCGCCAAGCTTTTCTGCGTAATCTAGAATTGTGGTGTAAGCCTTGCCTTCGGCAACGTGAACCTTATACACAACATTATCGTCGATGTGCTTGTTTGCAAACTCTTTGAGCTGATTTTTAACATCAATCTTCATTTGGTTCGCCGCATCTTTCGGGAAGTAAGATGCAACCATTGACATGTGAATGCCCGGTAGTACGTTTAAAATGTGGATTTCAGCATTACTGTGTTTTGCGTGCCATACCGCTAGCTCGACTGCTTTATCAGAAAAGCCTTTGTCGTTAAGATCGACAGGAACAAGGATTTGTTTATACATGTCTTCGTCTCATTTTAAGCAGCGCCCAGTCGTATTCCCTAAGCGCTGTCATTATTTTTTCCATGTAATCAAAAAGCCAAATAGAGTTGAGCGCTACCTGGCTCTATCCATTACGCGCTAATCTCATCCTTACGAGCACGTCGTCTTTGGTTCATCGCTAAACCAATTAAAATGAGTAGGGCCGGTAAGAATACCCACTCTTTCATTGGTCGTTCTGCATCTTGGATTACAGATTTAATTTCCCAATCAAAGTCAATTCCAGCGGCTTCAGCTGGGCTACCAAACTCAACCATATCGACAATCATCTTGCCTTCAGTTTCTGTCAGCATTAAGCCCATTGAAGCGATGCGGTCTTCACTTGTTGTTGCAGAATCTTCAAATGGAAGACGAACTGTTTTCTCAGAATAGTCACCTTCTAAGTTCTCGCCACCCACTCTTAACTCGACAGATTGTCCCACAGATAGGTTTTCTGTGATTTGAGCTATCTCAACTCCAGGTGAAAGAACTTTCGCTGGATAGATCATGTCCCACCAGAAACCAGGGCGGAAGAACGAGAAAGTCAGAACCAACAATAGTATTGTTTCCCACCACTTGTTTTTGGTAAACCACCAACCCTGTGTCGCGGCGGCAAATATAAGAACCGCAGTCACAGAAGATAAGATGGTTAGCGCCAAATGCCACCATGAGTCAATGCCCATCAATAGTAGCTGAGTGTTGAAAATAAACATGAATGGTAAGATCGCAGTACGGATATCGTAGGTGAAACCTTGAATACCTGTGCGAATTGGATCTGATTTCGCAATCGCTGCCGCTGCAAATGCCGCGAGACCAACCGGAGGCGTATCATCCGCAAGAATACCGAAGTAGAACACGAACAAGTGAACGGCAATCAGTGGAATGATTAGGCCGTGCGCTGCGCCTAGGGTAACAATTACTGGGGCCATCAGTGTTGATACGACGATATAGTTTGCTGTGGTTGGTAAGCCCATGCCTAAGATTAAGCTGATTACCGCAGTAAATAGCAACATAAGAATGATGCTACCACCTGAGATAAATTCAACGAAGTCGGTCATCACAAGGCCGATACCGGTCAGCGTTACCACACCGACAACCGTACCAGCCGCCGCTGTTGCGACACCGATACCGATCATGTTACGTGCGCCAGAAACCAAGCTCTCTGCTAAGTCTACGAAGCCCGCTTTAGTTTGTTCAGCAAGATCGTTCGATTTGTTCATCAGAGTCATTAAAGGACGTTGAGTGAGCAAAATGAAGATCATGAATACCGTTGCCCAAAAGGCAGAAAGACCTGGGGAGAATCGTTCTACAGTCAGGCACCAAACAAGAACCACGATAGGCAGTAAGAAGTGCAGGCCAGATTTAATGGTTGGGCCTGGATCTGGTACTTCGGTTAGTTCGGCATCGATGTCCATGCCACCTTCAGCGGCGTATTTTGCTGATACGCGAACGAGAGCAACATAAGCAATCAATAGCGCAACTGTCACTATTGGTGTCGCTGCATCGCCAAAGACATCTTTTGTCCAGCCGACACCGTAGTAAACAGCAGCACTGATCACACATAGCCCAAGAATGGTACCAGTGAACGAAAGCAGGCTGTGCAATATCGTTGGCGTGTGGCGACGAGGTAGGCCAGTCATACCTGCTTTACATGCTTCTAAGTGAACAATGTAAATTAGGGCGATGTAAGAGATAAGAGCGGGCAATAGCGCTGCTTTAATAACCTCGACGTACGAGATACCTACATATTCGACCATTAAGAAGGCCGCGGCACCCATGATTGGTGGGGTTAATTGACCATTGGTTGAAGCGGCAACTTCTACAGCTCCGGCTTTTTCACCTGAGAATCCGACTCTTTTCATTAGAGGGATCGTGAAAGTACCCGTCGTTACCACGTTAGCAATAGATGAACCAGAAACTAGACCGGATAGGCCAGATGCAACAACGGCTGCTTTTGCTGGGCCGCCTTTCATGTGGCCAAGCAGTGAGAATGCAACCTTGATGAAGTAAGCACCAGCACCAGCACGTTCTAGCATTGCACCAAACAGTACAAACAAGAATACAAATGACGTTGATACGCCAAGAGCTACACCGAATACACCCTCTGTTGTTAACCACAAATGCGACATCGCCTTATTTAGGCTTGCCCCTTTATGGGCAATAACGTCTGGCATGTGTGGACCGCCAAAGGTGTAAAGTAGAAATACTGCTGCCACAACCATAAGAGGTGGACCCAAAGCGCGTCGTGTTGCTTCCAGCAGTAGAACCATACCAATGACAGCCGCAACAATATCGAATGTTGTCGGGGCCCCCGAACGACCGGCAAGCTCAGTATAGAAAATATAAATATAAGAAGCTGAAAAACTACCAGCAAGTGCTAATACCCAATCGACAGCGGGGATGCGATCCCGAGGTGAGTTTTTCAAGGCTGGGTAAGCGGTAAAAGCTAGAAAAATAGCAAACGTCAGGTGAATTGCTCGAGCTTCGGTATCATTTAGAATAGCGAAGTTAAAAATAAACGGTAGCGGAGATGCATACCAAAGTTGGAACAGTGACCAACATAAAGGCACAAACCATAAAATACGGCCTTGGATACCGCGAGGGCTACGCGCACCAGTGTCTGATTGTGCCACCATTTCTTGCACATCTGGAGACGGTGATGTTGTCTGCGTCATGTACTTTATCCTTATTATTGATGGTCTGCCTTTCTTGAGAACAACGAGACGTTACTTATTCCCTATCTAGTGTAGTGAACTGACAGGGAAATGCGTCTTTGTTTGTCTTAGGCTTGATATGAAGGTAAGTCCTCCAATTTGGAGAAACTTAAAGGCTTGTCATTTTTCTCTTAGGTTATTTTTATAAACACGGAAAGCCAATAAGGAGAGCGTGCCTCCTTATTGGTTGAGTAGGTTTAAGTAGAGTTACTTAAGAAGGCCTACTTCTTTGTAGTATTTTACTGCACCAGCATGAAGTGGGATGGAGATACCCGCTTTAACCATGTCTTCTTTCTTCAGGTTTGCAAATGCAGGGTGTAGGCGTTTGAAAGTGCTGAAGTTTTCAAATACAGCCTTAGCAACGTTGTATGCCACTTCTTCAGAAACGTCTGAAGTTGTTACCATAGTTGCAGCAACACCGAAGCTATTTACGTCAGCGTCTGTACCACGGTACATGCCTGCTGGAACGGTACTGTATGCGTAATATGGGTTTTCAGCGACGATTTTGTCGATCTGAGGACCTGTTGCTGAAACCAGTTTTGCATCACAAGACGTTGTTGCTTCTTTGATTGAACCGTTCGGGTGACCAACCATGTAGATGAATGCATCAATCTTGTTATCACAAAGTGCTTGTGAACGCTCAGAACCTTTCAGTTCAGAAGCAAGTTTGAAGCTGTCATTAGTCCAACCCATAGCGTCCATTACAACACCCATGGTTGCACGGTCACCAGAGCCTGGGTTACCAATGTTTACACGCTTACCAGCGAGATCCGACACATTGTTAATACCAGCATCGGTACGAGCGATGATGTTGAACGGTTCTGTGTGTAGAGAGAACATAGCGCGAAGTTTCTTGTATTCGCCCTGATCTTTAAATTTACTTGTGCCGTTGTAGCCGTGGTATTGCCAGTCCGATTGAACAACACCGAAATCTAGTTCACCAGCACGGATAGTGTTAACGTTGTAAATTGAACCACCAGTAGACTCTACAGAACAACGGATGTTGTGGTCTTTGCGGCCCTTGTTCACTAGTTTACAAATTGCACCACCAGTAGGGTAGTAAACACCTGTAACTGAACCAGTACCAATTGTGATGAACTCTTGAGCGTTAACTGCGCCAGCGCCCATTACAGCTGCTGCAATAGCACCAACTTTAACAAGTTTGGTAAATGCCATGAATTTCCCTTCCTTTACTCATTATTAACCCTGAAACAAGTGTAGTCGTTTCTGGAGTTTCCTATTTGGAAACGGCATCTTTTTCAATCCATGTGATGAAAAAGTGGCTGAATAATATCAAAAATTGGCAGAAAATTACTCAAATGTTAAAAGATATAGCTAAAAAATCTAACAAATGATGCATGGATCTCATGTTCAATTTGCTATTGAGTTTTTTAAAATCAATGGCTTAGTGTTACTGGCTTAGGGGAAAGGTAGATATTCTAGGATGTGATTCGGATCACGAAGTTAATAGGTGTTCGTGATCCATAAATACAATTGATAGCTGTTAAATTATGAGTAATTACCCTGCGTATTCAAACAGTTCGCACACGGAATCAAACAGTTGCTTAGTCGTCACTGCTAAGGTTGGAGTAATAAAGATAGTGTCATCGCCCGCGACTACGCCCAGTATGCCTTCTGACTTACCTAATGAGTCTAGTAAACGAGCAATAAGTTGCGCGGCACCAGGACCTGTGTGTATCACAACTAACGCATTGTTGTGATCAATATCCAGTACTAATTCTCTAAGAGAGCTAGAAACAGTTGGAACCCCAAGCTCAGCAGGAAGGCAGTAAACCATTTCCATTTTTGCGTTGCGAGTTCGAACTGCACCAAACTTGGTTAACATACGCGAAACTTTAGATTGGTTGATGCTTTCAAAGCCTTCGTGTTTGAGGGCATCAACAATTTCGCCCTGCGATCCAAAACGTTCTTCTTTTAATAACGATTTAAAAGCGCGAACTAAGTTGTCTTGTTTTTCTGTATTGCGCATATGTCATTCTTATTCATTAACAAATATATTTGCATATTCTCGCATACATATTCAGATTTAGCCAAAATATCCCAACGATTTGTTAGTCATATCACTGTAAATATTTAATAGAATAATGTGTTATTTACGGCGGCTTATTTTGTTATTTCAGTCAATTATCGCCATAATGCGAATTCGCTGTGTAGCACGGTTTTATTGACTTGCGCGAAGTCGCAAAGCTGGCGTTAATTGATTGTAATCACTTTGTGATTAATATAGCTTTTTAACGATAATTTAGCTCAAGAACTACCCTACCAAAAATTTATAAGAGAAAGCTCTCAAGGAGAATAACAATGAAAGTAGCTGTTATTGGTGCCGCTGGTGGCATCGGTCAAGCCCTAGCCCTACTACTTAAGAACCGCCTACCTGCTGGTTCAGATCTTGCACTTTACGACATTGCACCGGTTACTCCGGGTGTCGCTGCCGATCTTAGCCATATCCCAACGCCTGTTTCAATCAAAGGTTACGCGGGTGAAGATCCAACACCAGCACTAGAAGGTGCGGATGTTGTGCTTATTTCTGCGGGTGTTGCTCGTAAGCCGGGCATGGATCGTGCGGATCTTTTCAATGTGAATGCTGGTATTGTTAAGTCTCTTGCAGAGAAAATTGCAGTTACTTGTCCTACTGCTTGTGTTGGTATCATCACTAACCCAGTAAATACTACTGTGCCAATTGCTGCTGAAGTTCTTAAGAAAGCGGGCGTTTACGATAAGCGCCGTTTATTCGGTATTACGACTCTTGATGTAATCCGCTCTGAAACGTTTGTTGCTGAATTGAAAGGTAAAGATCCAAGCGACATCCGTGTTCCTGTTATCGGCGGTCACTCAGGGGTTACGATCCTTCCTCTGCTATCTCAAGTTGAAGGTGTAGAGTTCGCAGACGAAGAAATCGCAGCGCTCACAACTCGTATCCAAAACGCGGGTACTGAAGTCGTAGAAGCGAAAGCTGGCGGCGGCAGTGCAACACTATCTATGGGTCAAGCGGCTTGTCGTTTCGGTCTTGCTCTAGTGAAAGCACTTCAAGGCGAAGAGAACGTAATTGAATGTGCATACGTTGAAGGTGAAGGCGAGCACGCACCGTTCTTCGCACAACCAGTGAAACTAGGCAAAGAGGGCGCTGAAGCGATCCTTAGCTACGGTGAGTTGAGCGACTTCGAACGTAATGCATTAGATAGCATGCTAGAAACACTCAATGGCGATATTGAGATTGGTGTTGAATTCGCTAAGTAAGCGGTACAGCATTTAATTCAGTTTAAAATCGTTAATAGAGCCGATCAATGTGGTCGGCTTTTTTGATCTTAGCATTGGTCCCATTCGTAAACAGTGTTTTAAAGATACGAGTGAAGCAACAGCGATGAGCCGTATTCAAAAAGGAATGAACGTACATTTTCATTTAGGTCGTTTGGGAAAGATCCTAGTTATAGATGAACAAGAACAATTTGCCTTGGTCGAGTCTTACAACAGCCACGAGCAGTATGCTGTGCCGCTGGAAGAGATAGAAGCAGTTGAAGCTCAGCTTCCATTGTCGCTAGAATCGAGTCGCTATTGAAACTGGTTCGGATACCAATTTTGTTAGGATCAAAAAAAGAGCCCTAAGGCTCTTTTTGTCTATCTATATAAGACAGTGCTTTTAAGATGGAGTGTTCATCTTAACTCGGTTACTTACTGCGTTTAACGGCCAAGTGCGCGAGCGTTATTAGGGCTTGCTTATATTCGGAATCAGGAACTACGGACAGTTCAGCAATCGCTTTATCTGCTTCTTCATACGCCTTATTCACCGTGTATTCCAAAGAGCCTGTTTCTTTCATGACAGACATAATGTCGTCGAGACGTTCCATCCCGTTGGCTTTTTCAATCGCTTCACGAATCATGCTCGCTTGTACTGGAGCAGCGTTGTGCATAGCGTACAATAGAGGCAGTGTTGGTTTGCCTTCAGCAAGATCGTCACCAACGTTTTTACCCATCTCTTTACCATCAGCAGTGTAATCCATCACATCATCAATCAGTTGGAATGCAGTGCCTAGGTATTTACCGTAGTTTTGCATTGCCGTTTCGACTTCAGGTGAAGATTCTGTAAGAATTGCGCCGATTTGTGTCGCTGCTTCAAACAAGCGAGCGGTCTTAGAGTAGATCACCTGCATGTAGCTTTCTTCTGTGGTATCCGGATTGTTGCAGTTCATCAATTGTTGAACCTCACCCTCGGCAATCACGTTCACCGCTTCACTCATTAGCTCAAGGATCTTTAAGGATCCTAAGGTTGTCATCATTTGGAACGAACGAGTGTAAATAAAGTCACCAACCAAAACACTAGCGGCATTACCAAAAGCGGCATTGGCTGTGGCTTTACCGCGTCTCATATCCGATTCGTCGACGACATCATCATGAAGCAGAGTAGCGGTGTGAATAAACTCAATAAAGGCTGCAGAAGTAATATGAGCTTCACCTTGGTAACCAAGTGCACGAGCAGATAAAAGAGCAAGCAAAGGACGTAGGCGTTTGCCACCACCGCTAACGATATAAAAACCAAGCTGGTTGATTAAACTTACGTCAGAATTAAGTTGGGCTTGAATTGTTTCATTCACTTTTGCCATATCATTGGCAGTAAGCGTTTGGATAGCTTTAAAATCCATTGTTCATCCGGCTGAAGTTAGACCCTGTAAGGCTTATACGTTGTGTTTAATTGTTGAATAATACACTAAAAAACGTTGATTAATACATCACTTAAAGGCATGATTGCCGCACTTTTCTTTGGCGAACAGGTTTTCGCCAATTTTTTAAAAATATGGCTTGTCATAGCGGCATGATTCCCGTAGAATCTGCGCCCTATTGATTAGTTTAGCGCACACCCGAGTTGTACAAATAACAACCATAGGCTGTGCGGAAAAAGCGGAGTAAAATATGTACGCTGTTTTCCAATCTGGTGGCAAACAACACCGAGTAAGCGAAGGTCAAACACTTCGTTTAGAGAAATTAGACGTTGAAACTGGTGCAACTGTTGAATTTGATAAAGTTCTTCTTGTTGCTAACGGCGAAGAAATCGCTGTTGGTGCACCTCTTGTTGAAGGTGGCAAGGTTACTGCAGAAGTAGTACAACACGGTCGTGGCGATAAAGTAAAAATCGTTAAGTTCCGTCGTCGTAAGCACTCGCGTAAGCAAGCTGGTCACCGTCAGTGGTTCACTGAAGTGAAAATCACTGGCATTAACGCTTAAGTATTAGGAGAGTTTAACAATGGCACATAAAAAAGCTGGCGGTTCTACTAATAACGGCCGCGATTCAGAAAGCAAACGTCTTGGTGTTAAGCGTTTTGGTGGTGAATCTGTTCTTGCAGGTAACATCATCGTTCGTCAACGTGGTACTAAGTTCCACGCTGGCACAAACGTTGGCATCGGTAAAGACCATACTCTTTTCGCTCTTACTGAAGGTAAAGTGAAATTTGCAGTAAAAGGTCCTAAAAACCGTAAGTTTGTAAGCATCGAAGCTGAGTAATTTAATCTTTTACTAGATTATTTTATTAGCTTTTAAGCTGAATTCAAAAGCCCTGCCGATTCGGCAGGGTTTTTTATTTATAGCGAGAATAAAAAAGTAGACGCTCTGGCTTTAGTTTTTGAGAAGCTGTGTGGTTTTTGAGAAACAGTTTAGTTTTTAGAAGCCATTTGTTTTTAATAAACAGAAAGCAAAGAACCTCTCCTTATTTGTTCCTTGATTGCAGATCGATCTAGATCTTAGGTGATCGATCTAAACTCGGATCTGCTAGAATTTATATCACTCCTTGGTGAGTGGTAACGCAACGTAAGTGCGGAGTTGAAAAATGAAATTCGTTGATGAAGCGGTAGTAAAAATAGAAGCCGGTGATGGCGGTAATGGTACAGTAAGTTTTTGGCGCGAAAAGTTCGTCGCTAAAGGTGGCCCAGATGGCGGTGACGGTGGCGATGGTGGTGATGTCTACATCCAAGCAGATGAGAACTTAAATACACTGATTGATTATCGCTTCCAACGTTTCTACAACGCAGAACGTGGTGAAAACGGTCGTGGCGGTAACTGTACTGGTAAACGTGGTAAAGACACGACACTGAAAGTGCCTGTAGGGACTCGTGCCGTTGATATCCACACTAATGAAATCGTTGCTGAAGTCGCTGAACACGGCAAGAAAGTAATGGTGGGTAAAGGTGGTTGGCACGGTCTTGGTAACACGCGTTTTAAATCGTCTGTTAACCGCGCTCCTCGTCAGAAGACAATGGGTACTAAAGGTGAAGTTCGTGAACTACGTTTAGAGCTTCTTCTATTAGCTGACGTTGGTATGCTTGGCCTACCAAACGCAGGTAAATCTACCTTTATTCGTTCAGTATCTGCAGCGAAACCAAAAGTAGCGGATTACCCGTTCACCACTTTGATCCCAAGCTTGGGCGTAGTGAGTGTGGTTCCTGAGAAGAGCTTTGTTGTTGCCGATATCCCAGGTCTGATCGAAGGCGCAGCCGATGGCGCTGGCCTTGGTATTCGCTTCTTGAAGCACCTTGAGCGTTGCCGTGTTCTACTACACATGATCGACATCATGCCTATCGATGGTTCTGATCCTATTCAGAATGCGCTGACGATTATTGATGAGCTTGAACAATACAGTGAGAAAGTGGCACAGAAGCCTCGTTGGTTAGTGTTCAACAAAGTTGACCTAATGCCTGAAGAAGAAGCAGACGAAAAGATTCAAGAAATCATCGATGCTTTGGGTTGGGAAGACGAGTACTTCAAGATCTCTGCTGTGAACAAAATCGGCACCAAAGATCTTTGCTTCAAGCTCGGTGAGTTTATGGAAAACCTACCTCGTGAAGCTGTAGAAGTGGAAGAAGAAGAAAAAGTAGACTTTATGTGGGATGACTACCATAAAGATGCAATGAGCGGTAAGAATGTTGTTACTGAAGATGGTGATGACTGGGACGATTGGGATGACGAAGAAGATGACGGCCATGTTATCTATGTTCGTGACTAATCCTCGCCGTTTCTTATAAGCACTTCGGGCGCTCTTTCTCAGATACGCTGATAATTTTATTAAACCGCAATGAAAATTGCGGTTTTTTTGTATCTGCATCATTATGTACTTCCTATTTTTAATGCAAAATTTATCTCTAGATATTTAACGCCTATGGGAAGGGAATCATGGCATCAAAGCAAAGAGCGATCTCAAGACTCGTCGCTCAATCAGGACAAATGCTACTAGCACATGGTGCCGAAAGCACACTGGTCGGCGATATCATGCGTCGTATTGGTATCGCTTGTGGAGTAGATGAAGTAGAAGTCGCACTGTCAGCCAATGCGCTTGTTGTGACAACGATGATGGATGATCACTGTATTACTACCACTCGAAGCTGTGCTGATCGGGGGCTTAACATGCAGGTGATCACTGATATTCAGCGAGTTTGTATCATGATGGAGAAGGGTATTCTCGATTATGGACTGGCCTATAGAAAGATCCAAAATATTAGCCCTGAACGCTACAATCGCTGGTTAGTTGTCATTATGATAGGTTTTTCGTGTGCTTCTTTTAGCCGCCTTGCTGGTGGAGATTGGCAGGTATTCATGATGACTTTTATTGCTTCAGCCTGCGGCATGATCGTCAGACAAGAGATCGGTCACCGTCACTTCAATCCGTTATTGAACTTCGCTATCACAGCTTTTGTTACTACTACTATTTCTGCTCAAGCGGTGCTTTATAATATTGGAGGCCAACCCACAATAGTGATGGCATCTTCAGTATTGATGCTAGTGCCGGGTTTTCCTCTCATTAATTCTGTTGCCGATATGCTTAAAGGTCATATCAATATGGGGTTAGCCCGTTTTACCATGGCCAGTTTATTAACTTTGGCAACCAGTTTAGGTATTGTCGCAGCGATGAGCCTGTCAGGCGTATGGGGGTGGGTGAGTTAATGAGTCTTTTTGAATTGTTGGTTGGTTTGCTCAATGATATGTTTTTTGCGGCGGTACCAGCGGTAGGGTTCGCTCTGGTCTTTAATGTACCGCAGAGAGCCTTAATTTATTGTGCGTTAGGAGGTTCTATTGGCCATGGTAGCCGTTATTTGATGATGCACTTCGGTATTCCTATCGAATGGGCGACATTCTTTGCCGCGACATTAGTTGGCATGATAGGGGTACAGTGGTCGCATAAATTGTTGGCGCACCCTAAGGTATTTACGGTTGCAGCCTTGATTCCTATGGTCCCAGGTGTGTTTGCCTTTAAGGCTATGATTGCGATGGTTGAAATTAACCGAGCTGGGTACAGCCCTGAATTACTCGCTATTTTGATGGAGAACTTTTTGAAATCGATGTTCATTATCGCTGGGCTGGCGATTGGCTTAGCGGTGCCTGGGCTGTTATTCTACCGCCGTAGACCTATCGTTTAGCGTTAATTTTCTTTTTAAGAACAGGACTTTCGATTTATGATCATCAGTATGATAGCAGCAATGGCAGACAATCGTGTCATTGGTAAAGACAACCAGATGCCATGGCATTTGCCTGCGGACTTCGCATGGTTTAAACGCTCTACAATGGGCAAACCAGTAGTGATGGGGCGTAAGACCTATGAGTCGATTGGACGACCTTTACCTGGTCGATTGAATGTTGTAATCAGTCGTGATGAGAATTTGAAAATTGAAGGTGTGACGACCGTTACTTCGATAGAACAAGCTTTAGAGCTAGTCAGTGAGGTTGAAGAGGTAATGATCATTGGTGGTGGTTCGATTTATGAAACTTGCTTACCTAAAGCTGACAAGCTTTACCTTACTTATATCGATTTAGCGGTTGATGGTGATACAAAGTTCCCTGATTGGGGAGAAGGTTGGAAGCAGAGCTTTCATGATACCTATCAAGCGGATGAGAAAAACAAACACAATATGGAGTTTGTGATCCTTGAGCGTTAACTGTGGTTATTAATAGTTAGGTTCTGAAAAATACTTGCGTTACTGGTTCAGTAGCGCAAGCTTCTCATAGTTCGTGCTTCTATAGCGCAGCTTGAGTGAAAAACTGTTTGTCCTCCCAACGAAGTGCCGTTAGTTCTCCGCCCCATACACACCCTGTATCAAGTCCAATAACGTCTTTTCCGTTATAACCTTCAAGTGCTGCCCAGTGACCAAATAATACGGTTTTATCTAGCTGAACTCTTTGAGGAAGGTCGAACCAAGGGATGTATTCGTGGTCGGCAACCTCTTTTGGAGGAAGCTTGCAGCCCATGTCTAAACGTCCGTCAGGAAAGCAGAAGCGCATGCGTGTAAAACTGTTGATGGCGTATCGATAGCGCTCTATATCGCTCAATTCTTTTGACCATAAGTCAGGAGAGTTGCTGTACATGTTTTCAATCAACCACTTCCATTTTTTTGAGCGCAATAGGCCTGTGATCTTTTTGTTCTCTTTGCGAGCTCGCTTTATTGTCCATTGTGGAGAAATACCTGCATGGGTCATGACAAATTGATCATGCTCTTGCATTAAAGGCTGTTCTCTAAGCCATTCAAGCAACTCGTCTTTGTCATCAGCATCTAAAATCGGCTGAGTTTGATCTTTCTTCTTTGCTGGAAAAAGACCAAGCGAAACGGCGAGCAGGTGTAAGTCATGGTTGCCCAATACTATCTTCGCGGATTCTCCTAAAGACCGGATAAATCGGAGTGTCTCAAGTGACTTAGGGCCTCTTGCGACCAAGTCACCAGCGACCCACAAAGTATCTTTTTTCTTATCAAATTTGACGGTTTCAAGTAAGAGTTGAAGCTCGTCGAAGCAGCCTTGGATGTCTCCGACAATATAATTCGACAAAGTAATTTCCTATAGATGCTGATGTATATTCTTTATACTTGAAGCTGCAGCGTCGTTAACGGCGCAAGTTCATCCTAATCACATAGAAAGAATACCGATGATCATAGATATTCTTTCTTGTTACCTAACAGCAACTCCAATTATTTTTAGTATATAGCTAATTAAGAATGTTGGGGATCGCTAGCCTGAAAGGATCGACTTCGGCTATAAAATCAATCCCCTTGTGGTCAGTCATAACATAATGACCTTGCATAACGCCTACAGGGGTTTCGATGACGGTACCACTTGTGTAGGTGTATTCGTCGTTGGCTTCAATAACAGGTTGCTGTCCAACGACACCATCACCCTCTATGGTGAGTTGCTTACCGTTAGCGTCGGTAATCAACCAGCGGCGAGACATCAGTTGCACTGTTGTTTTACTGAGGTTTTTTATCGTAATAATGTAGGCGAAGACGTAACGATTCTTCGTTGGCTCAGATTGCTCTGGTATGTATTTAGAGTGAACCTGGCATTTGATACAAGGCGTAGATATATCCATATTCGCACCTTTTATTGTTGGTATGCTGAGGGCGAAAGCCCCTAGAAGTATTAAATAAAAAACAGGCTCCTCACCGAAGTGTAGGAGCCTTTTTATTTATTTGTCAGCGTTGTGGCTGTCGTACAACCAGTTTGCCATGTCGACAAATTGCTCGAGCGTTAAATTCTCAGGGCGCATGCTTGGGTTGATACCCAGCTCTTCAAGCACTTCCTTATCGATTAAGCTCTTGTAGCAGTTACGAACCGTTTTACGGCGTTGGTTGAAGCCTTCACGACATACTCGCTCTAGCCACTTGAGATCTTTTGCAGGGTAAGGTAGCACTTCGTATGGCTGAAGGCGCACGACTGCAGAGTCTACTTTCGGTGGCGGAACGAAGGCTGTTGGCGGCACTTCGAGCACAGGAGTCACTTTACAGTAGTATTGAGCCATGACAGTCAGACGACCGTAAGCTTTGCTGCCAGGCCCTGCCGCTAAGCGGTTAACTACTTCTTTTTGAAGCATAAAGTGCATATCTTGTATGTCCTTATGGAATTCAAAAAGATGGAACATCAATGGGGTAGAGATGTTGTATGGCAAGTTACCAAAGATACGAAGCTTGTTGTTGGGTTTCACGAGTTGTTCGAAGTCGAACTTCATCGCATCGCCTTCATGGATCGTTAACTTATCAGCAAGATCCGGATGGTTGCGCAGACGTTCCGCTAGATCTCTATCTAGCTCAATTACCGTGAACTTGTCGACAAGTTTACCAACTGGCTCTGTAATGGCACCAAGACCAGGGCCGATTTCAACTAAATTCTGACCTGGTAGTGGGTTAATGCCCGATACGATTCCATCAATAATGTATGGGTCGTTAAGGAAGTTTTGACCAAAACGTTTACGCGCTTTGTGCCCTAAATGGACATCATTTTTCATTGCTTTTTCTCTACTAATTCAATGGCGTGCGTGAGCGCTGTTCTAAAGCTCCCTGTATCGGCTTGGCCTGTTCCTGCCAAGTCTAAGGCAGTACCGTGATCGACTGATGTGCGAATAAATGGTAAGCCAAGTGTGATGTTCACTGAGCGACCAAAGCCTTTGTATTTCAGTACTGGGAGCACTTGGTCGTGATACATACCTAAAACAGCATCTGCATCTTGCAAATATTTTTCATTAAAGATGGTGTCTGCTGGCAATGGGCCAACTAAATTAATACCATCTTTTTGGCGAATTTTTTCTAGCGTAGGAGTGATAGTTTCTATCTCTTCGTGACCTAAACAACCATCTTCGCCCGCATGCGGGTTCAAACCACATACATAAATAGTTGGTTTCTCTATAGCAAACTTTTCGACCAAATCTTTATTCAGAATCGCAATAACTCGCTCTAATCTGTCTTCGGTCACGGCTTGAGATACATAAGCTAGTGGGATGTGTGTTGTTACTAGTGCAACACGCAGCCCTTCAGTTGCCAACATCATCACCACGAGCGGTGTATTGGACTTCTCTGCAAAAAACTCGGTATGGCCACTAAAAGCAACGCCAGCCCGGTTAATTACACCCTTGTGAACAGGGCCGGTGACAATAGCATCAAATTCATCATTCATACAGCCAATTGCTGCGGTTTCTAAAGTATTTAATACGTAATGGCCGTTGGCCTCGTTGAGTTGACCTGCAATGGTGCTTTCAGATAATGGAACGTGTTTCACAACCAGTGTGCCAGAGCGTTGAGGCTCCTTAGCTGCGGTTGCGTCGTAATCCAGAAACTCTACTTCGATACCGAGGAGCTTAGCTCGCTCGGCAAGCAGGGTTTTATCGGCACAAACCACAAGTTGATGTGGCCAGCTTTCTTGAGACAAGGCTAGCGTTAAATCTGGGCCTATCCCAGCAGGTTCACCCGCGGTAATGACAATACGTTTAGTTGTCATCTTGGTCTTCCTCAACTATTTCAACAAAGGCACTGGCTCTTATTTCTTGTAACCAAGCGCCTGCTTCTTCATTGAACTTACGGTTAAATAGAATTTGGTAAGCTTTGTTTTTTAAAGCTGAATCGGTACGGTCGACTTCTCGACGGTCGAGTACTTCAACGATGTGCCAACCATGAACCGTTTTAAATGGCGCACTGATTTTGCCTTCAGGCAATGTTTCTACTTGGTGCTTGAATTCAGGTACGTACAAGTCAGGTGTCTGGTAGCCTAATTCACCATCTTGAACTGCTGAGCCTGGATCTTGGCTGTATTGCTGAGCGAGATCACCAAAGCTAGCTTCACCCGCGTTGACACGACGAGTGATTTCCTCAAGTTGCTTCTTTGCACCGTCGTCACTTAAGATGACGGTCGGTTTAATCAAGATATGGCGCGCATTCACTTCGGTAACGGCAACAGTCTCTAAGCCTTTTACATCTTCAATTTTCAGGATATGGAAACCCACACCGCTGCGGAAAGGACCGATGGTGCTGCCTTTATTCTGCATTTTGATTTGATCTGCAAAAATGGTTGGCATTTCTTCTTTACGCATCCAACCCCAGTCACCGCCTTGCAGTGCTTTAGGACCTTTAGAGTAAGTATAAGCCATAGTGCTGAAGTCTTTTCCTGAGTTGAGTGCTTCAACTAGATCTTTAGCTTGAACTTCTAGCTCTTCTTTCGTTTGCTCGTCATTGAAGCGTAGTTGAATGTGTCCAATTTTGTATTGAACAGTGGCATTGGTCTCTTGCGCTAAGATATCCGTTAGGTTATCGACTTCTGCTGGAAGAATATTGATACGGCGACGAACTAAGGCGTTACGAGCTTCGCTTGCGGCAATCTCTTTTCTTACTTGTTCACGAAATGCATTGTAGCTCAGGCCTTCTTCGGCAACTGACGCGGTAAGTTGTTCTACCGTTTGGTTGTTATTTTCCGCGATGCCTACTATTGCTTGATCAAGTCGAGCATCATCAATACGAACACCGATACGTTCCGCTTCTTGAGTCTGAATGGTATCGATGATCAGCTTTTCTAGTACTTGCTCATTGAGTACGTCTTGTGATGGTAATGTTTGACCGCTTTTCTTAGCGTTTGCGCGCAGTGTCTTCATCGAAGCGTCGATATCGCTTTGTAAGATCACGCCTTCGTTCACGATCACTTTTACGCTGTCGAGTTCAACCGGGGCTGCGTAGCTTGTTGATAAAGTACAAGCCGCTGCGATAGCAATTAATGTGCGTTTCCACAATGTCATGTGTAATCCTTTAAATTTATTGATGTTTTATCAATAAAGAAAATTAGTTGTTTAAGAAGAATGGACGGCCATAGCTCAATGCGTTATCCGAGCTGCTTTCACCGACAGCGCCAGAATCTGAGCCAATGTTGGTACCAAAGCCGACAATACCGAAGTTCACGCTGAAGTTGTTTTCATAAACGGGTGACGCGTTCGATGTGTTGATGTAATCGCCTTCCCAGCTGCGTAATTGGTTGCTGTAGGTAAAGCCAATGTACCAACAATCTGATTTATAATTGATTCGAGCTAACCATTCGAGCTCTTCTTCGGTCGTTAAATCATAGAAGTATTGAGCGCTTGCGTTCCATTTAGGTGAAATTTGGTAAGCACCGAGTAAACCAGCTTGAGAGATACCATCTTTCGTAATTGAACCAATATTAAAATCAACGGTGTCTTCAATGTACTCTTTGGTTACATAGCGGTAGTTTGTTTGTATGTAACCGCCAGCAAAGCGGTATTCAATAGTACTATTCGCAAGCTGCATTGCAGAGGTATCAATATCGTACTGTACACCACCGTGATAGAACAGGTAATCGTCGTAGTTAAAGTCAACCTCTACCGCCCAAGATGAATAATTGGTATTTTTACTTGAGTCATCATCATTTAAGTTTTGTTTAGTATCTTTATCGATATAAAAGATCTGTCCAAAAGAGATGTTAAGACGTTCTTTATACTCATCATCAAAAAAGCGCGATGATGCTCCATAACTTACCTGGTTTGCTGATGCAATACGGTCTACACCACTGTATTTACGGCTTCTGAATAGACCGTAATAATCCGTTTGCAGTAAAGTGGTGTCGTAACGACCAATGTTAGATTGATCTTCTTTCGGGACATAAAGGTATTGAAGTTGCGGTTCGAGTGTTTGAGTGTAGTTGCCAACAATCGTGGTATCTCGTTCCAGAACGATACCAGCATGACTTCTAAATTCAGGGATAACTCGACTTGCTGACTCTTCTAAGCCTTCATAATCTGATCCGGCACCGGTATCAACGCCATCAAGATCTTGTTGGTAGTATGTACCCAGTAATCGCGCTTCCGTTGTCCAAGTACCCCAGGTATTTCCGACTGGGATGGTAATGCCTGGCTCAACGTGAACACGAGTAGCTGAAGGCTTACCTTTTGCGTCAGTATCGAACAATGAAACATGACTGATTAGATCAAAATCCAGGTACTTCATTACTTCAGGAGCATAATAGTTATACTCGAGTTGTGGCATGAGACGATAAGGTAAGTTATTGGTCGTCGTAAGGACTTGGAAATCTCGGACAAGCACAGACGCATCCCAATTTTGAGAACGATAGGTAGCTTGGCCTTCTTGAAGTAGTTGCCCATCTTCACGATTACCAATACTGCTTGAGTTGACATCGGTAAAGTAATCGATATCACTCACTTTGGAGTAATCGAGTTCAAATAACCAAGATTGTTGGAATATTCCAGAGTGCTCTAGTTGAGCGCCCCAACGGTCGCCTTTTTCTTCGTATTTTTTATCATCAGGTAAGTACTCAGACTTGATACTACCCGAGCCAAAGTCGCTCAAATATCTGAATTTACTGTTTAGTTGAGTACCACGCTCTTGCATGTACTTGAATGTGGTTTCCAAATCGTAGTTTGGTGCCAAGTTCCAATACACCGGGACTTCAGCTTCGAAACCATCGCTTGAACCGTACGAAACGGTTGGGTACAAGAAGCCGGTTTTACGGGTATCACCGACGGGTACGGTTAAATACGGTAAGTAAAAAACGGGAACACTTTGGATCTCAAAACGAGGGTTGTAAAAAGTGGCTTGTTCTTCGTCTTGGTCGACACTGATACTTGAGGCTCTTAGGCGCCAAGCGTTGTCGCCAATAGGGCAAGAGGTGATTGAGCCATCTTCAATTTCATAAACCGCTTTACCAGTCTTAGACACGTAAACCGCGTTTCCGCGACCAGGTTCGCAAAGAAATTCGTAATCGGTATTTTCTAATGTCATTTCGTCGGTAGTCAGATTGTTGGTTGCTCTGTCCGATACTGACTTTATTTGGCCGTCACTAAAGTTTACGTTGCCTTCAGCTACAACGATGTTTTCTTGTTGGTGCAGGGTTACGTTATCAGCAAGGATGGTCTTGTTCCCTTGCGTAACTCTTACGTCACCTGAATATATTGCCTTGTCACCATTGATAGCTTCTAAGCGATCTGACTCAACATGAGCGGGTAGCTGCGTCTCGTTTTCTGCAGCGGGCTCGATCAAACATTGATCTATAGAGGGCATTTCCTGCACACTACTATCGGTGATTGTTTCAGCTTGAGTTGTCGACACGTATAACGCCGTACTTATAGACGCGGCTAACAAGGTGCGGGAAAAAGATTGCATGAAGTTGAACTATCCTGTGTCACTAGATGAAGGGTTGATCTAGTATCAATCCAATTAATAAAGCATTTTCCTTATGATAAAGGAAATATTAGCATTCAGCATCATCAGACAGCATTACTCAGATAAAATTCATAGATAGAGAACACATAATGCAAATATTTGGCAAAATTTTGGGCGCTTTTTTTGGCTTTTTATTTGGAGGTCCGCTTGGTCTGATTTTTGGCCTATTTTTAGGACACCAGTTCGATAAAGCTCGTCGGTTGAACCAATCGGGTTTTAATAGTTCTGGTTTTGGCCGAGGGCCAAGCCAAGTAGAAAGGCAGAATGAGTTTTTTAAAGCCGCTTTTGCGGTTATGGGGCATGTCGCTAAAGCTAAAGGTCAGGTAACACCTGAAGAAATTCAGCTCGCTTCCACTATGATGGAGCGCATGAATCTGCATGGTGAACAACGTAAAGCGGCGCAAGACGCATTCCGTGATGGAAAAGAGAGTGACTTCCCATTAAGCGATGTACTTGAGCGTGTGAAGATCTCATCAGGCGGTCGTTTTGATCTATTGCAATTCTTCTTAGAACTGCAAATTTCAGCAGCGTTTGCTGACGGGAGCTTGCATCCAAGCGAGCGTCAGGTTCTCCATAAGATCGCTCAAGGCCTTGGTTTTTCTTCGGAACAACTCGATCGCCGCCTACAGATGCAAGAAGCGGCATTCCGCTTCCAGCAGCAAGGTGGAAGCTTTGGTGGTCAGCAAGGTCACGGACAGTCATCGGGTTGGCAGCAAGCTTCACAACAAAACCAGTTGGCGGATGCCTTTAAGGTATTGGATGTGAGTGAAGATGCAGACGGAAAAGAAGTGAAGAAAGCTTATCGCAAGCTGATGAACGAGCATCACCCAGATAAGCTGATGGCTAAAGGTTTACCGCCAGAGATGATGAATGTTGCGAAAGAAAAATCACAAGAAATTCAAAATGCTTATGACTTAATTAAGAAAGTTAAAGGTTTTAAATAATTGAACACTGAGCCGAGCAATGACTCGAATTGCCCGGTTTTTAAGACAGGGGATGGTAGGACAGTGACTTATCAAGATGTTTGAGAGTATTGGTCGTTATCCACATCGCAATGAAGTGTTAGGGAGCACATCAACGCCTGAAGAGGTTGAGTACTTGCAGCAGCTGGATTCAAGCTTTTAGTTCTAGAAACAGTGAAACAGATGAAAGAGGCGAGTGGCTAATAAACCACTCGCCTCTTTTTTTCGTTTTAGTTGTGCTCTTAGAGACTGAAATTAGTTTGCTTGGTTAAGTGACCAGTCGTAGTCATAACTGATATTGTTGGTATTCGTTAGTGGTTTTGTTCGATACTGCTCTAAATGTTGAATGAGTTGTTCCTGAGTCCCAAAATCCACTGCAAACCACTCGTAAATCGATGATAGCTGGAGCTTATTGCCTTCAACCAACACGCCTTTGTCACTATTCACAAACTCAGAGGCTGCTTGTTCTAGTAGAGTTTCGGTGTTGTCAGTCGTAAAGGCTTGAAGTTGTAGGTTAGGGCAACCTAAACTCGCACAATTTACCGCGTAGTGTGTGCGTGAGTCTTGCCAAATCGGTCTTAGGATCCGGTGTTCAATATCATTAAGTGTCAATGATTTACCGTTGACCACGACGACATCATCTCCCCATGGCCCGAAACTAAATAAGCCGCCGAGCTTGGTAATCGACTTGATCGGGTAGGCATCAAGAATTAAATCAACAGTCACGGCGTTGTATAGGTTAACCCAATAGGCATATTGTTCCGCTTTTGAATAGTCGAGTGGGTTTACCTGTTCCAACTGTTTGATGTATTGCTTTAGCTTTGCCTTGTCTGAAGTGTTCACTGCTTTATATCGAATGAGAGCGTGCTGGCCTTGCTTAACTAGATAACTGTTGAGAAATTGCTGCCAATCTTGGTGTGACACTTGCGCAGGGCTTGTTTCATTACTTTGGTTCCAATAAGGCCAAAGTTCGGATTTAGGTGCAGACCAAGCTAAGGTTGAGCACAGTAGGCTAATAATAAAAAGTAGTTGTTTCATGGCATTCTCCTGATGACTGACTACTAAGACCTTATGCTTTATGATTTTCTTTCATGGTTCTTCAGTTAAACCACAGAGTTGAGTTTTATAATGATGTTCCGCTAAATAAAAAAGGTTGGCGCTGAGCCAACCTTTTGCATGTTTTTGAAAGCGCTTACTCTATTTCAAGGCTGCGCTAGTTTGAGACTGCTTTATTTTAGGAAGCTAGGGATCTTAGCTTCAAACTCTGAAATTTTATCAGCATGTTGAAGTGTTAGGCCGATGTTGTCCAAACCATTGAGTAAACAGTGACGACGGAACTCATCAATTTCAAAGGAATACTGTTTGCCATTCGCGTTCACTTTCATGGCTTCTAGATCGACAGTGACCTCAGCGCCCTCGTTCGCTTCTACGAACTGGAATATTTCATCGACTTCCTGTTCTGTAAGGCGAACTGGAACCATTTGATTATTGATTGAGTTACCGTAGAAAATATCGGCAAAGCTCGGGGCAATAATCACTTGAATACCGTAATCGGCAAGCGCCCAAGGAGCGTGTTCACGAGATGAACCACAACCGAAGTTCTCGCGAGCCAGTAGAATAGAGGCGCCTTGATAGCGTGGTGCGTTCATTACAAACTCAGGGTTTGGTTGCTGGCCTGCATCATCTAGGAAGCGCCAATCGTGGAACAAGTGTTTACCAAAACCAGTACGGTTTACTTTCTGTAGAAACTGCTTTGGAATGATTGCATCAGTATCGATGTTGGCCGTATCTAGAGGAACGACTAATCCGGTGTGTTGTTGAAAACCTGACATGTTAAATCCTCTAATTAAAGTTCACGAATATCGACAAAGTGACCAGCGATCGCTGCTGCTGCGGCCATTGCTGGGCTAACTAGGTGCGTACGACCATCACGGCCTTGGCGACCTTCAAAGTTACGGTTTGATGTAGAAGCACAGCGCTCTTGTGGACCTAGACGGTCGTTGTTCATTGCAAGACACATAGAACACCCCGGAAGGCGCCATTCGAAGCCTGCTTCTTTGAAGATTGCATCTAAGCCCTCAGCTTCGGCTTGCGCTTTTACTTGTTCTGAACCCGGAACAATAAGCGCTTGAACGTGTTTCGCTACTTGGCGACCTTTCGCTACCGCAGCGGCTGCACGCATGTCTTCGATACGAGAGTTAGTACAAGAACCCACGAAGACTTTGTCTACGTTGTAATCAGATAGCGATTTGCCCGCTTCAAGGCCCATGTAAGCCAGTGCTTTTTCAGCCGAAGCTTTTTCAACAGGATCGGCGAAGCTTTTTGGTGCTGGGATTGGCGTGTCTACCGAGATAACCTGACCTGGGTTCGTGCCCCAAGTAACTTGTGGTTTGATGTCTGCCGCCTCTAGTGTCACAACCGCATCGAATTCCGCATCAGCATCGGTTTTTAGCGTATCCCAGTATTGGATTGCTGCTTCTAAGTCTTCGCCTTGTGGAGAGAACTTACGACCTTTGATGTACTCGTAGGTTGTTGCGTCTGGAGCAATGAGACCGGCTTTAGCACCAAGCTCGATAGCCATGTTACATACTGTCATGCGACCTTCCATCGTAAGGTCAGTAATCGCCTCACCACAGAATTCCACTACGTAGCCTGTACCGCCAGCGGCTGTTGTTTTACCGATGATCGCTAGCACGATATCTTTTGCAGTAATGCCTGGAGCAACCTTGCCTTTCACTTCGATCTTCATGGTTTTAGCGCGAGCTTGTTTTAGCGTTTGAGTGGCTAGAACGTGCTCAACTTCTGAAGTACCGATACCGAATGCAAGAGAACCAAATGCACCGTGTGTCGCAGTGTGTGAGTCACCACATACGATGGTCATGCCTGGTAGCGTAATACCTAGCTCAGGGCCCATTACGTGCACAATACCTTGGTATTTGTGGTTTAGGTCATAAAGCGTTACACCAAACTCTTCACAGTTTTTCGATAGCGTTTCCATCTGGATACGAGCCATCTCGCCAGAAGCGTTGATGTCTTTGGTTTGTGTCGATACGTTATGATCCATGGTTGCAAATGTTTTGCTAACCTGGCGAACTTTTCGACCTTTTTCTCGAAGGCCATCAAAGGCTTGAGGTGACGTTACTTCGTGGACTAAGTGACGATCGATATAAAGAATGGGCGTTTCGCCTTCTGCTGCTACTGCAACGTGAGCGTCATAAACTTTCTCGTATAAGGTTTTTGCTTGCTGGTTTGTCGACATAGCTTTTCTTCCTTGGGAGCATCAGTCCCAGTGTGTGTTTCGAGCCAAGTCATGTGATTTAAGCTGACTTGGCTTGATATTATTCTTATGTACTTGCTTTAATTCGAGAGCGTCTAGCTTATGAAGCTAAGATATACTCTGCAATCTTGTCACCCATTTCAGATGTCGTCAGCGCCTGGTTGCCGCCTGCTAGGTCTGCTGTTAGCTCGCCTGCTGAAAGCGCTTTAGATACCGCAGTTTCTATATCTTGTGCTGCCGCTTCTTCGCCTAGGCTGTAACGAAGCATTAGCGCGGCAGAAAGAATCTGTGCGACTGGGTTAGCGATGTTCTTGCCTGCGATATCTGGTGCACTGCCGCCTGCTGGTTCGTATAGGCCAAAGTTGCTTTCGTTCAAGCTTGCAGAAGGAAGCATACCCATAGAGCCTGTGATCATTGCGCACTCATCAGAGATAATGTCACCAAAGATGTTTGAACATAGCATGACGTCAAACTGAGATGGGTCTTTGATTAGTTGCATGGTCGCGTTGTCGATGTACATGTGGTTTAGCGTGACATCTGGGTAATCTTTTGCGATCTCTTCAACCACTTCACGCCATAAGATAGAGCTCTGCAGAACGTTTGCTTTGTCGATTGAGTAAACATTTTTGTTACGTAGACGTGCCGATTCAAATGCAATCTTTGCAATGCGTTCGATTTCGTAGCGGTGGTAAACTTCTGTATCAAACGCTTTTTCAGTGGCGCCTTCGCCTTCGCGACCTTTAGGTTGGCCGAAGTAGATGCCGCCTGTTAGTTCACGTACAACCACGATGTCAAAACCACGCTCAGAGATATCAGCGCGAAGTGGAGAGAAAGACTCTAAGCCTTTGTGGATTTGTGCCGGGCGTAGATTACAGAAAAGTTGGAAGTGTTTACGCAGAGGAAGTAGGGCACCACGCTCTGGTTGATCGTTCGGTGGAAGGTGTTCCCATTTAGGACCACCGACAGAACCAAAAAGTACCGCGTCAGATTCTTCACAGCCCGCTACTGTTGCTTCTGGAAGTGGACTGCCGTGATTATCAATCGCAATTCCACCAACATCATACTCTTCGCGAGAAAAGCTAATCGCGTGCTTCTTTTCGATCGCGTCTAGCACTTTATGTGCTTGTTGCATTACTTCTGGGCCAATGCCATCACCAGGTAGTACGGCAATTTTGTATGATTTATCTGTCATGTTAATCCTTTAATTCTTGTTACTGAGCTATGACAGCTCTTTAAAATTTTGTCCCTAAAGCCAATAACATCGGCTCTAGGGCTCTGTTATTGGATATTAAACTGTCGCGATTCTTTGCTGCTTCATTTCTGCGATGGTGTCTGCGCGCTGAATGCTATTAATAACGTGCAGTAGCGCTTGACCAGAAGCTTCAACGATATCGGTTGAAACGCCCGTACCGTGGTACTTGCGGCCTTTATAGTTAGCAATAATATCGGCTTGGCCTAAACCATCTTCGCCTTCACCTTTTGCGGTTAGGTCGAATTTGTCTAGCACTATTTCATAACCCGTTAAGCGGTAGATGCATTGGTATAAGGCATCAACAGGGCCGTTACCAACAGCCGCTTCGCATTTCTCTTCATCTCCACATTGCAGTTTGATGCTGGTGGTGGACATAACACTACCAGATTGTACGCTTAGGTAATTCAGTTTATAGAAGTCGTCTTCATCACGTAGGTTTGCGAAGTGCATTAGTGCTTCTAGGTCGTAATCGAACACTTGGCCTTTGCGATCAGCAAGCTTTAAGAAGTCTTCGTACAATGAATCTAGGTTGTACTCATTGTCTTTGTAACCCATCGCGTCCATGTGGCTCTTAACGGCAGCACGGCCACTGCGGCTTGTTAGGTTCAATGCCTTGTTTTTCAAGCCAATAGACTCAGGGGTCATGATCTCATAAGTGTTTTTGTTCTTTAGCATGCCATCTTGGTGAATGCCTGAAGAGTGGCTGAATGCGTTAGCACCAACGATAGCTTTGTTGTCTTGAATTGGCATATGGCAAAGCTGGCTAACCAACTTACTGGTACGGTGAATCTCTTTATGATCCAAACCAGTATGAACACCCAAAAGCTCTTGGCGAGTTTTGATGATCATCGCGACTTCTTCTAAAGAACAGTTACCCGCACGTTCACCAATACCGTTAATCGTGCCTTCAATTTGGCGAGCACCCGCTTGTACCGCCGCAATGGAGTTAGCAACCGACATTCCTAAGTCATCGTGGCAGTGCACCGAGATGATGGCTTTATCAATGTTTGGAACTCGGTTGAATAGGGTTTGGATAATACCGCCGAACTCATTAGGCACTGTATAGCCTACCGTGTCTGGAATGTTGATGGTTTTCGCGCCAGCGTTGATGGCGGCTTCCACCATGCGACATAGGTTATCAATTGGAGTGCGGCCTGCATCTTCACAAGAGAACTCAACATCGTCAGTGTAGTTACGAGCGTGTTTAACGGCTTTAACTGCCATCTCAACCACATCGTCATAGCTGCGACGTAGCTTATCTTGTACGTGAACCGTTGAGGTTGAAATGAAGGTATGGATACGGAATTGATCTGCGACTTTTAGTGCTTCTGCAGCGGCGTCTATATCCTTGGCAACGGCACGAGAAAGCGCACAAATTCGGCTATCTTTGATGTGTTTCGCAATCGTTTGAACCGATTCGAAATCACCGGGAGAAGAAACTGGGAAGCCAGCCTCAATAACGTCCACACCCAGCCTCTCAAGAGCGTAAGCGATCTGTAACTTCTCTTTTACCGTGAGACTTGCTGCAAGAGCTTGCTCGCCGTCACGTAAGGTCGTATCAAAAATTATTACTTGATCGTTCATGGGTGCTTCCTTATATCGACAATAAATCGATTGCTATCCAAATTATTATTAAGAATGATGTTCTTTTAAAAGTGCCAGTTACAAAAAAACCCGCTCAGCGCGGGTTTTAATATTTGTGTAGTTCTTGACCCACAACTTACCCGCGCGATTGGTTCACGATAAGGAGAAGTTTCAGCAGTCGAGAAGAAGAAAAAATCATTACACAAATATCCGTAAATAAACTGTTAACACCATATTTACCGCAATTTATTCTGAGCGTCAAACGAGAAAATCCAATATCAGTGTGCTTTGGTGGTGTTTTTGTTTGGTTTGTGCTGTTTTTTTCTTTTATGTTGGATGTATCGACTGATTGGTGGTTTTGTACTGGCGGGTTAGTTTATCGATTGGCTTATGTATAGGTTAAAACTTTGTAGTAAATCTTTTTGTCGGAACGATTCATCACTAAATCGAATGTATGAGAAAATTAATTAATTAATTAATTAATTAATCAATCGATTAAATAGTGAGTAATTAATGTTCTACTACTGTGTTGATTTATCCCTATAATTAATCGTGTGATTAATTAATAGGATAGGTCTCAATGATGGCAGCGCGTAAAGCAGGACGACCTCAACAAAACCTTGATGTCAGGCAGCTACTCATCGAGCACGCTCGAGATCTGTTCGTTATTCAACCTTACGATAAAGTCTCGACACGTTTAATTGCAGAGCGTGCTGGAGTGAACATTGCGATGATCCGTTACTACTTTGGCAATAAAGCCGGATTGTTTGAAGCGATGCTGCGTGAAACGCTACGTCCGATGCAAATACAGATGCAGAAGTTGGTGACAGAGAGCAGCCATGAGAATTTTCTTGATTTAATGCGAACTTATTATAAAGAGATGGTTAAGGTGCCTAAGTTTCCTCGCTTGATTGCCCAAGTGATGAATATGCCTCCCTCTGAGCTTCAAAGAGAGTTGTTAGAAAAAGTATTTCAAGATGTGGCTAAGCCAGCCCAAGATGTCATCTTTGAAAAGTTAGTTGAGCAGGGCATATTGAAGAAGAACATGGATCCAAAACTGTGTCGTGTTTCGTACATTAGCCTGATGGTATTTCCTTTTATCGCACCGCCACCTTTGTTAGCGATCCACGGTATTGAGCTTAACGAAGCCTTTCTTAATCGTTTAATTGAACACAACATTCAATTGATGACCGAAGGCTTTATCAATGTATCTAGCGCTACTCCCTTGCAGGAATCAAGATAATGAAAATAAGTAAAAAACTCCTCTTTTTTCCAGCACTAGCGGTTGGTGTTATTGGTTTGGTGGTTGCGATTAATTTTAAGCTTGATCCGCCGACTAAACCCGCGGGAGATAGGGCTCGTTTAGTCGAAACGGTCAGCTTAGAACAACAGATGATCGCGCCGTTGGCGGTGGGCTTTGGCAGAGTGGTGCCTAAGGTTGAATGGAAAGCGATTGCCGAGGTGACAGGGCAAATAGTCTATCGACATCCAGATCTTGAAAAAGGGCAGGTGATCCCAGAGGGAACGGTCGTACTTAAGGTTGATCCCTTAGATTACGAATTGAAGTTAGTGCAAGCTGAAGCGGATCTTAAATCAAGCCAGACCTCACTCGCGAAGTTGAATCAAGAAGAAGACAACCTACAACAAACATTAAAGATCGAAAAGAATCGTTTAGTGATCAGTAATAAAGAGCTGCAACGTAAACAGGATCTCCGCAAGAAAGGGCTGACCTCGCAATCGGATGTCGATCTGCAACAACAAAGCGCACTCTCGCAACAGAAGTTGGTGTTAGATATACAGAATCAAATCGCTTTAATGCCAGACGAAAAGCGCGTCGCGGAAGCGGTGATTAAGGTCAATGTATCTAAAGTGAAAGAGGCGCAACGTTCTTTGGATAAAACGACCATCACTTTGCCGAGAGCGATGAGAATTGCTCAGGTTGATATTGAACAAAACCAAGTGGTTAATCTTCAGCAAGAGATGTTTGTTGCTCATGGGATTGACGTTATGGAAGTTGAGGCACAACTCTCTATTCACGATATGCAAACTTTAGCCTCAAGCTTTACTCAATTCTCTCGCGATGCTGCAGGCATACCGAACCCTTACCAAGCGCCGATTAAAGCGACGATCCAGATGAACAGTGGCAGCTTGAATCTGAGCTGGCCAGCGAAGGTCGCAAGAATCAGTGAAACCGTTGATGAACACCAAGCCACCGCGGGGATCATTCTTGAAATCAATCAAGATTATTCAGCCTTACAGCCAAGCAGTGCCACTCCGTTGGTGAATGGTATGTTCGTCAAAGCGGAGATTGAAGGTATGGCGAACCTGAGTTGGGTTGTACCTGAGCGTGCTTTGCATGGCGATAAGGTTTACCTGATGAATGACAGCCAACGTTTGCAAGTGGTGAGTGTTGAAGTGCTGTATCGCCGAGACAACCAAGTGGTGGTTAACGGTGACCTGCAAGCTGGAGACAAGCTGATTCTCAATGATGTTCTGCCCGCGATTGAAGGTATGTTATTGAAAGAATCCGCTTCAAATGATGAGCTTTCCGCTGATACTGAGGAGAGCGCCTCATGATCAAGTTCTTCTCTAGGCACCCAACGGCAGCTAATTTGTTGATGCTTGGGTTGCTAATCATGGGTTTGGCTTCTTTGTCCACCATCAAGCGTGAAACCTTCCCCGCGTATGATCCACCTTATATTATGGCGGCGATTGTCTATCCCGGCGCTTCGCCACAAGAAGTAGAAGAGAGCTTGTGTGTAAGAATGGAAGACGCGGTCGATGGTTTAGCTAACATTGAAGAAACTCAGTGTGAAGCGATCGAAGGCAGTGCCCGTTTAATCCTCAAGTTGAATGAGAAAGCAGATATCGGTCGAATGCTGGTGGACGTTCAAACTCAGATCAACTCGATCAATGACTTTCCTACTGAGATTGAATCACCAGTCGTACAAGAGTTGGATTGGAACGAACCGGTTGTTGATATCGCGATTACTGCAGAAACCTCATGGCCAGAACTTAAGGCATACGCGGAAGATCTAAAGCGCACCATCAAGCTCGATTATGACGTTTCATTAGTTGAAGTCAGCGGCTTTTCCGATCATCAATATCGTGTGGAACTGGATACCCAAGCCATTCGTCAGTTAGGTTTGAGTGTTGGAGATATTGCCGATCAGATTGGTCGTCAAAACGTAAAACTGCCGAGTGGTAACGTTGAAACGCCAGACAAAAACTTCTTAATTCGATTTGATGAAAGACGAATTACACCTGTTGAACTGGAAAGCATTGTGGTTGGATCGGCGCCGAATGGTTCAGTGATCCGCTTGAGGGATATTGCCAAGATAACCGATCGCTTTGAACTTGATGAGCAAAAAGTGTTATTTGATGGTAAACCATCGGCTCTGTTAAAGATCAGCAAGAACAAAGAAGATGACGCATTAAGAATTAAAGAGAACGTCACCCGATTCGTGGAAGACCAGAGCGCAATTGCCCCTGATGGCGTGACACTGCAAATGACCAATGATCTCTCGTCGGTACTTTGGGATCGTCTAACCATGATGGTACGCAATGGCTGGCAAGGTATTGTGCTAGTGTTTGCCACTATGTGGCTGTTCTTCAGTTTACGCTACTCGTTCTGGGTGGCGGCTGGCCTGCCGGTAGCCTTCCTTGGAGGCTTGTTTTTGATGGCCAATCTTGGCTTGTCGATCAACATTATGTCGCTGGTCGGCTTGTTGATGGCGATCGGTATTATGATGGATGACGCCATAGTAATAGCCGAATCGATCGCCTCCCATTTAGAGCGGGGACAAAACGTTGATGACGCGGTATACAACGGCGTTAAGAAAGTGCTCCCCGGTGTGTTGTCTTCTTTCCTAACCACGGTGTGTATTTTCGGTAGTTTACTATTCCTTGATGGGGAAATGGGCGCGGTGCTTAAAGCCGTACCTCAAGTGCTTATTTTGGTTCTCTCCTTGAGCTTGATTGAAGCCTTTCTTATTCTGCCAAACCACTTATCTCATTCATTACACAAAGAAAAAAATGATAAGCCAGCGCTGCGCTTCAAAGTGGTGCTGCTAGAGAAATTCGAGAACTTCCGTAATACCACTTTGATGAACATGGTCGAGAAGGTCGTGACGTTCCGCTACGCCTTTATGGGCGGGGTGATTACCTTATTGCTTTTATCTATCTCTTTGATTGCTGGTGGGGTTGTTAAATTTCAGCCTTTCCCTGAGTTGGATGGCGATATTGCCGAGGCACGTATCATTCTTCCGCCGGGCGCATCACTCTCTCAAACCGAGAGAGTGGTCGACAAAATCATTGCGTCTGCTGAACGTTTGAACGCCCAGTGGAGCGAAGAGGTCGAAGAAGGCAACACACTGGTTGAGCACATCACCAGCCAATTCAATGCCAACGCAGATGCTAATGAATCAGGCCCGCACTTGGCCACAGTGCGTTTAGACTTACGTGGATCTGAGAGCCGTAACACGGTTATCGATGACTTCATTGATGCGTGGCGAGAGGATATTGGTGATCTGGCCGATCCTATTTCATTGGTGTTCAAGCAGCCTACTATGGGGCCGGGCGGTCGTGCGATTGAAATTCGCGCCAAACATGATGACCTAAGTGCATTGAAATCGGCTTCTTTGGATATTCAGGAATACCTCAATCAGTTTGATGGCGTGCACGGCGTGCTGGATGACATGCGTATGGGTAAAGAGGAGATCTTGGTGAAGCTGCGTCCGGGCGCTGAAACCTACAACGTGAATGGGCAGATGATTGCTTCCCAATTGCGTGCTGCCTTCTTTGGTCAGACTGCGGATGAGATTCAAATTGGGGTTGAGAATATCTCGATCGAAGTGCGTCTTGATAAAGAACAGGCTGGTGATTTACAGCAGCTGGCTAACTTCCCAATCATTACCGCAGATGGCAGTCAGATCCCGCTAGCAACCTTGGCGACATTAGATTTTCAACGTAACTACGTGCGAATCCAGCGTATTGATGGGCTAAGAACCATCAGTATCTTTGGTGATATTGACAATAAGAAGGCGAGCTCGTCAGCAATTTTGGCTCAGTTCCAAAAAGATGAAGCAGCCAAGCTCATTCAAAAATACCCGGGCTTACGTTTTGATTTCGAAGGCGAAGCTAAAGATGCCGCTAAGACTGGAGCTTCGATGGGCAAAGGCTTCTTACTCGGCTTATTCGGTGTGTTTGCGATTCTTAGTTATCAGTTCAGAAGCTATTTGGAACCTGTGGTCGTGATGTTGGCGATTCCACTGGCGTTCATTGGTGTTGTTGTTGGTCACTGGTTGTTAGGTCACGCATTGAGTATGCCAAGTATGATGGGTTTTGTGTCGCTCGCTGGGATCGTGGTCAATGATTCGATCTTGTTGGTGCAATACATACGTCACCATGTCGATGAAGGGGATAGCGTGCATGATTCGGTTGTTAAAGCCAGCCGCGAGCGGTTCCGTGCGGTATTTTTAACGTCTATGACCACCGCAGCCGGTTTGCTACCACTATTAACGGAAACCAGCTTGCAGGCTCAGGTTATTCAACCTCTGGTGATTTCGATTGTGTTCGGGATATTTGCCTCAACCTTGTTGGTGCTGTTTATGATCCCGGCGGCCTATTCGATATTGGCTGATTTTGGTTTGGTTAAGAAGCACGAACCCCTTTCGCTATAGAGCTTTGAAGCCATAAAGTAAGCAATAAATGATAAAGCGGCCTAGAGTCGCTTTATTTTTATGAGAGATGAGTAAGCCATCCGATACAGCTGGATCAGCCACTTCTCAACCATGGAAAATTTCATTTTAGTTCATTCAAAACGTCACTTAACTGTCATTTGTGAGGCATAACTTGATCCTTAACTGAATAAGGATTGTTAAGGAGATCGTATGCGTACTATCGAACCTATTGTCCGCTGGGATGTGGCATTTTCTATTTTCTGTTTAAAGAGTCGTTATAGCGGACAACATGCAACACTCAGTAAAGCCGTGTCTCATACTGGAGATGGACACCTTTACGTTTTCATTGCTCTGATTGCATTACTGGCTGATGGCTATACGGGACGACAGTTTTTAATGGTTGGCTTAGCGGCCTTTGCTATTGAACTGCCTATCTATTGGCTAGCAAAAAATACTCTGAAACGACGTCGACCAGCGGAATTTTCCTCGTTACTTCATTCTCACATTGTGCCGTCAGACAAGTACAGCCTGCCATCAGGGCATGCCGCAGCTGCTTTTGTGATGGCGACCTTAATTGGGCATTTTTATCCAAGTCTATACTTATTTAGCTTGAGCTGGGCTGTCGCGATTGCTGGTTCTCGAGTCTTACTTGGTGTGCACTTTTTAACGGATATATTAATTGGCGCAGCCTTAGGTATTGCTTGTACCAGTCTCGCCATTAACTTCATTTTGTAAGTATTTCGTTGGTAACAACGATGAGTTTGAGTGTTCAAGTTAAAGGAAGATTCATGAAAATCTTATATGGCGTACAAGGCACAGGCAATGGTCATATTGCGCGCGCACGAGCAATGGCAGTGGCTTTTCGTCAACATAATATCGATGTTGATTTTCTCTTTTCAGGGCGTGAAGAGAGTCAGTACTTCTCAATGGAAGCGTTTGGAAACTATCAAACTCGCCATGGTTTAACTTTTTACAGTGAGCAGGGGAAGGTTAAATACGGCAAGACATTGATGAAAAATAATATCTGGCGATTTCTCAGTGAGACTAACCAGCTCGATCTGACACCGTATGATTTAGTGCTTAACGATTTTGAGCCGGTGACCGCTTGGGCCGCAAAAAGACAGGGTGTGCCTTGCATAGGAATAAGTCACCAGAATGCGTTCCGTTATGATGTCCCAAAAGAAGGAGGAAACTGGATAGAACACTCCGTGATCCGACATTTCGCACCAACAGAGCACAGCATTGGGCTGCATTGGTATCACTTTGAACAGCCAATATTACCCCCTATCGTTCACACGCTAGCTCGTCATGAAAAAACGATAGATCAACAACACTTCACTTTGGTCTACTTGCCATTTGAGAATCTGGATGCGATCTCTGAATTACTAATGAAATTCATTTCTCACAATTTTGTTTGTTACCACCCGAGCGTGATTGAGCCTAACCGAATCGAAAATATTGAGTTCAAACCACTCAGCCACACAGGCTTCCAGCTCGACCTAAATCGCTGCTCTGGTGTGGTAGCCAATGGTGGATTTGAATTGCCATCTGAAGCTTTAACGTTGGGTAAGAAATTGCTCCTTAAACCGCTCGAAGGGCAGTTCGAACAACAGAGCAATGTGGCGACGCTAGAGGCGCTTGGATTGGCTCAAACAATGAGTTTTTTAGACGCCGCTATCTTACGTGGATGGCTCAGCGAAAAGCAGGCTGAAGTGGTTACTTATCCAGATGTCGCAAATGCGCTCGTTGAATGGATATTGGCGGGAGATTGGTCCCATCAAGATGACTTAAGAAAACAACTTTGGGACAAGGTGGACTTCCCTAGTTATGTCTCGCTCACCTAACTCATAAGTGGTGTTTTTGAATGTACTGGTTAAATAATTCATGACTTCAATGGGTGGTGAAAAATGTAGCCAAACGATAGAACAGCTAAATAAGTAGCAATGATACTCATAAATACAGCATTTTATGTTTTTTTATAATTATTCAATTATTTGATTTTTAAGCACTATTTAATTGCGGAGGTAAAATAAAATTATTCTTTATCAATCTTGTTGTTAGCTCGAGATGTATTGGTTAATAGTAGTGGTAATTCGAAAAATATCGATATGATAAATATAAGAACTGGTGGTTATCTATTCCCACACCATTACCAATTTAACGCTGTCGAACTGACCAGAGGCAATTTGAATGTTAGAGAAAAAAGACGCAATGAGTGCAATTGCAAGCTACAGAATGGAAAGCACACTTCGTGGAGTAGATTTAAACCTTTTGACTGTATTTGATGCCGTAATGCAAGAGCAAAACATTACGCGTGCAGCTCATAATCTGGGAATGTCTCAGCCTGCTGTAAGTAATGCGGTTGCTCGCCTAAAAGTGATGTTTAACGACGAACTATTCATGCGTCAAGGTCGTGGTATTCAACCGACTCAACGTGCTCGTCAATTGTTTGGCCCAATCCGCCAAGCGCTGCAGTTAGTGCGCAATGAATTACCAAGCTCGGTATTCTCTCCAGAATCGTCTTCTCGTTTGTTTAAGCTGGCAATTTGCAGCCCTTGTGACATGCGTTTTGCTCCTAAGATCATGTCGAGAATCCATGGACAAGCGCCTAGTGTTAAATTGCACATGGATGCCGAATTTGATCGTCAGCTCTCTGAGCGTATGCGTTACCAAGAAATCGACTTCGTGATTGATTACGCTCGTTTTGATGAGCAGGGCTTCTCAAGTACTGAAATCTTCCAGGATGAGTTGGTTGTTGTTGCATCTGTTTCTCACCCTCGTATTAAAGGTGAAGTAACAGCGGCTGAGTTACTTAATGAAAAGCACGCTAAACTGTCTCGTATTCATGGCCAACGTAGCTTCTCAGAGCAAGCGTACCGTGACCTAAATTGTATGCCTTTTTACGAAGGTACGAGCTTGAGTAACGTTCTATACGTTGTTGGTCAATCGGAACTTGTCACGATTGCTCCGCGCTGGATGGTTGAACATGCAGCGAATAAAGAGCAGTTGCAGATCCTAGATTTCCCATTCAATAACGCAGCGATTTCTGGCTTCCTAAGCTGGCACGAATCAAGTGAAAAGGACAAAGGACACATTTGGTTACGAGATCAGTTAATGATGATCTGTGGCGAAGTCGTGGCACTTAACTAGACACTAATCCCTATGTTTTATAAGCCCTAAGCTAGGGGTCTGGCTTGGGGCTTTTTTGTACCTACTATTTTTTGTTGATAGAAAACTTAGCGTGAGACGTACTATTACTGATAACTTTGAGCTTCATCAGTTGCCTTTTCCATGATCAGAGGTACACTTGTGCGCTCAAAAAAGCTTACAGGTGTAAGCCAAAGGTAAAGAGATGGCCAATTTAGATTTTCATATCGTAAAAAGACTGCGTGACCAAGTAGCCCAAGGCGGCAACCGTATAGCTTTGAAGCATAAAGTAGACAATGTATGGCAAGGTATTAGCTGGGAACTGTTTGGACAACAAATCGATACGCTTTCATTAGCACTATTGGCTCAAGGACTGAGAGTTCAAGATAAGATCGGTATCTATTCAAACAATATGCCTCAGTGGACTGTGGCAGATTTTGCCTCTTTACAAGCCCGTCTTGTGACCGTTCCGATTTATCCAACCAATACCGCGGCGCAGTCTTCTTACATTATCCAAAATGCGGATGTGAAGATCTTATTTGTTGGCGAACAAGTTCAGTTTGATGCGGCAGTGAAGCTCTTTGATGAATGTGAACAACTTGAAGTCGTTGTTGCTATGTCTGACGATATCGACCTTCAAGACCACAGCTTTGCTGTCTCTTGGAAAGAGTTTATGGCTCATGGTGTAGAATCACAGCAAGCTGAACTTGATACTCGTCTTGCCGATGCAAGCATGGACGACTTGCTGACCCTTATTTATACCTCTGGTACCACTGGCCAACCAAAAGGCGTAATGCTTGATTACACCAACATTGGCTACCAACTAGAAGGCCACGATGAGCGTCTTAGTTTAACGAAAGACGATGTCTCATTGTGTTTCTTACCTTTATCACACGTATTTGAGCGTGCTTGGACTTTTTATGTCCTTTATAAAGGCGCAACTAACTGTTACCTGCAAGACACCATGCAAGTTCGTGATGCGTTGAGCGACGTTAAACCAACGGTTATGTCTGCGGTTCCTCGCTTCTACGAGAAGATCTTTTCAGCGATTCACGAGAAGGTATCCAAAGCACCGTTTATCCGTAAAGTGCTCTTTACTTGGGCGGTGAACATGGGGGCTAAACTCTCTGTTTGTCACCAAGAAGGTCGCACGCCATCGTTGCTCCTTAAAAAGAGTCACGCGCTAGCCGATAAGCTTGTGCTATCGAAACTACGCGCCTTGCTAGGTGGCAACATCAATTTCATGCCATGTGGCGGTGCGAAGCTGGATGAAACCATTGGTCGCTTCTTCCATGCTATCGGTATCAACGTAAAACTTGGCTACGGCATGACAGAAACCACGGCGACAGTATCGTGTTGGGATGATCGTTGCTTTAACCCTGACTCTATTGGTATGTCGATGCCGGGCGCAGAAGTAAAAATTGGTGCTAAGAACGAGATTCTTGTTCGTGGACCAATGGTGATGCGCGGTTACTATAAAATGCCAGAAGAAACGGCAAATACTTTTGACGAGCACGGCTTCCTGAAAACCGGTGATGCGGGCCATTTTGATGAAAACGGTAACCTGTTCATTACCGATCGCATTAAAGAGTTGATGAAGACCTCTGGCGGTAAGTACATTGCCCCACAAGTGGTTGAAGGCGCGATTGGTAAAGATCACTTTATCGAACAGATAGCTGTTATTGCTGACACGCGTAAATTCGTTTCTGCATTGATTGTGCCTTGTTATGACTCGTTAGAAGAGTATGCCAAAGAGCTTAATATCAAATATCACGACCGCGTTGAGCTGGTTAAGCATCACCAAATCGTCGAGATGCTAGAGAAGCGTGTGAATGACCTGCAACAAGAACTGGCTAAGTTTGAGCAAGTGAAGAAATTCAAACTACTGCCAAAAGCGTTTTCTATGGATGATGGCGAGCTGACCCCAACTCAGAAATTGCGTCGTAAGGTTATCAATGATAAGTATCAAGACGAAATCGAAGAAATGTACACTGAAAAGCCGAAAGATAAGTAGTTTTCTACTTAGATAAATTTTCAGTTGTTTAAAAATCCCCCTACGAATGTGATTGCATTTTTAGGGGGATTTTTGGATCTATAGACTCAGTATAATGTGCGAAAGCGCACACCAATAAGGCTGTTATTTATCGATAAATAGCGATCTTTTTAAATATTAAGTGCTTTTTTTTTATTACCCATGAGTGTTTTAAACTGGTTGTTGAGCTTGGTTTGGGTTTTATTTGTTGTTTTCAGCTAATAGTTGGTTTTTTGGCATAATTGACGAATAACAGCGGTTAGACCCGATGATAATAAAGCGTTAAAGTTGTTTCGTATTACTGTTTGTTGTTATCACGATAGACAGACATAGCCGAAAAAGTGGAAGTATTTCGAATTAGGCTACGAATAAGCCCTAGACTATGAAAAACCAGCCCAACATGTTAACCAAATGTGATTGGAAACTGGTGAGGAGAGCAATATGACAACAAAACCTGAAACAGCCATGTTATCCGGCGCTGAGATGGTGGTGCAGTCTCTAATTGAAGAGGGTGTAGAACAAATCTTTGGTTACCCAGGTGGTTCTGTACTTGATATCTATGATGCCCTGCATGCTAAAACTGCTGAAATTAAACACGTATTAGTACGACACGAACAAGCCGCGACCCATATGGCCGATGGTTATACTCGTTCTACCGGTAAACCCGGTGTAGTACTTGTATGTTCTGGTCCTGGCGCAACCAATACCGTTACTGGTATTGCAACGGCCTACATGGACTCAATCCCAATGATCGTTATTTCTGGTAACGTCCCAAATAACCTTATTGGTAACGACGCCTTCCAAGAGTGTGACATCGTGGGTGTATCCCGTCCGATTGTTAAACACAGCTTTTTAGTAAAGAAAGCGGAAGACATTCCAGACGTCGTTAAAAAAGCATTCTATATTTCAACGACAGGACGTCCCGGTCCTGTGGTTATCGATTTGCCAAAAGATATCCTAAATCCACAAATCAAACTTCCTTATGAATACCCAGAAACCATCAAAATGCGTTCGTACAATCCAACGCTTACTGGGCACAAAGGACAGATCAAGAAAGCATTGAAGGCACTTCTTGAAGCGAAAAAGCCGGTACTTTATGTCGGTGGTGGTGCTGTTATTTCTGAGGCAGATAAGCCATTGTTAAAATTGGCAGAAGCACTGAATTTACCCGTTGTCAGTACTTTAATGGGGCTTGGCGCTTTCCCGGGTACCCATGAGAACTCTTTGGGTATGTTGGGCATGCATGGTTTGTATGAAGCCAATATGGCGATGCACAATGCCGACTTGATCTTTGGTATCGGTGTACGTTTCGATGACCGTACTACCAATAACTTAGATAAGTACTGCCCTGATGCGAAGATCATGCACATTGATATCGACCCATCTTCTATCTCTAAGAACGTTAAAGTGGATCTACCGATTGTAGGCTCAGCAGAGAAAGTATTAGAGAGCATGGTGAACCTACTTATTGAGCAAGGCGGAACCAATGACGCGCAAGCGATGGAAAGCTGGTGGAGCGAAATAAAACAATGGCAAGAACGTGATTGCTTAGCGTATGACAAATCTTCTGAGCGCATTAAGCCACAGCAAGTTATTGAAACACTTCATAAAGTAACCAATGGTGATGCGTATGTTGCTTCAGATGTTGGCCAACACCAAATGTTTGCTGCATTGTATTACCCATTCAATAAACCACGCCGTTGGATTAACTCGGGCGGCCTAGGCACGATGGGCTTTGGTCTACCTGCGGGGATGGGCGTTAAGTTTGCTAAGCCAGAAGAAGAAGTGGTGGTCGTAACCGGTGACGGCAGTATTCAAATGAACATCCAAGAGCTGTCGACTGCGCTGCAATACAATATCCCAGTTAAGATTATTAACTTGAACAACCGTTTCTTAGGAATGGTTAAACAGTGGCAAGACATTGTTTATCAAGGTCGTCACTCTAACTCATATATGGACTCTGTTCCTGATTTTGCTGCTATCGCAGAGGCTTATGGCCACGTTGGTATGCGCATTTCATCTCCGGATGAGCTGGAATCAGGTTTGGAAAAAGCACTGGCGATGAAAGACCGTTTGGTATTTGTCGATATCAGTGTTGATGATACCGAGCACGTATACCCAATGCAGATCAAAGGCGAGGGTATGGATAACATGTGGCTAAGCAAAACGGAGAGAACATAATATGAGACACATCATTTCACTATTAATGGAAAACCAACCCGGTGCGCTTTCTCGTGTGGTTGGCTTGTTTTCTCAGCGTGGCTACAACATCGAGTCGTTGAACGTATCTCCCACTGACGATCCAACGCTTTCTCGCCTGAACGTAACGACTAACTCGAACGAAATGCAGCTAGAGCAGATTCAGAAACAGCTGCACAAGCTTATCGACGTACTTAAGGTACAAGAAGTCTCTGAGCTTGAGCATATCGAACGTGAATTATTGATGGTAAAAGTACGTGCGAGCGGTTTTGCTCGTGCAGAAGTGAAACGTACCGCGGATATTTTCCGTGGCCAGATTGTCGATGTGACGGCTTCGCAGTATACGGTGCAAATGGCCGGTACCAGTGAGAAGTTGGATGCTTTCATTCAGGCGTTGTCTGAAGTAACGGAAGTACTTGAAGTGGCTCGCAGTGGGGTTGTTGGCATCGCTCGTGGTGAGCGAGCGTTAAAAGCATAAACAAGACTTATTTTAAGAGATAATGTTAAAGCCGCTTTTTTAAGCGGCTTTTATTTTGTCAACTTTGTCACTTTTCCATCTGAATAAAACAAGGTACTGCTACTATTCCATGTACCTTGCCCCCTTCTCAGTATCCTCTAAGGTAAGAGCCAGTTGTGCCTCCTAATATTTTATTAGGCGGAGTTCTTATCCATAGGCTACGGTTTTTGTATGATTAGACTAAAGTCTAATGCTGACGATAATTTGAGCTAAACTGAAAAATAAGGAAACTACCTTGCTTCACATGGCACCCTATTAAATGGTGCAACAAATTAGAGTGTTTATTAGATGTAAGAGGACAACACCGGTAACTTAATTTAACTGGTTATCCAGACTTATCAATAACTTGAAAGGTAGCTGTCGAATTAGGTGAGTTGGAGCAAGAGTTTGAGTATCATACTGTCTGGTTAAAAGAGGCGTGGTATGTTTGTCGATTTTTTAGTGAGGTTAACCATAGGCACATTAGTCATACTTGGCTTTCAACTGAGTGCACTGTATTTTTTACCTATGGTTGTGCTGCTCAATACACATCATAAAGAGTTTTTTGGGTGGTAGTTCAGTCGTCATGCTGGATGCAAAAAAAAAACGGAGCTATCAGGCTCCATTTTTATATTTTATGCGAATCGGTTCATTCTTATAGAACGTGAACCGATGCCGTGTTTGTAGTACCAGAAGCGACTAGAGCACCAGAAACCATTACTACGATGTCGCCTTTGTTGCCTAGGCCAGATTGTAGAGCGATTTCTTTACCGTTGATGTAGAACGCGTCTGTGTTCTCGATAGAGTCAACAAGAACTGGCTTAACACCTTTAGTAAGAACTAGCTGTGCAGCTGTCTTTTCGTTCGTTGTTAGAGCAAGGATGTTTGCCGTTGGGAAGTACTTACGTACTGAACGTGCAGACTTACCGCCTTCAGTTGCAACAACGATTAGAGGAGCAGCTAGCTTCTCTGCTGTGTCTACCGCGCCTTTACATACTGCTTCAGTGATGCGTAGACGTGGGCTGTCTAGACGAGAACCAAGCTCAGCTTTAAGCGCTGAATCAGTGCGGTTCGCGATTTGAGCCATGATAGTAACAGCTTCAACTGGGTACTTACCTTTAGCCGTTTCACCAGAAAGCATTACTGCATCAGTACCATCCATGATTGCGTTCGCAACGTCACCCGCTTCTGCACGAGTTGGACGTGGGTTGCTGATCATAGAATCAAGCATTTGAGTTGCAGTGATAACCATCTTACGTGCGCGGTTACACTTCTCGATCATCATCTTCTGAGCGAAGATGACTTCTTCAGCTGGGATTTCAACACCTAGGTCACCACGAGCAACCATGATGCCGTCAGAAGCTTCAAGGATTGAATCGAAGTTATCGACACCTTCTTGGTTTTCAATCTTAGAAATGATGTGGATGTTCTCGCCGCCGTTAGCATTTAGCAGCTCACGGATTTCTTTAACGTCTTCTTCTTTACGGATGAAAGAAGCAGCAACGAAATCTACGCCTTGCTCACAACCAAACTTAAGGTCAGCTTTGTCTTTCTCAGAAAGAGCAGGAAGTTGAACAGAAACGCCTGGAAGGTTAACACCTTTGTTTTCGCCCAGAGCACCGTTGTTAAGAACTTTACACTTAACTTCAGTTTCTGTTGTTGCGATAACTTCCATTTCGATTAGGCCGTCATCAACAAGGATAGTGTTACCTGCAGTTAGGTCTTTAGCAAAACCTAGGTAAGTTACAGCTACTACGTTTTTATTACCAACAACTGTTGCGTCAGTTGTGAAAGTGAACTCTTGACCAGCTACTAGATCTACGTCGTTACCATCTTCAAGTTTGATAGTACGGATTTCAGGACCTTTAGTATCTAGAAGGATAGCAAGTTGCTCACCTTTGTTTTCCATTACTTTACGGAAGTTCGCGATACGAGTGCCGTGCTCTGCGAAATCACCGTGAGAGAAGTTAAGACGCATAACGTTCATGCCAGCATCTACTAGTTCAGTTAGCTTCTCTACAGATTCAGTTTTAGGGCCAATCGTACATACGATTTTGGTCTTTTTCATGGAAGGTACTCTCCGGTAAGTATTGTTACAATTTGAAATTTATTTAAGTTCTGAAGATTGGTCCGCTACCTCAACATTTTGTGCCTGTTGAGTAAAAGTTTCGGACTATCACTATTGTCTTCAGAGTTGTAAGTCTTTCATCTATTTTAGTCATTTTATGACCAAAAGATTTTGATTCAACATCGGGTTTCTGTGACTTACGCCAATATATCAGGGGTAAGTTGCAAAAAAATAACGGTCAGTTCTGTAATTTTTTTTCTTTTCGGGTGCGGATTCTACCACCTAATGAGTTCAATATCACTGCTTAACAATTGTCTTAGGACAAGGTTTTATCTCTATTTATTAATTTTTTAGATCAAAATAAATGGACTAAATGGTTTCGTTGTAATTATAATATGTTTCATATCGAAACTTTGTGGCTTTTATTTAATGTCGAAACGAAACACTCAGCTCAGAAGACATGCGATTTCTAACCTAGTGAGCGAAAAAGGCGAGGTTAGTGTTGATGAATTATCCGCTAAGTTCGAAACCTCAGAAGTCACTATTAGAAAGGACCTTGCGTCTTTAGAGAAAAACGGTCAGCTTTTACGCCGTTATGGTGGTGCGATTTCTCTTCCGAAAGAAGTTGTCAACGAAGAGTTGGGTCAACAAGTTTCGACTCGAAAGGTTTTATTAGCAAAAGCCGCTGCAGATTTAATTCGCGACCATAACCGCATCGTGATCGATAGCGGAAGCACTACTGGCGCCCTAATTCAGCAACTCAATAGCAAGCGTGGTTTAGTGGTGATGACCAATTCATTGCACGTTGCTAATGCGCTTAATGAACTTGAAAGTGAACCGACATTATTAATGACGGGTGGTACTTGGGATACCCATTCGGACTCTTTCCAAGGAAAAGTCGCGGAGTCTGTACTTCGAGCTTACGATTTTGACCAGCTGTTTATCGGGGCTGATGGTATTGACCTAGATAGAGGCACAACTACGTTCAATGAACTGGTTGGCCTGAGTAAAGTTATGGCTGAAGTGTCACGAGAAGTCATTGTGATGGTTGAGTCGGAAAAGGTGGGGCGAAAGATCCCGAATTTAGAACTGGCATGGGAACACATCGACATTCTGATTACCGATACAGACTTAGGCGAAGAATCCCAAGCATGTATTGAATCACATGACGTTCGAGTGATCTTGACCGATCCAGCTTAAAAACAAATTTTAAGTATTTACCTTCCTATTATTGATCTTAATAAAGATATGGCCTTTGCTTGCTGCCAATAGGAATAAAACAAAATTGATGGAGTAAAAATATGTGTGGAATTGTTGGTGCAGTAGCACAGCGTGATGTAGCTGAGATTTTAGTGGAAGGCTTACGTCGCCTAGAATACCGAGGTTATGACTCCGCGGGTGTGGCTGTGGTTGATAATGAATCCAACTTAACTCGTGTACGCCGCCTTGGTAAAGTACAAGAGTTAGCCGATGCAGTAGAAGAGCAACACGTGACGGGTGGTACGGGGATCGCTCATACACGTTGGGCGACACATGGTGAACCATCTGAAGCGAATGCTCACCCACACATGTCTGGTGATATTGCTGTTGTGCACAATGGCATTATCGAAAACCATCAAGCCCTACGCGCTATGCTACAAGAACGTGGTTACGAATTTACTTCACAAACCGATACTGAAGTTATCGCTCACCTAGTTGAGTGGGAACTTCGTACATCGGCTTCTCTTGTTGAAGCGTTGCAAAAAACAGCAAAGCAGTTAGAGGGGGCATACGGCACGGTAGCGGTTGATCGTAAAGATCCTAGCCGTATCGTTGTTGCTCGTTCAGGTAGCCCGATCGTTATCGGTTTTGGTGTCGGTGAGAACTTCCTAGCCTCTGATCAACTGGCGCTACTAAGCGTCACTCGCCGTTTCATGTACCTAGAAGAAGGTGATGTTGCTGAGGTGACTCGTCGTGATGTCACGGTATTTGATGTGGCGGGCGAGCGTGTTGAGCGTGATATCGTTGAATCAAACGCTGAACATGACGCTGGTGATAAAGGTCAATACCGTCACTTCATGCAAAAAGAGATCTTCGAACAGCCAACCGCGCTGATCAACACAATGGAAGGTCGTATCTCTGAAACTTCGGTTACCACTAACGCAATCGGTGTTAAAGCTGAAGAGATCCTAAGCAAGGTTGAACACGTGCAGATCATCGCATGTGGTACGTCTTACAACTCAGGTATGGCTGCTCGTTACTGGTTTGAGTCTCTAGCGGGCGTAAGCTGTGATGTAGAGATCGCTTCTGAATTCCGTTACCGTGATTTCGTTGTGCGTCCAAACAGCCTACTCGTCACTCTGTCTCAGTCAGGTGAAACGGCTGATACGCTTGCTGCACTTCGTCTTGCAAAAGAGAAAGGCTACATGTCGGCAATGACTATCTGTAACGTTGCGGGTTCTTCGCTGGTTCGTGAGTCTGACTTTGCTTTCATGACTCGCGCAGGAACGGAGATCGGTGTTGCTTCTACTAAAGCTTTCACTACCCAACTAGCAGCGATGCTGATGATGGTCACTTCAATTGGTCGTTTACAAGGTCGCATCAATCAAGAGAAAGAAGCGGAAATCGTCCAAGCACTGCACCAACTGCCTGCGGATATCGAGAAAGCATTGGCGTTTGATAAAGAGATTGAGGCGCTAGCCCCTGACTTTGCTGATAAGCACCACACATTGTTCCTAGGTCGTGGCGAGTTTTACCCAATCGCAATGGAAGCGTCTCTTAAGTTGAAAGAGATCTCTTACATTCACGCAGAAGCCTACGCGGCAGGTGAACTTAAACACGGCCCTCTAGCGCTTATTGATGCAGACATGCCAGTAGTGGTCATTGCACCAAGCAACGACTTGCTAGAGAAGCTGAAATCAAACGTTGAAGAAGTACGTGCTCGTGGCGGTCTACTTTACGTATTCGCAGACCAAGACGCTGGCTTTGAAAGCGATGAGAACATGAAGATCATCAAGATGCCTCACGTAAATGAAGTAACAGCACCTATCTACTACACAGTACCGATGCAGTTGTTGTCTTACCACGTAGCGCTAATCAAAGGTACCGATGTTGACCAACCTCGTAACCTAGCGAAAGCGGTAACGGTTGAGTAATCGACAGCTTAGCTAGAAACATAGATAATAAGAAGCCCATCCTGTGATGGGCTTTTTTGTGTCTGTTACTTTTTCATGCAACATGGCACTTTAATCTCTTGGTGTCGCTACCTTGATTAAGCGTTAAGAGCTTGCTCTAGGTCAGCCAAGATATCTTCGATGTGCTCAATGCCTACTGAAAGACGAATCATCTCTGGTGATACACCGGCTTGCTTTTGTTCCGCTTCGCTTAGTTGACGGTGTGTTGTGGAAGCTGGGTGGCAAGCAAGAGACTTGGCATCGCCAATGTTCACTAGGCGCTTGAAGATTTGCAGCGCATCATAGAAGCGAACTCCCGCTTCATAACCGTCTTTCAAGCCAAAAGATAAAATAGCCGATGGCTTACCCTGCATGTATTTTTCAGCAAGCGGATAGAATTCCGAACTAGGCAGGCCGGCATAGCTTACCCAACTTACTTTTTCATGTTGCTTGAGATATTCCGCTACTTTCAATGCGTTCTCTGTGTGTCGCTCCATACGTAACGACAACGTCTCCAAGCCTTGCATTAACATGAAAGCATTCATTGGTGACAGTGCTGAACCTGTATTACGCAATGGTACGGTTCGAGCGCGACCAATAAAGGCGGCCTCACCAAAGGCTTCGGTATACACTACACCGTGGTAAGAAGGCTCAGGCTGGTTAAACACAGGGAAACGATCTTTGTGATCTGCCCATGGGAATTTACCCGAGTCGACAATCACACCACCTAACGTTGTGCCATGGCCACCAACGTACTTTGTTAGTGAGTGCACCACGATATCAGCGCCAAAGTCGATAGGCTTGCATAGCACTGGAGTAGCTACTGTATTATCAACAATCACTGGCACGCCCTGTGCGTGAGCAAGCTCTGCCACACGTTCTAAGTCGATGATATTACCAGCTGGGTTACCGATACTCTCACAGTAAACTGCTTTGGTTTTTTCATCGATCAGTGCCGCTAAGCTTTCTGGTTTGTCGTCTTTGGCAAAGCGAACTTCTATGCCTTGGTTTGGTAGCATGTGTGCAAACAGGGTGTACGTACCGCCGTAAAGCTGAGGCGTTGAGACAATGTTGTCACCGATCTGTGCTAACGTCTGAATCGCGTAGTTGATCGCCGCGCTGCCTGCACTCACGACTAAGCCTGCAATCCCACCTTCTAAGGCCGCCATGCGTTTTTCCAGCACATCATTGGTCGGGTTCATTATACGAGTGTAGATATTACCTGGCACTGCAAGGTTGAATAGGTCGGCACCGTGTTGTGCATCATCGAACTCATACGCGACGGTTTGATAAATAGGAGTCGCAACTGATTTAGTTGTTGGATCGGTTTCGTAGCCGAAGTGAATCGAGAGAGTTTCGTCTTTCATGAGTCTTCCCTGAACGAGTGAACGATTTGTGTACGCTCATATTGCCGATTTTTTTATAAAAGAAAAGTAAGCTTAGTCACAGAGAGTCAATTGGCCTTAGATGTTGACTTATTGAGTTTAAAAAAGGGGACGATGATGGCAATAGACCTAAAATCAGGGTGAAAGACCGGACTAGGACCGGACCGACGACGCCGTCAACGAAACCTAGGAAAAGTAATTGCTGAAGAAGTCAGGTAGAGCAAGGGCTAGAGAGAGATTACAGGGTCTGTCTAGATAAACCGACCCAGCGACTTAGGATTTTAGGTTGGTTAGTGCTAACTAAAGTAAAATCAAACCACCAATATACAATAACGCTACAACAGGTATTAACCATCGTTCATTTCTTGTCATCAATTTATCTACAGCAATAAAAAATGGGCGAGTTACTAAAGTAAAAATAAGAATAACAGCTAGCATTGGCTCAAACTTTTCACCATACAACAACGCACCATAGATGATAAAAACACCCAAGCTTAAAATAAGAGCTTGAAGACTATCGCTAACTTTATAAAGAGTGCTATTTGCAGCTAACTTCCACTTTTTTTTACTTGTAGGAGAAAAAAGAATTAAAGATAAAAGACTTATGACTAAAGCAATTGTACCCGTTCTAATCGTATTGTAGCCATAGTTCTCTCCAACAACATCCTCTAATGTAAAGCTTACAATATTACATTTATCAACAAATAAAGCTGACACAAAGATTACAATAAAAATAGTCACCGCTTCTTTAGCTGCTTTGGCAAGCTCCTTTCTAAACTCCAACAATGCATCTTTTCTTTCTTTTTGTGTTTCTAAATTAGACATAGACATCCTAAGTATCAAATTACAAAATATCGAATCATTTTATTTTTCAAACACATATTAACTTTGTGATATCGATAATCAAGGAGTTTAATATGATCAAAACGGCATCTTTAGAATCACTCTCAACCTTACCAACCACTATAACTCTGCAAGAACAAATCAAATCCATACTCACCGAACCATTCCACGATGACGCTGAAACCCAACAGGCATGGGATGAACTGCAATGTGAACTCTGGTTCCTCACCTCAATTACTGACCTAAACAGTGTCGTCGTCGACGATATCGAACTACTGAAACGAGCTTTAACCTATACCGAATTCGAAGATGATCTAGATTACGGAGCTTCTATATCCCTAAGCATTGTCGAGGACAGTGGTAAGGGTATCTACCTACTGATGTCTAAGACACTCCGCACTGAATTACACCTGCATTTCTCAACTTTTGATGAGTAAGGGGGACTGATGCAATCACGTAAGTTCAAATTCAATAAGCGCCAACTCGATTCATTACCGCCGACGCCGTCGGTAAGTCGAAGTAAAGAAACTGAGTATACGGATGAGCTCTGTAGTGGCTTAAAAATGATTATCAACAGACAAGGGAGGAAGCGCTTCTTGTTTAGGTACACCTATTTCGGCAAGAAAAAATCAATTCAACTAGGTGAGTATCCAGCGCTAGATATCAACACTGCTAGACAGATAGCCAATGACCACAAGCGAGAGATAGCTCTAGGTAATGATCCCAAGGCAATAAGGGATGAAAAATCCAATGTACTAACCTTCTTCGAGTTTGCGGAAGAACACTACTTACCCTACGCCCGAATGAACAAACTCACAGCTAAGAATGATGTCGGTAACTTAATGCTGCATTTCTACCCTAAATGGGGCAAGAAAAGCATCACCGATATCAGCCAACAAGACATTCAAAAGCTACTCGATGGAGTCCTAGAAACAAGGAAACCATCAACAGTGAATAGATTACGTTCCTTAGCCCTTAGAATGTTCAGGTTAGCCATGGAATGGGGGTATGTAGATAGCAATCCGGGGCAGTACATAAGAAAGCTAAAGGAGAATAATTTAAGAAACAGATTCCTGAACCGCAAAGAGGTTTCATCCTTCATAAAGGCATGTAACGAGGAACCCAATCGCACCCAAGGCAATGCTTTAAAATTCGCCCTGCTTACCGGAATGCGCATAGGTGAGATTACTAACTCTAAGTGGGACTGTCTTTCCGTCGACGACGACGGCAATTGGAGCCTATTTCTTCCCCACACAAAATCGGGGTTATCAAGGACGGTTCTGCTCAATAATTTAGCTAAGGAGGTAATACATGACCAACGACGATTTCAGATACGTAAGAACCCCTATATCTTTGCCGGAGATGCACCCGGTAGACCTATCGCACATCCAAAGAAGGCATTCGCTCGAATCAAGAAAGCAGCAGGTATATATGATGACTTCCGCATTCATGACCTTAGGCACTCATTCGCTTCGATTCTCATAAACAGCGGTAACGCTACGCTCTATGATGTTCAGCACTTGTTAGGGCATCAGAGCCCTCAAACTTCGACTAGGTATGCACACTTGGCTAGCTCTAGGTTGAGGGAGGTAAGTGCTAATGTGTCAGAGTTGGTGGGGAATGTGACTTAGTTTAAGTACAGTCAGTTGTATTTAGCTGACTGTTACTAAACCAATTTAGGGCGAAAAATACTCAGGCCAACTCCGCATGAAATTGTAATAGCAAGTCCCTGAGGTATCTACAGATCACAGAAAGCTAGTTATGGGCAACGACCGCGATCTTCACTGTATTTTACTATTAGAAGTCTAAACTCGTAGAAAGAATAAGTTAGCGTTAAACTATAAATTTTGATATTTACATTGTTGCACATGGTGTCTATATTGTAACATTTGAACTTACAAAATTATGTTAGAAGAGCGTCATATGGTAAAAAAAATAGTTTTGGGCTCCGCTGTATTACTTTTTGGTTGTGCTAGTAATAGTGGATATGACCGAAATATGAGTCACGGTGAGCAGTTTGACTTAGAGTTAGAAACCCCAAGGGTTAAGTCATTCATCCAAGCAGGATTAAAAGACCCTGATAGTTTGAAAAACTTAGTAGTAGTGCCAGAAAAGTGCTTCTTGACTGATTACTTTGTGCAATATGTTGATAATTCAGCTTCGTGGTGCGTTACTGCTACTTATCAGGCAAAAAATAGTTATGGCGGATATGTTCGCGGCACTGAGTTCCTCTACCGAGAAAAAGATACGGGATACTACATACCTAGCTTTAGAGATAATTTTGGAATCATTCAAACTTCAAAAGGCAATATTGAACGGGTCAATGATCTATAACTCCCAAGACATTTTTTTATCTCCATTTCCTCCCCAACCTAAAATCCTAAGTCGCTGGGTCGGTCTCTCTAGACTGGCCCTGTAATTTCTCTCTAGCCCTTGCTCTACCTGACTTCTTCAGTAATTACTTTCCCTAGGTTTCGTTGACGGCGTCGTCGGTCCGGTCCTAGTCCGGTCTTTCACCCTGATTTTAGGTCTATTGCCGTCGTCGTCGACGGGATTCCCACGGTAGATTTCCATCTGATTCCCTCAACCCATTCGCTACCCCAAGTTCTCGCCCTAACGCATAGCAGGTTCGCCCTAGAACCACTCCTAGCCTTGAGATTACCGATTCCAGTATAAATACCAGTCCAGTGATTAGCATTCGTTTCTAGCTCTGAGGTTCACTGCTGCTGACTACTAACCTAAATCACTTAAGAGATATCAGACCGATTACCCCTGAGGGTAATCGGTCATCATTGTTCAACAGTCATCTGGTTCTAATCTTCGGTGCTGAGTCTCCTGACTGATCTCAGCTAGAACTCCATTTAGGTATCTCATTTATATCTATATAAATTACTGAACCTAATGGAATGAAACAGGATGTTGGTTATATTTTTGTTGGTTTAGTCGGGAAGTTTTTCTGAGGCTCTCAATCTGATGTTAAGTGGTATGTATCTAGCGAAGAATCGTGTCGTACAGATGAGAGAGCTTACTGATGGTTGATATCAGCCTGAGATAGATTTACGGGTTCTGTGGTGATTAGGTGGAGTGTTTTAGTGGTGCTAATGGAATCGTGCTTACAGGAAGTAATCGAAGACCGGATATGGAAAGGACTAGAAAAGATAAAGGCCCATGAATTTCTTCATGAGCCTTATCGGAATTTGGTGGCCCCTCCCAGATTTGAACTGGGGACCGAACGATTATGAGTCGTGCGCTCTAACCACTGAGCTAAGGGGCCGTATAGGGCATAGATTATAGGGGAAGCGCTCAATGGTGTCTAGACACTATAGGGGCCAATTCCGCTTACATCTTAGCCACTTAAATCACGCAGGCACAAAAAAGGTGAGCCAACGCTCACCTTTTCTATTTTATGCTTAAAAGCTAACCACACTAAAGCGTGTAATTACTCGTCTAGGAAGCTACGCAGAGTTTCTGAGCGGCTTGGGTGACGAAGTTTACGCAGTGCTTTTGCTTCGATCTGACGGATACGTTCACGAGTAACGTCGAACTGTTTACCCACTTCTTCTAGAGTGTGGTCAGTGTTCATGTCGATACCGAAACGCATACGCAGTACTTTTGCTTCACGAGGAGTTAGGCCCGCAAGAACGTCTTTCGTTGCACCGCGTAGGCTTGTTGCCGTTGCAGAGTCTAAAGGTAGCTCAAGAGTCGTATCCTCGATGAAATCACCTAGGTGCGAATCTTCGTCGTCACCGATTGGTGTCTCCATTGAGATTGGCTCTTTAGCGATTTTCAGTACTTTGCGAATCTTATCTTCAGGCATTTGCATGCGCTCAGCCAGTTCTTCCGGTAGTGGTTCACGACCCATCTCTTGTAGCATTTGACGAGAGATACGGTTTAGTTTGTTGATCGTTTCGATCATGTGAACCGGAATACGGATAGTACGAGCTTGGTCAGCAATCGAACGAGTGATTGCTTGACGGATCCACCACGTAGCGTAAGTAGAGAACTTGTAACCACGACGGTATTCAAACTTATCTACGGCTTTCATTAGGCCGATGTTACCTTCTTGGATTAGATCCAAGAATTGTAGACCACGGTTTGTGTACTTCTTAGCAATCGAGATTACTAGACGTAAGTTTGCTTCAACCATCTCTTTTTTCGCACGACGAGCTTTCGCTTCACCGATAGACATACGACGGCTGATATCTTTAATGCTTTGAACCGTTAGAGACGTTTCACGCTCGATCATATCCAGTTTTTGGATAGAACGACGGATGTCGTGCTCGTTACGTTTGATCTTTTCAGCGTATGGCTTGTCTGAAGCAAGAACTTCATCCAACCATGCTTCGCTAGATTCATTACCAGTAAATAGAGCAATGAAAGATTTCTTCGGCATTTTGCCGTACTCAACGGTTTGACGCATGATTAGGCGTTCTTGAGTACGTACTCGATCCATTGACGTGCGAAGTTCATTTACTAGGTAGTCAAACTGTTTTGGCGTCAGGCGGAATTCTTTGAATACGTCTTGCATCATTGTTGTTGCAAGTGTTGCTTTCGGGCTCTCGTGGCCGTATTCATTGATCGCTAGCTGACGGTTTTGATAGCTAGTACGAAGTGCTGTAAACTTCTCAAGAGCAAGTTCAGGATCGATACCTGTATCTTCTTCCTCTTCCTCGTCGTCTTCAGCGTCTTCTTTGTCTTCGTCTTCCAGATCTGTTTTAGCTAGCTCTGAACCGATGTGTGTTGCCGTTGGCGCTGCAGTGCCATCGTCATCAGGGTCAACAAAGCCATTGATCAGGTCTGTTAAGCGAATCTCTTCTGCTTGTACGCGGTCAAACTGTTCCAAGATGTATGGAATGGTGCCTGGGTACTCAGCAACAGATAGTTGAACCGTATTGATACCATCTTCAATACGTTTCGCAATGTCGATTTCGCCTTCACGAGTCAGTAGTTCAACGGTACCCATTTCACGCATGTACATACGAACTGGGTCTGTAGTACGGCCAATCTCGCTTTCTACGCTTGAAAGCGCAGCAGCAGCAGCTTCAGCTGCATCTTCATCTATATTGGCATCGTCATCATTCAGTGCTAGATCATCAGCATCAGGTGCAGTTTCTACTACCTTAATACCCATGTCGTTAATCATTTGAATGATGTCTTCTACCTGTTCAGAATCCACGATTTCTGCAGGTAGGTGGTCGTTTACTTCGGCGTAGGTCAGATAGCCTTGTTCCTTGCCTTTAATAACAAGTAATTTAAGCTGTGACTGCGGATTTTGATCCATAGATGATATCCAACTTCAGGTCTGGTGAAGGACGTTGCATTCTCAAATGCAAACCAATTATGTTAACAAATTTATTAAATGCTGACTAATCAAACAGGGTTACGCTTTTAGATCTAGCATTAAAGCTAGCAGCTCCCTTTTTTCTTCGGCTGATAAACCGACACTTCTTGCTTTGGCCTGCAGGTTTTCAATTTGTTTTTCAACGCACTGGGCAAGGATGTTGTCCAATGAATCTAAAAATATGTCTTCTTGGTTGTCTTCAACGAGGGGGATTTCCCAACTCGCAAGACGAGACAGAAGAGCCTCATGTTTGCTTTCTCGCCAATTTTCTAATAATTGGCCTGTGCTGATATGGGGGTTCACTTGGCAGATATCAAGTACTTCGACGAATAAACTTAGTCCCGGCAGTTGTAAGCCTTTGACACTTGATAAATCCGGTACCATATCAGCATAGTTCGGATTTTGGATAAGCAAAGCGATAACTTCACGCATCGGAGTGCGCTTGAGCTCTTTATGCGGTTGAGGTGTCGGGTTCTTGTTATGAACGCGAGCACGCCTCAATTGATTATCAAATCCAGTTCGCTCGTCTAGCAATTTCTCGAGCAATTCTTGGAAGTAACTGTCAGGAATTTTATTAATCAAGGCGCTAGCGTGTGCACGCAGTGCTGATTTTCCTTCTGTCGTTCCTAAGTTTAGCTTATGTATTTCGATAAGGTTATCGAACAAATAAGTCGAGAGTGGTGTCGCATTTTGTACCAGTTGTTCAAAAGCGTCTTTGCCGTGTTCTCGTATATAGCTGTCTGGATCTTCACCATCGGGTAAAAACAGAAACTTCAGCGTGTTACCTGTTTTTAGATACTCTAATGCGTTTTCTAATGCACGCCACGCCGCTTCTTTGCCTGCTCGGTCACCATCGTAACAACAAACCACGGTACTGGTTTGTCGGAACAACATCTGAACGTGATCACCCGTTGTAGAGGTGCCCAGTGATGCGACTGAGTAATCAACACCATATTGCGCCAGTGCGACGACATCCATGTAACCTTCAACCACAAGTATTTGCGGCGGTTCACGGTAGGCTTGTAACACTTCATAAAGGCCGTAAAGCTCTTTACCTTTATGGAAGATCGGCGTTTCTGGTGAGTTTAGGTATTTCGGTGTGCCATCTTCTAAAACACGACCACCAAACCCGATTACTCGGCCGCGACGATCGCGAATCGGGAACATCACGCGTCCACGGAATCGGTCGTATCGATTGCCTTTATCGTTCTCTATTAACATGCCGCCAGTGACGAGCATGTCTTGGGCTTCTTTTTGCTGCCCAAAATTTTTACGAACCAAGTCCCACTCGTCGGCCACATAACCAATGCCAAACTTCTGGACGATTTCGCCAGACAGACCACGATTTTTTAGGTATTCAATCGCAGGTTTGTTGGCTGATATTTTGAGTTGTGAGCGATAGAACTGGCTGATGCCGCCCATCAAATCATACAGGTTACGTTTTTGTTCGCTGTTGGCTCTTGGTGTTGTTGATATTTCGCCGCTGCGTTGCTCCCTTGGAACATCTAGGCCTAGAAATGAAGCAAGCTCTTCAATCGCCTCTACAAAGTCGAGGCGTTCGAACTCCATCATGAAGTCGATGGCATTACCATGCACGCCACAACCAAAGCAGTGATAAAACTGTTTTTCTTGGCTTACGCTGAAAGAGGGAGTCTTTTCGTTGTGAAATGGGCAACAAGCACCATAGTTTTTGCCTTTTTTCTTAAGTTTCACGCGTGCGTCCACAATGTCGACAATGTCGAGACGCGCTAGGAGGTCATCGATGAAACTACGCGGGATGTGTCCTGCCATAAAACCTTAGAAAAATGCACTAACTGAGAGTGTGGGTCATAATAGTGTGAATAGGTTATAGATACAAACAAGCCGTGCGTTCCGAAGGATTGCACGGCTTGTTGCAATTTGATTTGGGATTAAGCGAGTTTAGAGCGAACTAAACCACTCACTTTACCCATATCTGCACGCCCTTGAATTTGTGGTTTCAAGATAGCCATTACTTTACCCATGTCTTGCATGCCCGCTGGTTGAGCTTCAGCGATTGCGCTATCTAGTAGTGCAATAACTTCTTCTTCTGTTAACGGTTGAGGCATAAAGCCTTCAAGTACAGCAATTTCTGCTTGTTCCACGTCAGCAAGATCTTGACGATTTGCTAATTCATATTGAGCAACAGAATCGCGACGTTGCTTAACCATTTTAACTAATACAGCAAGGATGTCGTCGTCGTTCAGAGTGATCCGTTCGTCAACTTCACGTTGCTTGATTGCTGAAAGAGCTAAGCGGATAGTACCAAGGCGCGGTTTGTCCTTGGCTTTCATCGCTAATTTTTGCTCTTCTTTGAGTTGTTCAATAAGAGCCATAACTCAGTCCTTATGGATTAAGTTATTAGTACAGGCGAACGCGACGTGCGTTTTCGCGAGCTAGCTTCTTAGCGTGACGCTTTTGAGCTGCTGCTTTAGCGCGTTTGCGAACTGTAGTTGGCTTTTCGTAATGCTCGCGACGGCGAACTTCAGAAAGGATACCTGCTTTTTCACAAGAGCGCTTGAAACGACGTAGTGCAACGTCGAACGGTTCGTTTTCACGTACTTTAACTATTGGCATATGCCTTTCACCTCAGGGGTTATTCATTATCGCTGGCCACTCAGTACCAAATCAGAGAAGTTACCCATCGAGCTAACTCTCTATTCGCGTTTGGCCATTAACCAGCTTGATCAAAAATGGTGCGGAATTTTAATCCGATCACAGTGGCTTTGTAAAGCACTTTGTCGATTATAGTCTGTACAATATTTGTTTGAAGCGCTTAGGCAGGGTAATATTGCGCTAATTTCCCATTTTAGACGAAAGCGTGCCGAGAAAATTATGCGCATTATTGGTATTGAAACCTCTTGTGATGAAACAGGAATCGCGATTTATGATGATGAGCAAGGGCTGCTTTCTCATCAATTATACAGCCAAGTAAAACTGCACGCCGATTATGGTGGTGTGGTGCCTGAGCTAGCTTCGCGTGACCACGTGAAAAAGACCATTCCACTGATTAAAGCAGCATTAGCGGAAGCGAACCTAACGTCGAAAGATATTGATGGTGTGGCTTACACGGCTGGCCCTGGTTTGGTTGGCGCACTGCTTGTAGGTGCAACCATTGGCCGCAGTATTGCTTACGCTTGGGGTGTGCCTGCGGTGCCTGTTCACCACATGGAAGGTCACCTTCTTGCGCCAATGCTAGAAGATAACCCGCCACCATTCCCATTTGTGGCTCTGCTGGTTTCTGGCGGTCATACCATGATGGTAGAAGTGAAAGGCATCGGTGAGTATCGAATTCTTGGTGAATCGATTGATGATGCCGCTGGTGAAGCGTTTGATAAAACGGCGAAGTTGATGGGTTTAGATTACCCTGGTGGCCCGTTGTTATCTCGACTCGCAGAAAAAGGCACACCAGGTCGCTTTAAGTTCCCTCGTCCAATGACAGACCGCCCGGGCCTAGACATGAGTTTTTCTGGTCTGAAAACCTTTGCAGCGAATACGATTCGTGACAACGACAATGATGATCAGACTCGTGCGGATATTGCTTACGCGTTCCAAGAAGCGGTTTGTGCGACCTTGGTCATCAAATGTAAGCGTGCCTTGGTAGAGACGGGCATGAAACGTATAGTGATTGCTGGTGGTGTAAGTGCCAACAAACAACTGCGTGTTGAGCTTGAAGCACTGGCCAAAAAAGTTGGTGGTGAGGTGTACTACCCACGCACTGAGTTCTGCACTGATAACGGCGCCATGATTGCTTACGCAGGTATGCAACGCCTGAAAAATGGTGAAACAGCCGATTTATCCGTTCACGCCACACCGCGTTGGCCGATTGATCAACTCGAGCCAATTGCTGAATAAAGCAGAGTGTTTGACATGCGGTCGCCTTGTGCGGCCGTTTTTATGTATCGTCGATTTATATACTTGAACGATATGCGTAGTAGATATTAGGGAAGAAAATGAAACAGTTCATTGTAGACAATCAATCGATGGCGTACCTAGATGAAGGTGAGGGCCCGGTTGTTGTATTGGGTCATAGCTACCTTTGGGATAGCGCGATGTGGAAGCCACAGATTGAGGCGTTGAAAACTCAGTACCGTTGTATTGTGCCAGATCTTTGGTCTCATGGTGAGTCTCAAGCTGCACCGAACTCGATGCGTAACTTGAAGGACTACGCTCAGCATGTGTTGTCATTGCTGGATCATTTGGACATCGAAGAGTTCTCTGTTGTTGGCTTATCGGTTGGTGGCATGTGGGGAGCCGAGTTAGCGGAGCTAGCACCGGCGCGAATCAAGTCTTTGGTTCTAATGGATACTTTCGTTGGTCTAGAACCAGAAGTGGCTCACACGAAATATTTCCACATGTTAGATACCATCACCCAAACAAAGATGGTGCCTCAACCGATTGTAGAAGCGGTTGTGCCATTGTTCTTTGCTAACGATGCTCAAACAAACACCCCCGATTTGGTTGCAGGCTTTACTCAGCAGCTATCGGCTCTTGAGGGTGAGCAAGCTGAAGAAGTCGCACGAGTTGGTCGCATGGTGTTTGGTCGCCGAGATATGATTGAAGCAGTAGAGAATTTTGCTCTGCCGGTTTTGATTGCCGTTGGACAAGAAGATAAACCGCGTCCGGTACTTGAGTCTTACTTAATGCACGATTGCATTACTGGCAGTGAACTGGTGGTGATTCCTGACGCTGGCCATATTAGCTCGCTAGAGCAACCAGAGTTTGTGAATAAGATGTTGAAAGGCTTTTTAGACAAGCACCTACTTTAAGCTATTCAGAGTCGAGTATCATTACTTGGCTGTAGCTTTATTCGACTTAAACTTGCTTTTTCTACTTGCTTCGGCATAGACATATAGAGCGGTTTAAGTCGATTTTTTTTGTCCAATTTTTGGTTCACTGCCATCGAGTAGGCGACGGATATTCTGATGATGACGCAGCACGATCAAGCAACATAGCATGGCGACTGGCAGCGTATATTGAGGTTTGACTAACCAAGCGTAAAACGGGGCAAGTAGCACAGTGACTATTGCTGCTAAAGAAGAGTAGCGAAACAAAAACGCCATCACTAACCAAGTCGCCATGATCATTCCCGTTAGATCGAATCCAATTGGGGCGATGGCGCCAAGTGCCGTTGCGACGCCTTTTCCACCTTTGAAATGGAAAAATATTGGGTACATATGACCAAGGCATGCGGCTATTGCGACAACACCTAAGATGATTGGATCGATATTGAGATAATAGCCAAGCCAGACGGGAATAGTGCCTTTTAGCATGTCACAGAGTAGTACTGATGCCGCGGCACCTTTGCCTCCGACACGTAACACATTGGTTGCTCCGGGGTTATTCGAGCCCACCGTTCTTGGATCTGGGAGCCTTAAGACTCGGCATATCAAGACCGCGCTAGAGATTGAACCTAGTAAATAGGCAGCAATGATCATGATAAGAGCCAATGGGGTCATGTCTGTCCTTAAACGGTTATAAGCTTAACGGTGGGAAAATAATGCTCAATCTAAGAGTAATTGGTATCATATCTGGAATTACGCTAATAATACGTTTTTTTCCCCAATATGGGTATCCGACCTCTAAAAGGACAAGTCATGGCACTGGATAAAGTTTTCATTGAACAGCTAGAAGTAATTACAACGATCGGTGTTTACGATTGGGAGCAAGAGATTAAACAAAAACTTGTGCTCGATATTGAAATGGCTCATGACAACCGCCCAGCTGGCAAGAGTGATGATGTGGTTGATGCTTTGGACTACTCGACAGTGAGCACGGCTGTACTTGAACATATTGCTAATGGCCGATTCCTATTGGTTGAACGTGTGGCAGAAGAAGTCGCTGAATTAATCATGACTCAATTTTCAGTGCCTTGGGTTAAGATCCGTTTAGCGAAACCGGGCGCGGTACCACAAGCAAAAGCCGTTGGCGTGATCATCGAAAGAGGTCAGGCATGACAATAGCCTATGTTGGTGTTGGCACGAACATAGACCGCGACAAGCATGCAAGGGTGGCATGGACGGAGCTTCAATCGTTAGGGACTAACCTTAAATGCTCTAAAATCTATCACTGTGAGCCTGTCGGTTTTAATAGCCACTCGTTTTATAACTTTGTGATAGAACTCGACACATCACTCTCATTGACTGAATTTTCACAGCAACTGCGTAAAATTGAGTTTAAATGGGGTCGTTCTCAAGATGCGCATAAACTTCAAGATCGAAAGCTCGACCTTGATATTGTGCTGTTTGGAGAGGTGGTTTCTGAGAGTGATCCAGAATTACCACGCAGTGATATCTATAAATACCCTTTTGTAACACAACCACTTTATGATCTCTGTCCTGCGAGAGTGATCCCGCAAGACGGAAGAACTGTCCGTGAAATATGGCAGAAGATGCAGCAATTAGACTCGCTCTCTGTCGTAGATATAAAATTATAATTTTAAGGTAAGTAATGAGTTATTTTGAAGCGTTTATGTTGGCGTTGGTACAAGGCTTTACTGAATTTCTACCTATTTCCAGTTCTGCACACTTAATTCTTCCTTCCGCTGTATTAGGCTGGGAAGATCAAGGCTTGGCTTTTGATGTCGCTGTCCATGTCGGTACTTTGGCGGCTGTGGTGATCTATTTCCGCAAAGAAGTTGTGTCTCTTTTGAGTGCTTTCTTTGGCTCGGTATTTAAGGGCGATCGCAGCAAAGAAGCGAAGCTGGCGTGGATGATCATTCTTGCGACGATTCCAGCCTGTATCTTTGGTCTGCTGATGAAAGATATTGTCGAGCTTTATTTACGCAGTGCGTGGGTCATTGCCACGACCACAATTGTCTTTGGTCTGTTGCTATGGTGGGTCGATAAAAACTCAAGTCTGCGTGATGATGAATATCAAGCCGGTTGGAAAAAAGCGTTGTTTATTGGCCTCGCTCAGGCAATGGCGATCATTCCGGGGACATCGCGTTCTGGTGCGACCATTACCGCGGCACTTTATCTTGGTTTTACTCGTGAAGCCGCGGCTCGATTCTCATTCTTAATGTCTATTCCAATCATCACTTTGGCTGGTGGTTACTTAGGTCTAAAGCTCGTGACGAGTGGTGATCCAATCCATGTAGGCACTTTGCTTACGGGTATCGCGGTTTCTTTTATTAGTGCTTATATCTGCATTTACTTTTTCTTGAAGCTTATTTCGCGGATGGGCATGACACCGTTTGTTATCTACCGCTTGATTCTCGGTTTTGGTCTGTTTGCTTTCTTAATGATGCAGTAGCACTCGACTTACGTAGACAAATGTTGCGTCTTAAAGATTGAAACGAAAAAACCCGCTTAGTCGCGGGTTTTTTAATGCATAGTAATCAGCGTTATGAAGATCAATGATCTGCAAGTTCTGATAGGGCGTTTTCAATCGCGGTAGCTCTGCGCTTCTCTTGCTCTTCTCGAATATCTTTACCTTGAAAACCATCGGCAATAATCGCTTTAACTTCGACTTGTAACGCGGCTTGATAAGCTGCCTCAAAACGTGCTTTCTGAGGATAAGGCTGATCTTCTAATCCTTTACGACCAGCATGGTCGGCTTGGCAGCAAAGCAATATGTCGTTGAGCCTCTCAGGCTTGCGCCAAACATCAAACTTGTTCAAAACCTTGAGGAAGGTTGTAGGTTTGAGCTCTCCTGCACGGTGAATATTAGAGTGTTGCTCACAGACTAACAGTGCGAGATCTCTAAATTCATTAGGCACTCTTACTCTGTCACATAGCTTCTTAATGATCTTCAAGCCAGTATGACAGTGCATTTTGTGGCTTGGCCACTCGCTTTCTGGCGTAATACCTTTACCTAAATCATGCACTTGAGCGGCAAAACGTACGGGTAACGATGGGCTTAATAGCGCAGCTTGCTGGGCCACCATCAGAGTGTGAATCCCCGTGTCGATCTCAGGGTGCCACTTTTCAGGTTGAGGTACACCAAACAAGGCATCAATTTCTGGAAGAACGACCGCTAATGCCCCGCACTCTCTTAAAACCGAGAGGAACACTTCAGGGTGTGGTGTACTGAGTGATTTGTGCCACTCTTGCCACACACGCTCTGCGGTAAGGTGTGCCAGTTCACCTGATTGCACGATCTCACTCATCATCACCATGGTTTCAGGTGCGACTGTAAAGTTGAGGTGGTGAAGTTTGGCAGCGAAGCGCGCAACACGCAGCACACGAAGCGGGTCTTCAACAAAAGCATCGGAAACATGTCTTAAAATGCGATTTGAGAGATCTTGTTGGCCGTGGTACGGATCGTAAAGCTGGCCTTTGTAATCTTGAGCGATGGCATTGATCGTCAGATCTCGACGCATCAGATCTTCTTCTAGGCTTACGTCTGGGGCAAAGTAACATTCGAAGCCAGTGTAACCAGAACCTGACTTTCTTTCGGTACGAGCCAGTGCGTGTTCTTCCTTAGTTTTTGGATGCAGGAATACGGGGAAGTCTTTACCTACAGCCGAGAAACCAAGGCTTTCCATCTCTTGAGGGGTACTTCCTACCACGACCCAATCTCTATCATAACTGTCAATATTAAGCAGTTTATCGCGCACTGCTCCACCGACAAGATAGCGTTGTAGGCCATGACCTTTTGGTAGGCTATCGTATATTTGCAACTTATCACCTCGAAATGTTTTATCACTGCTGGACTTTACGGCAAGCAATGGTACTTTCCATTAATCGTAATTATAGGGCAGCACATGTATAAGGAATATTTTGGCTTCGTTGAGATGCCATTTTCGATTGTACCAAATTCTCGCTATTTGTTTTTGAGTCAGCGCCACCAAGAGGCAATGCAGAACCTACAAGCCGGTTTAGGCGAGGGTGGGGGCTTTGCAATGCTTACTGGTGAGGTAGGTACAGGTAAAACAACGGTCGCTAAGGCGATGTTGTCTTCACTCGATAATCAGACTCAAGCTGGCCTTATACTCAACCCTACGTTTTCCAACACCGATTTGCTTGAAGCTATCTGTGATGAGTTTGAGGTCGACTACCCTGAACAAGCATCGCTCAAGCAGTTGAGTCAGGCGATTCATCACTTTCTGCTTGATAGCCATGCCGACGGTATTCAAACCTTATTGGTCATTGATGAAGCTCAGCACCTCGCTGCCGATGTGTTGGAGCAGTTACGCCTTCTAACCAATTTGGAAACTGATAGTCGTAAACTGTTAAAAGTGCTGCTGGTTGGCCAACCAGAATTACAGCAACATCTACAGACCACGCAGCTACGTCAGCTCGCACAGCGCATTACTGGTCGTTATCACTTACTGCCTCTTAATACTGAAGAGACGGGGAAGTACATCGCGTTTCGTTTGGAAACCGCGGGTGGCGAGCAGATGTTGTTTTCCAACCGTTCTATCAAGCTGATCGCTCAATACACTCATGGTATTCCAAGATTGATTAACTTGGTGTGTGATAAAGCACTGCAGCTAGCTTTCCATGATGGTGAGCAAACGCCTTCAAATGAGACGGTTAACCGAGCTTGTCAGCAGATTATGGCTTTTCAAGCTGAGGTGTATCACGTTGAAAGCCCTCGAGTTACCCACGTAGCAACTACATTATTTCAATACGTAGGAATTGCCACGTTAAGTGTTGGCCTCGCGGTAGCGACGTTTAACTTCGCCCCAGCATACATAGATTCATGGTTACCGCCTAAAAGTTCAGGCGAAGCACCAGCTCCAGTATCTGCAAAAGCTCAGCGCTCTTTGGTAGCAGAGGCTCCCAAATTAGTCGTTGAGTCTGAACCTTCTAAGTTTGAGTTACCCAAACATATTCAGCAGCACTTGATGCTGGGAACTAACCGATCTCTTGCGATTCAGGATCTTTATACCCTGTGGGGGTATCAATCTTCTCTGCGAGATGGCTTGTGTTTAAGTCAGCCACAAAGCGTCTTTGTGTGTGAGCAATATCAATCCAATTTAGAGTCGTTGATAGCGCTTGCGGTACCTGTAGTACTTCACCTCAAGGTAGATAAAGAGTCCGTGTTTGCGGTACTTTATGGCGCGTCTGAGGATTCAGTGGAACTACTCGTTAATGAAAAGCTATTGGTGATGCCGAAGCAATCCTTAAAGAAAATTTGGCAAGGCGAGTATGTCGTGATTTGGAAACAGCCGCTAAGAGAGATACTTAAACAAGGGCATCAAGGCGAGGCGATTGCATTGCTTGATCTGTTACTGTCTGAAGTCTTGGGTGAAGGTGTCTCTGGCAGTGATGTGTTCGACGATGAGTTAAAAATGAAAGTTGAAGCTTTTCAGGCTTGGCAGGGGATATCTGTAGACGGCATCGCTGGAAAACAGACGTTAACAAGATTACAAAGATTAGCTCAACTTGATTCTCCCAAGTTGATGTCACTAGAAGGGGGCGAAAGCTAATGTCACGTATTATGCACGAGCTCAAACAGTCGTCTCACAAACAGTCTTCTATTAATAAACCCGCCTTCAAAGGCTACCAGAATCATCATGTTCCTAATTCTGCAAAAGGGGTTAGCAACAAACGAGGTTCATCGTTAGCGATGGGGTTGCTCTTAATCTTGGTTCCTTCTTTGTTGGTGGGTGGCTTTCTGGCTTATCAATCGTATAGCCAACAACAGGTGTTCTCGGCCAATCAACCCGTCAGTCTCGTGCAACCAGAGTCAAAGACTCAGCCTGAGCTTGAAACTCAAACGATTGAAACCAGAACACAGACTGAAGCTACAGCGGTGGAAGCGGATGAAGCGTTGTTTGCTGTTCGTGTAGCGCCGACAAGTAAGACGTTAAAAGCATTACCTCGCCAAGAAGTGTATGCGCACGTTGATCTTGAAAGTACCAATGTCGCAGCCGACACATCAGTAGTGATGGCTAATACTAATAGCACAATGCAAACAACAGCCAGTGCTGAGTCAGGTCGTGCTCAACCAACGGTTCAGTCAAGTATGATCGGTGAGAGTAATGAATTGCAATCGGATAGTGACTTGCTGAAAGGGTTAGACTTTAGTGAGTTACCACCAGAGTTGGCATTGAAGCTTGAATCCATCATGGGCGAGCAACAAAGTGCGCCTGAGCCGATGGATTCACGACCAGTAAAACAGGTGGGATCTCAAGTCATTGAGTTAGAGTATCATCGCAACAGTTTGTCTGGGGTGTTACCTAAGTTAAACCTACAAACTCATATGTATTCTAGTAGTGAAACCAAACGCTGGGTCAAAGTGAATGGCCAAGAAGTGGCTCAAGGAGATTGGATAGGACAAGACATTCAGCTGTTAGAGGTTAAGCCTCAATCGGTGATCATTGAGTTCAACCAGCAGAAGATAGAGATCCCAGCCCTGTACGAATGGCAAGGCTAGTGGAAAAGCGAGGTTGTTTGAGTTGATGACCAAAGTGACAGGCAAATAAAAAGGAGCACCGCGGTGCTCCTTTTTGATATTCGATACTGAGTTCACTGTACCTGACACAAAACGATAAGCTTACGCCCAACCGTTTGGCGACTTTCTGCGACGAGGCATAATGTGTGGCAGGATAAGGCCAAGAAGTAAACCAACACCAGCAACACCACCACCGTACATGAAGTACTTCAATAATAGGTCATCTTTCTGAGTATCGAGTTTAGCACGCAGTTCACGGTTTTCTGTTTGAGAGCTCGTGAGCTGTTGGCTAATCTCGCTGTAGTTTTGCTCAAGTTCAGCAATTTGCTTGTTACGAGACTCTAGAGAGCTGGCTAGACCAGCTTTTTCACTGTCAGCACTTTGGCGTGCATTGGCTAGTTTACCCTTTACCTCTGTTAACTCTTTCTCTAGTTTCGGCATGCGCAGTGCCATACTTTCTTGAGTGCTTACAAACTTACTCTCAACCCAACCTTTACGGCCACGGTTGTCTTGGATCTGAGTGTAACCCGTGCTCTTGTTGGTTTGTAGATATGTAATCTTTTCACCAGCGTCAACACTGCCGATAATACGGTAGGTATTGTTTGGGCCAGAATGCATATAAGTAAACAGTTTGTCAGCAATATAACGGTCTTGTGCAAAGGCAGCTGGAGCCGCAAGCATTGCGAACAAAACTAAGCTAATCAGTTTTTTCACAGTAAATCCCTTAACGATTCAAATTGGGTAGGCGTATGAGTCTGCCTCAATCAGCAAATGATATTTAGTTTTTTTATGTGGTGCAACAAAGAAGGGAGGCAAAGCCTCCCTTTCTGTGCGTTTGAGTCAATAATGACATGACATTTACATATCATTACTGAAACTTACCGTTTTCTGACGCTAGTGCTTACTAGCGCAAGGGCTATTACATGGTAAACATAGCCTGAATTGCATAAAAGAATACAACAGCAAGTAGAGCACCTGCTGGCAGTGTTACAATCCAAGAAGCTACGATGTTACGCACAACGCCTAGGTTTAACGCTGCGATACCACGAGCAAAGCCTACACCTAATACCGCACCCACCAATGTTTGTGTGGTAGAGATTGGAAGGCCAGTACCAGAAGCCAGTACAACCGTACATGCTGTAGCTAACTGAGCGGCAAAGCCACGGCTAGGTGTTAGTTCTGTAATACCAGTACCCACCGTTGCCATAACTTTATGACCCATTGTTGCAAGACCCACAACGATACCAATACCACCGAGTGGAAGAATCCACCATGCGATAGTGCTCTTGCCTGAGATTTCACCCATGTGTTCAACGGTTGAAACAACCGCAGATAGAGGACCAATCGCGTTAGCTACGTCGTTTGAACCGTGTGCGAATGCCATTGCACAAGCTGTGATAACCATAAGTACGCTGAAGATGCCTTCAACGCCAGCAAAGCCATGGTCTTCTTCGCGATTAGCAAATTTCTTTTGAATGTATAAGTAACCGCCAACCATGACTAGAGCAGAAACACCAGCTGCCCATAACCAGGCTTCAGTGCCGCTTAGGTGAAGACCAACGTGTTTAAGACCTTTCTTGATCGTTACAAGTGCAATAACCATTGTCGTAATGAACATGTACACAGGTACAAAACGCTTAGCGTTAAACAGCGGGTTTTCTGTATCGAATATCAGTCGCTGAGCACTGACAAAAATGAGATAGGCGAAGATACCGGAAATTAACGGTGTGACAATCCAACTCCCCACAATACCTTGGACGCTGTTCCAGTCTACAGCTTCAGTACCTACAGACACACAAGCAAAACCGATGATTGCACCGATGATAGAGTGAGTCGTTGATACTGGCCAGCCCATGTATGATGCTAGAAGCAACCATGTACCAGCAGCCAGTAGCGCAGACATCATACCGTACACAAGTACATCCGGTTGATGAGCGAAGAGAGATGTTTCGATAACACCTTTACGGATAGTGTCAGTGACTTCGCCACCCGCAAGGTAAGCACCTGCGAACTCAAAGATCATTGCGATAATGATCGCTTGTTTTACGGTTAGAGCTTTAGAGCCTACTGAGGTGCCCATTGCGTTCGCAACGTCATTTGCACCAATACCAATAGCCATCAAGAAACCGAAAGCTGCTGCAACAATAATCAGGACAGTGCCGTAGTTAGCAAGGATATCCATCGTAATACCTAGTTGTTTGATAACAAGCGGAGCAAATTTAGACGCAAAAAACCGCTCAGCGAGAGAAATACTCAGCGCATAAGTGGTTTGGTTGAAAAAGTGCTCTTCGTTATATGGTTAACGTATGATTTAAGATCGAGAAAGCATTACTTCAAGACGAGCGCCAACACGCTGTGCTTGATCTGCAATACCACCAACCCATTCAAGAATCTTGTATAAGAACATGATGTCAACTGGATTCAGATCGCCTTCAATCGCCATTAGCTGCTGGCGTAGTTCGATCTGCATCGCGTCGGTATCATCTTCAATAACATCTAATTGATGAATCATTTCAGCAACGAGTGTTACTTCACGGCCTTTAAAGCCAGTTTCAAGTAATTCGTCTAGTTCATTGATTACTTTTTGTGCTTGGTTCGCTGCATCTAGGCAACGTTTAACGTAAGCGATGAAGTTCTGTTGCATTGGAGCTGGAATGACAAGTTGGCGACCATATACACGGCCAGCAATGTCTTTCGCTAGGTTTGCAAGTTTGTCTTGTTGAGTTAATAGCTCCAACATATCGGTGCGATCAACTGGCATAAACAAACCGCGAGGAAGTTTCAGGCGAATTTCACGTTTTAGTACGTCAGCTTCTTTCTCAAGGTGAGAAATTTGAGCTCGAATTTCTGATGCTTTTTCCCAATCACCTTTTGAAGATACTTCAAAGAAATTAATCAGGTGAGAACAACATTCGTTCACGCATACCACGTGACGCTGCAAAGGTTTAATTGGGGACTTTGCAAATAACCCCATAATTGTATTTACTGGCATGGTCATCCAACCTAATAAATAATAACCTTAAAACAACATACACCATATTCACGGTGAAATGTTAAGCGATGGCTACAAAGTCGCGCATGTTAACCTAATCAATCTCTCATTAAAACTGTTTTAGATCATCATAAGGGCGATATTTCTGACTTGCCGAGTGTTCAAATTGGCAATATCCTGTCCCTATCTTCACAGAAAGGTATAACTATGGAAACCGAGATAGAACTGAAGTTTTTTGTTTCGCCTGATTTTTCAGAGACTTTACGCAATAAAATTTCTGAAACTAAAGTACTTCAGCACAGTTGTCGTGAGCTAGGTAACATCTACTTTGACACCCCTGACAACTGGTTACGTAAGCACGATATCGGCTTGCGCATTCGACGCTTTGATGACGTATTTGTACAAACCGTAAAGACTGCAGGACGTGTCGTTGCTGGCTTGCATCAAAGGCCTGAATACAATGCCGAACACGACAATAACGAACCTAAGTTATCTTTGCACCCTGAGGACATTTGGCCAGAGGGGAAAGATATCGACACGCTGCAAGCTGAGCTTACGCCTCTTTTCTCTACTAACTTCACTCGTGAACAATGGTTGATTGGCATGCCTGATGGTAGCCAGGTTGAGGTTGCGTTTGACCAAGGCTTTGTTGAGTCTGGTGAACTGCAAGAGCCTATTTGTGAAGTTGAGTTAGAACTTAAATCAGGTCAAACGGACGCTCTGTTTACTCTATCTCGTCAATTCTCTGAGCATGGTGGCATGCGCCTCGGTAACCTCAGTAAGGCAGCCAAAGGGTATCGTCTTGCTCAAGGTTATCAAGGAGATGAAGTGACTCCTTTAACCTTAGTTGATACCGACAAAACTGACACCGTTGAATCGTGTTTTATTCAATCGTTAGAGCATGCTCTCGCTCATTGGCATTACCATGAGCAGATTTTCACAGAACGCCAATCAATAGAAGCACTGCATGAGATCAGTCATTCGCTGAGTTTTATTCGTCAAACCTTCACCATTTATGGCGGTATTGTACCAAGACGTGCAAGTGCTATTTTACGCCAAGAGCTTAAGTGGCTTGAGCAAGAACTCGACTGGCTAAAAACCTATGACCACTTTGAAGATTTGCTGGAAGATAAAGGCCATGTCCTGCGTAAGTTAGATGCCCGTAAGTTTTTAGTGACTGAGCTGAAAGAGATGCAAGAGCAACTTCCAGACCGCGAAGAGCTACTTACCTTACTGAGCTCTTCTCGCTACACAGGGCTATTATTAGACCTAAGCCGTTGGATTTTATCTCGTGGTTGGCAGCCATTTTTAGACGATAAAGCTCGTGAGCAAATGGCTCGTGGCATTGAATGGTTTTCGGTGCAACAGCTTGATCGTACATGGGCCGATCTCATGGAGGTTTTTCCACCAGAACGAGTGATGACCAGCCAAGCGTATATTGACCAGCAATACCGTTTGATGCGCAGTCTATATACTGGTGTCGGTTTTGCGAGCTTATACGACGATGATGAACGTAACAGTTTCCGCTTACCGTGGGCCGACATGGTACAAGGGATTGATGATTTGCTGATGCTAAGAACGCTAGAGCCGCTGACTGAAAAGTTGGAAGGCGATGAGAAAGTTCAGCTGGAACGTTGGTTAGCTCGCCAAGAAGTTTCCATCTTGCATGCAATGGAGCAGACGCGCCAAATCAGTGTAGAGGTTGAGCCGTACTGGCAAGACTAAATCCCACACCAATATGAATGATAAAATAGGGCTTCGGTCCTATTTTTTTGTTTGTTGCTCAAGCCTTTCTAGTCGTTCGAGTATCAATTGTTGCTGCTCTACAATCATATCCAGCTTACGTTCTTTATTCTCCAATTGCTGATTTTGTAAATCGGTTGGAGAAGTAATGAGTGAGGTTATCAAACCTGAAATCATACCAAAAACACCTACCCCACAAACGATAACTAGAGAAGCCACCAATTTTCCTGAATTGGTCACCGGAAAGTGATCGCCGTACCCTACGGTACTGATCGTTACGAAAGCCCACCACAGCGCATCATAGCCGGTAGTAATGTTCGCGTTAGGATCTTTGTGTTCTAACAAAAGAATGGTACCGGCGCCGATAGTAAGCAAAATTACCAATAACAGAATGATTGAAGCGAGTGTGGTCTCTCTGCGGTTGCGAAATAGTTCTCTGAAAATGCGCTTACTGGAGCGTAATACCAAGATGACACGCAATATCTGAAATATACGAGCGAAACGAAGCGGTTCGATCATTGGGATGCTCGCCAAAAAGTCGATCCAATGAACTTTTAAGAATTCGGTTTTGTTTTGTGATCTGAATAGGTCTATTGTGAGCTGAAAAAGAAAAACACTACAGATTATAAAATCGAGGCCGATAAGGACTTGTTTCGATTCTTTATCAATAGGTGCAAACAATAAGCTTGAGATCACAAATAACGCTAAGAAAGAGAGAATCAGTGATAATAAGCTCATCGGCTTGGTTGTGTCTTTGATACTATTTAACATTCATACGAGGCTCAAAATAAATTGCGAATTTTGACTGACATAGCCATCTCGCGGATATAGAAGCCATCAATATATAAGAGTTAATGGAGAACTGACAATGACTAAAGTGTCATTCAAGCCGTGGGAAAGGGTAATCTCTGACGTTCGTCTCGTTCCGAAAATGATCATGCTGATGGTATTCAGCACGATTTTGATCATTTCAAAGCAGTTATGGGACGCCAGTACGTTTTACGATTCATTGCTTGCCGCAACAAACAATACCCAAGTTGCCCAGCAGCATTATGAAACTTACCTCGTTCAAGTCGCTTGGCAAACCGCCTTAATGATCATCGTATTTGTGGTTCTTCTATTAGCAGCGGCTCGCGTGATGCTCCGTCAAACACAATACCTGAATGATGCAATCAAAACGATGGCAGACAAGAATTTGTCAGTGCCAATTCATATGGATTGTAAGGATGAATACGGCGATGTGGCACGCGAACTCGAAAAAACGCGAGTTCAATTGAACGACATGATCAAAACTCAGGTAGCCTCTTCTAATGAGTTATTTGCTTTGACAGAAGTGATGACCATCAGTATGTCGGAAACCAAAGATTCGGCTCAAGAAGAGTTCAATGAGATCGATCAGCTTGCGACAGCAATGAGTGAGATGACGTCAACGGTACAAACCGTAGCCGAACATGCACAAAGTGCCTCTTCTCTAACAGAGCAGGCATCAGGTCAAGCTCTTACTGGTCAGAAGTTCGTTCAGGGATCGGTTTCTAAGATGAGTGAACTGTCTTCCGACATCGCAGCATCAGCAGCGGCGGTAAACCAAGTTGAAGAGCGCGTTGATTCAATCGGCAGCGTGGTTGGTACTATCCAAGGTATTTCAGAACAAACCAACTTACTGGCGTTAAACGCAGCGATTGAAGCGGCGCGTGCTGGTGAAGCGGGTCGCGGTTTTGCAGTCGTTGCCGATGAGGTTCGTAATCTTGCACAGCGAACTCAGCAAGCGACAGTAGAAATCCAAGACATGATCAGCCACCTACAAAGCAGTGCTAACTCCGCGGTTGAGCTCATGGAGAAAAGTGTTGTGGAGGCGGCCGAAGGCGTTGACCTAGTGACGAATGCAGGCTCTGAGCTTGATGGTATCGTCAGCCAAGTCAACCAAATCAATGATATGAACTTCCAGATCGCAACCGCTGCGGGCCAACAAAGCAGTGTTGCTGAAGAGATGAGCGTTAACCTGACCAATGTTCGTGAACTTGTTGAAGCATCTGTAGTGGTGGTTGGCGAGCTTCTTGAGACTTCCCAGCTTATGGAAAGCAACGCGCAAGAGCTCGACGGTAAGATCAAGCTGTTTAAGGTTTAACCTTTAAAGCCTAATCTTTGTCTCTAAGAATTAGGCTTAGAGGCAAAGGCCTTACTCGATAAGTTCACCGATAAAACGCCCACATTACTCATGTGGGCGTTTTTTATTGGCGTAACTTTGGTATAACTTATCTTTAGTTATTAATACTATTTACTTAAGAGCAGAACTGACTGTTCAGCGCGCAGCTAACACAAGGAAGAAACATGCTATTGCCTTCTCAACTCGTCACTCATTCGCAGTCTGCTTTTGAGCAATTGTTAGAACATCAAAGTGAAGCCATTAGTCATTGGCCCGAGCCATTGATTGACGACCTTAAGTATGCATTAGGTTTGAGCTGTTTTATTGGTGATAGCTTACAACGTGATGCGATTTTATCTAACACCTTGCCGACCATGTTGGCATGTGAAGAGCGAGCTGAAGGTTATCGTGAGCGATTGGCCGAATTGCTGTCTGGTTGTGCTGATGAAATGAGTGGTCAGCATGTGTTGCGTCAATTCCGTAATCGAGAAATGACTTATATCGCCTGGCGTGACTTCATGGGCTCTTGGGAGCTAGAGCAGAGCTTAAATCATTTATCGATGTTGGCTGAGGCGATGATCTTCGAAACCTATCAATGGCAGTACGATATTTGCTGTAAGGAATGGGGGACGCCTTGCAACGAACAAGGTGAAGCACAGCCGATGCTGATCATTGGTATGGGCAAGCTAGGTGGCGGTGAGCTCAACTTCTCTTCTGATATCGACCTGATTTTTACTTATCCTGAAAATGGTGAAACGCAAGGCGCAAGACGTAGTATCGCCAATGCGCAGTTTTTTACTCGTTTAGGTCAGCGTATTATCAAGGCGCTTGATCAGCAAACCTTTGATGGATTCTGTTATCGAGTTGACATGCGTTTGCGCCCGTTTGGTGAGAGTGGCCCATTGGTGATGAGCTATGCCGCTCTTGAGGATTATTATCAGGAACAAGGCCGTGATTGGGAACGTTATGCGATGGTTAAGTCGCGAGTGATGGGGAGTGAAATGTACCCCGAATACCAAGAATTACGCCAGATGTTGCGGCCATTTGTGTTCCGTCGCTATATTGACTTTAGTGCGATTCAGTCGCTTCGCCGCATGAAGTCGATGATCAGCAGTGAAGTACGCCGTCGTGGTTTATCAAACAATATTAAACTTGGTTCTGGTGGTATTCGTGAAGTTGAGTTCATTGCTCAGGTCTTTCAGTTAATTCGTGGTGGTCGCGAACCGAGTCTTCGTAGTCGAGGCTTGTTGAAAACGTTAAGTGCTATTGAATCTCTCCAGTTATTAGAGGCCGAAGAAGTTGACCATTTACGCAATGCTTATATGTTCTTGCGTCGACTTGAAAACCTATTACAAGCCATGGCTGACAAGCAAACTCAAACCTTACCAGATAGTGAGCACGAACAACTGCAGCTTGCTGTTGCGATGCAATTTCCTGATTGGGATAGCTTGATTACTGCAACTCGTGCACATATGGCGAATGTACATACCGTATTTGAAGATCTTATTGGGATGGAAGAAGAGGATGCGAACCCCGTCGCGAGTTATTTCAATGAGTTGTGGGATATGGCTCATAAACCTGATGTGATTGAGCATGTATTAGAACACGACATCGCAGTAGTTAGCCCGCCAGAAGCGGCGAAAACGATCATTCAGTTTAAAGCTGACCTTGCTAAGAAAACCCTTGGTCCACGTGGGAGGGAGGTCTTAAATCGTTTAATGCCTAAAGTCTTTCAAGCTCTGTATACCAATAAGTATGCAGAGTTTGGTTTGTCTCGGGTATTGCATCTATTGCACAAAATAGTCACGCGTACCACTTATCTCGAGCTATTAGATGAACACCCTGCTGCATTGACTCAGTTAGTTCGATTGTGTACTGCCAGCCCGATGATCTCGGAACAACTTGGTCGTTACCCTATTCTTTTAGATGAACTTATCGACCCTCAACAGCTCTATCATCCTGTGCCATTAGAGTCCTACAAAACAGAGTTGCGTGATTATCTTGCTCGTATTCCTGAAGATGATATGGAGCAGCAGATGGAAGGTCTACGTCAATTTAAACAGACTTGTATTCTCCGAATCGCCGCCGCTGATATTGCAGGCGTACTTCCGGTGATGAAAGTGAGTGATCACTTGACGTATTTAGCTGAAGCGATTGTTGAGGCGGGTGTCAATCAAGCTTGGTTACAGGTGTCAGCGAAGTTTGGTGAACCTACTCATCTGAAAGACCGCGAAGGTCGTGGGTTTGCGGTTATTGGCTATGGCAAGGTGGGAGGCTGGGAACTTGGCTATAATTCCGATCTCGATATCGTATTCATGCACGACTGCCCTGTCGATATCTATACTGATGGTAAGAAAGAGATCGATGGACGTCAGTTTTACCTCAGGTTGGCACAGCGTATTATTCATATTTTCTCAACCAGAACCGCTTCTGGGATTTTATACGAAGTGGATACTCGTCTGCGTCCTTCGGGTGCCTCTGGTCTAATGGTTAGCCCAACCGATGCCTTTGATGAGTACCAACACAAAGACGCTTGGACCTGGGAGCATCAAGCTTTGACTCGCGCCCGTATGATTTTCGGAGATGAACGGTTGGCTACAGCGTTCAATAAAACGCGTCATGAGGTGTTGTGTCTTCCACGTGACGAAGCCACTTTAAAAAAGTCGGTTGTTGATATGCGTGAAAAAATGCGTGGTCATCTAGGTGGAAAAAAAGCCGGTCGTTTCATGCTTAAGCAAGATGCGGGTGGGATTACTGATGTTGAGTTTTTAGCGCAATACTTAGTGCTGCGATACAGTAATGAAAAGCCGAAACTTACTCGCTGGTGCGACAATGTGAGAATCTTTGAAAGTTTGCTGTCGCAAGGGATTATGGACGAGCAACAAGGTATGGCATTGACCAATGCCTATACGACGTTGCGTGATGAAATTCATCATCGAAACTTACTTAATCTGGATGCAGACGTAGCGATTGATAAGTTCGAAATGGAAAGAGAACATGTGGTTCAAGCTTGGAAGCAATGGATGGAAGTATAAGTTGTCTTTTGCTTATCTTTCGCAGTGCCTATCGAGATAGGCTTTACTGATTTTTATATGTTTTAGCCACTGTAATCGGTGTGCTAGACTCTAGCCAGATTCGATTTTTGGAGTTCAACAATGAAACCAATTCTACCTGACTACAGCCAATCAGGTGTTCTTATTGTCGGTGACGTCATGCTTGATCGTTACTGGTATGGCCCAACAGGCCGTATTTCACCAGAAGCACCTGTCCCTGTTGTAAAAGTAGAAAATAACGAAGAGCGTCCAGGTGGTGCTGCCAACGTTGCAATGAATATTGCTTCTCTTGGTGGCCATGCTCATGTTGTTGGCTTAACGGGTAAAGATGAACCAGCCGAGGTGTTAAAAGATACCTTGGCGGCTTTAAAGGTTAAGTGTGATTTTGTTGAGTTGAAAGATTACCCAACGATTACCAAACTGCGCGTGATGAGCCGTGGTCAGCAGTTGATTCGTCTTGATTTTGAAGAGAAATTTGAGAACACGGATCCTGAACTTATTTTGTCTCGCATGGAACAAGCACTTCCTAATGTACGTTCGGTAATCCTATCTGACTACGCAAAAGGCGCTTTGGAGCATGTGCAGAGCTTTATTCAAAAAGCACGTGCTGCGAACGTTCCGGTTTTTATCGATCCCAAAGGTGCCGATTTAGAACGCTACCGTGGTGCGACTCTGCTTACGCCAAATATGGCAGAATTCGAGCTGGTGGCAGGAAAGGTTAAGTCAGAAGAAGATCTCATCGAGAAGGGTATAGCCTTGATTGAGAAGTATGACTTTGAAGCCTTGTTGGTGACTCGTAGTGAGCACGGTATGACACTGCTGCGTAAAGGTCAGGCACCATTCCACTTGCCGACTCAAGCGAAAGAAGTGTATGACGTGACGGGTGCTGGCGATACCGTTATCTCGGTATTGGCGGCTTCCGTTGCTGCGGGCAAACCACTGGATGAAGCGTGTGCACTAGCGAATGCGGCAGCTGGAGTGGTTGTTGGTAAGCTAGGTACATCGACGCTGTCTACGATTGAGTTAGCGGAAGCGATTCACGGTAGCCAAGATACAGACTACGGTGTGATTTCTGAAGCTGCATTGGTTGAAGCGGTGAAACGTGCTCGTGCGAAAGGCGAGAAAGTGGTTATGACCAATGGTTGCTTTGATATTCTGCATGCCGGCCATGTTTCTTACATGAACCATGCTGCTGAATTGGGCGATCGTTTGATCGTTGCAGTGAATACTGATGAGTCAGTGAAACGCTTAAAAGGGCCAGGTCGCCCTGTCAATCCCACCGATCGTCGTATGGCGGTATTGGCTGGCTTAGGCGCAGTTGATTGGGTGGTTCCGTTTTCTGAAGATACACCGCAACGTTTGATTTCTGAGGTACTGCCAAGCATTCTAGTGAAAGGTGGCGATTACAAACCTGAAGAGATCGCGGGTGGTGCTGAAGTGATTGCGGCTGGTGGTGAAGTGAAAGTGCTTAACTTTGAAGATGGTTGTTCTACGACTGAAATCATCAAAGCGATCAAAGGTGGTCGAGGCTAACGTTCTGTCTTTTCGCTTCTAAGCTATAGTTTTTAATAGATAATAAAAATGCCGCTCAATGAGCGGCATTTTTGTAACGGTAACTTATTAAGAATTACTTACTTGCTACTTTTAGACCGGCATTTACATCAACAATGTCTTGTTCGCTTAGCGTACCAACTGCTTGGCGAAGCTGAAGTACACTTAGGATGTAATTGTAACGAGCATCTGAAAGGTTTTTGTTCGCATCGTATAGACGACGAGTCGAATCCAGTACGTCAACGATAGTACGAGTACCAACGTCAAAACCGGCTTCTGTTGCTTCTAGAGCAGACTGAGCAGAAACCACAGATTGTTCGTAAGCGCGTAGAGCACCAATTGAAGCACTGATGTTGTTGTTGAATGCACGTACGTCTTTTACAACGCTACGGTAAGTTGCTTCTAGGTCTTCACTTGCTGCAACGTAGTTGTATTCAGCCTGTTTAGTCAAAGAAGTTGTGTTACCACCCGTGTATAGAGGCACAACTAAGTTTAAGCCTAGGTTTAGGTTGTCTTGATCATAATTTTGAGAGCTGTTTGATTGATCTGACAGGGAGTAGCTACCATCTAACGTTAAGCTTGGTAAGTGACCTGAGCTTGCTAGAGAAATGTTATCTTTTGCTACGTCTTGAGAGATACGTGCAGCGAGTAGGCTAAGGTTCTTTTGTTCCGCTTGTTCTACAAGTGCCACTGCAGACTCAGAAGATTTGCTTGCTGAGAAGCGATCCGTATCTAGGATGCTTAGGTTAGCGTGTTCTTGACCTGTAATCTCACGTAGACCTTCGTAACTATTCGTTAAGTCGTTTTCTGCAAGCACTTCATCAGCTAAAACACCATCGTATTGAGCTTGCGCATCATGTACATCGGTAATTGCTGAAAGCCCCACTTCAAAACGCTGCTTAGTTTGTTCTAGTTGACGAGCAACCGCTGCTTTTTCTGCACGAACAAACTCTAGGTTATCTTGAGCTCGAAGTACTTCGAAGTATGCTGTCGAAACACGAAGAATCAAAGCTTGTTGTTCAGCCGCGTAAGCTGAATCAAATTGACGAGCCGTTTTTTCTGCTGTATCTAGCGTGATCCATGAAGAACGTTGGTAAAGCTCTTGAGTGAAGCCGATCGCTGCTCCCCAAGTGTTGTTATCAATACTTGAGCTACCTGTACCAGAGATATCTCTATCACCACGGTTAATGTCGTAGTTTGCTGTTAGATTAATTTGTGGTAACAAATCACTACGGCTTGACGTTACTGCTTCAAAAGCGGCATCGCGCTGCGCTGCTGAACGAAGAAGTTGTGGATCGTTCTGTTTTGCTTGGTCGTAAACTTCAGCTAGCGTATCAGCGAAAGCTGACGAACTCAGGCTGCCAATTGCTGCACTGATAAATAGTGGAAGCAGTTTTTTCATTTTCCCATTCCTGCCTTTCATAGAATTTTCTTTAAAAGAGTTTAACCCAGTTTGGTGGTGATTTACTCGAAACTTTGCACTTTTTACAGTTAACTGTCCACTTGTGCAATATTTATTTTTTAAAACTTAACTTTAATTATAAATTTTATACAAAAAGTTGAACCTTATCCTTGGTAGTTAACTCGGACAATGAGTAAACTGTAAAGATCACTTAGCGAGGTACCAAATGCAACAGTATGACAAGCAACGACATGAGTTTACTCCGCAAGATGTGGAAATAGTCTCAAAAGAGACGCTGTTTCGTGGTTTTTTCAAAATGGTTAAATATACATTTAAACATAGACTGTTTGAGGGAGGCTGGAGCCAACCAATAGAACGTGAGATGTTTGAGCGTGGTCATGCTGCCGCTTTGTTACCTTATGATCCTGTGCGCGATGAAGTCGTGATCGTTGAGCAGATTCGCGTTGGCGCTTTAGAGCATGAGAACCCATGGCAATACGAAATTGTTGCTGGAATTATTGATACGGATGAGCCTCCGCAAGACGTTGCTCGTCGAGAAGCGATGGAAGAGGCGGGAGTTGAAGTCGGATCTGTACTACCTATTACTTCGTATTACCCTTCATCTGGTGGCTGCTCAGAAAAGCTCGATGTTTTTGTTGGCTGTGTTGATGCAACCACAGCAAAAGGGGTACACGGGTTGGATTACGAAGGTGAAGACATTCGTGTACAAGTGATGAGTCGCGAGGCCGCTTATCAGTTAGTAAAAGACGGTGTTTTTGAAAATGGAGCCACGATCATTGCGCTACAGTGGCTGCAATTGAACCACCAAGAATTACAATCAGAGTGGGTAGATTAACGTCATGCCAAATATAGCGGTCAAAAAACCGTATCATGTTGATCTTGCTGAGTTGATGCGAGTTTATGAGACGAACTACGCCAAACTCAACGCTCTGTTACCGGTTGGGCATGAGGTTGGCGATGTTCGCTGCTATCAAGCCGTTAATATGGTTTATCAGTTGACAGTGAATGAGGTCACAAAATACACCACATTAATAGACATATGTCAGAGTGACGCGATGCCAGTGTTTCCTTTGCCAAAAATGTCTGTCAGGCTATATCACGACGCTCGAGTTGCAGAAGTGTGCGCTAGTGGGGACTTTTCACGAGTCAAAGCGAAGTATGACTACCCCAACGCTAAGCTTCTGCAAAAGGATGAGAAGTTTCAATTGAATAAATTTCTTGGGGAATGGTTAACGTTTTGTTTAAAAACCGGTATCAGCCGAGCCCCAATTGCTTTTTAATTGAGCCTATTTAAAGAACACTTTAAAGTCTAAACAGTAACGTATCTGGATTTGTTATTTTGGAATTATCACACACTTCAAAATTTGATGAGAGCAGTATTAAGCTTGTTCAGCTAACGGACACGCATTTGTTTGCGCCGAGCAATGGCAGCTTATTAAGCATCAACACTCAAGATAGCTTTCGTGCTGTAGTCGATGGCATTGTTAGTCAAGGCTTTGACTATCAAGCGATTCTGGCAACCGGTGATATCTCTCAAGATCACAGTGCTGAATCGTACCAGAAATTCGAGTCAGGAATTCAGCCTTTGGAAAAGCCATGTTATTGGCTGCCAGGAAACCATGACTTCAAGCCTAATATGGGCAGTGTTTTACCATCACCACAAATACAGTGTGTTGAGCATGTCTTGCTAGGCGATAACTGGCAGATGGTTATGCTGGACTCACAAGTGGTTGGTGTGCCGCACGGCCGCCTCAGCGATCAGCAACTTGATCTGCTAGAGCAAAAATTGTCGGAATTCCCTGAGCGTAATACTTTGGTTCTTTTACACCACCACCCGCTCTTGGTTGGCAGTGCATGGCTGGATCAACATAACCTGAAAGATGCAGAGCAATTTTGGGGTGTGGTCCAACAGCATACCAATGTAAAAGCCGTACTTTGTGGACACGTTCATCAAGACATGAATCGAGATCATCATGGTGTACAAGTCATGGCAACCCCGTCGACTTGTGTGCAATTTAAACCCAACTCGAATGACTTTGCGGTGGATACCTTGTCTCCAGGCTGGAGAGAGATTGAATTACATCAAGATGGCACGGTAAGCACGCAAGTTCGCCGTTTACCTCATGGACAATTCTTACCTGATTTTGATGCGGCTGGTTATTGATGCCAGTGAAGAACGATGTAGGAGGCTATTAATGTCTGATTCTAATCAGCAAACTGCTAAGCCACCGCTGCTTCTCTATATTCACGGTTTCAACAGCTCATCACGTTCTCACAAGGCGACAGTGATGGCTGACTACTGTGCAGAGCATCGTGCTGATATTAAGGTGATTACGCCTCAGCTGCCGAGTTTCCCTCAGCAAGCAGCACTTCATTTGCAGCAGTTGGTGGAACAGTATAAAGATCAATACCAGATAGCATTAGTCGGCAGTTCGTTGGGGGGCTACCTTTCAACATGGCTTAATAGTCACTATGGTTTTAAAGCGGTGGTTGTTAACCCTGCGGTGAGACCTTATGAGCTTCTTGCTGATTATTTGGGTGAGCAAGTAAATCCTTACACAAATGAACGATATGTACTGGAAGCAAAACATATCGAGGAATTGAAGGCGTTAGAGGTTCAGGCTCTCGAAAAACCGAGTGACTTCTGGTTACTTCAACAAACGGAAGACGAAGTTCTGGATTACCGACAAGCGGTAGAGAAGTACCAAGGTGCAACACAAACAGTAGAAGAAGGTGGGGATCATAGCTTTGTTGACTTTGAGCGTTACCCACAACAAATCATCACCTTTCTAAAGCTATAATCTGCTTTACTGGTTGATCGATTCTCTCTTGTTTGCCTGTTATTTCATCTATCAATGGTGAAATATCATAGTTTGATGTCTTAGTTTTTGAACTAGCTTGACATCATTACTCAGCTTCCAGACTATATTCCCCAATACTTCGCTCGTTCGCTCTACTATGACGGTTCATAGTAATGATTCTGCTTTAGTGAAACTAGAGCCAGTGAACTGACGCAAACTTTTTGAGTAAACTCCGTATTATGACTGAACAATATAATGCAAAAGACCTCGAGGTACTTGAAGGTCTCGATCCTGTGCGACACCGCCCGGGAATGTATACCGAGACAGAAAGGCCGAACCACCTTGCCCAAGAAGTCATTGATAACTCGGTCGATGAAGCACTAGCGGGACACGCTAAGAAAATTAAAGTTGTGCTTCATGCAGACCAATCGCTAGAAGTTACTGATGACGGCCGTGGTATGCCCGTTGATATTCACCCTGAAAAAGGGATTTCTGGTGTTGAGTTGATCCTAACTAAGCTCCACTCCGGCGGTAAATTCTCAAACAATAACTACAAGTTTTCTGGTGGTTTACACGGTGTCGGTATCTCGGTTGTAAACGCACTTTCAAAACGCGTTGAAGTGACAGTGCGCCGAGAAGGCCAGGTTCACGAGATCGCACTTGAAGGGGGTCATGCTGTAACAGAACTGACCGTAACAGGTACTTGCGGCAATCGTAACAGTGGTACATCCGTACATTTCTGGCCTGATCCAAAATACTTCGATAGCCATAAGTTTTCGACACTTCGCCTTATCAACAACCTACGAGCGAAAGCAGTACTTTGCCCTGGTTTAGAAATCACCTTTGTCGACAAAGTGGGTGGTGAAGAACACAAATGGTTCTATGAAGATGGTTTAAAAGATTACCTTGCAGAGGGCGTGAAAGGTTACACTTTACTGCCTGAAGATCCGTATGTCGGTGAGTTTGTTGCTGAAACGGAAATGGCGAATTGGGCGATCATCTGGCAGCCAGAAGGCGGTGAAATGATCACCGAGAGTTACGTGAACTTAGTACCGACCAAACAAGGGGGCACACACGTAAACGGTCTTCGCCAAGGTCTGCTTGATGCCATGCGTGAGTTCTGTGAATTCCGTAATCTTCTGCCTCGTGGCGTGAAGCTAACCGGTGACGATATCTTCGATCGTTGTTCATACGTACTGTCGGTGAAGATGCAAGATCCGCAGTTTGCTGGTCAAACAAAAGAGCGTTTATCTTCTCGTCAAACCGCAGCGTTTGTTTCTGGTGTTGTAAAAGATGCCTTCAGCCTTTGGTTGAATGAGAAACCGCAACTGGCAGAGCAACTGGCTGAAGCTTGTATTGCTAACGCTCACCGACGTATGCGCGCGAGCAAAAAGGTTGTGCGTAAGAAAATCGCATCAGGCCCAGCACTACCGGGTAAGCTAACTGACTGTTCGGTTCAAGATTTAAGCCGCACTGAGATCTTCTTCGTGGAAGGGGACTCGGCGGGTGGCTCTGCGAAACAAGCGCGTGACCGTGAGTTCCAAGCAGTGATGCCACTTCGCGGTAAGATCTTAAATACATGGGAAGTATCTGCTGACCAAGTATTGGCTTCACAAGAAGTACACGACATCTCGGTTGCTTTGGGTATCGACCCTGATAACGATGATTTGTCAGGCCTGCGTTACGGTAAAATCTGTATCCTTGCCGATGCAGACTCGGATGGTCTTCATATCGCGACATTGCTCTGTGCACTGTTTACTCGCCATTTCCCGGCTTTGGTTGAAGAAGGGCACATCTATGTGGCAATGCCTCCTCTGTATCGTATCGATTGCGGTAAAGAAGTGTTCTACGCACTCGATGATGCAGAGAAAGATGGTGTGCTTGAGCGACTATCGCAGAAGAAAGCCAAAATTAACGTGCAACGATTCAAAGGTCTGGGTGAAATGAATCCACTTCAGTTGCGCGAAACCACCATGGATCCAAATACTCGTCGCCTTGTTCAATTAACGATTGATGACAGCGAAGCGACCAATGAGATGATGGACATGCTGCTTGGTAAGAAACGTGCAGATGATCGCCGTACATGGCTACAAACTAACGGTGATATGGCCGAGGTATAATGGATGTCTAACGAAATTACATTTGATGGCGTTGAACAATTGCCTATGCGCAAGTTCACCGAAGACGCTTACTTAAACTACTCAATGTACGTGATCATGGATCGTGCATTGCCTTATATCGGCGATGGCTTGAAGCCCGTTCAACGCCGTATTATCTACGCGATGTCTGAACTTGGTCTATCGGCCGCATCGAAATATAAGAAATCGGCACGTACCGTTGGTGATGTACTAGGTAAGTATCACCCACACGGTGACTCTGCTTGTTACGAAGCGATGGTATTGATGGCACAGCCGTTCTCTTACCGCTACCCATTGGTAGACGGTCAAGGTAACTGGGGTGCTCCGGATGATCCGAAATCATTTGCCGCAATGCGTTATACCGAAGCGAAACTGTCTAAGTTTGCTGAAGTTTTGCTGAGTGAACTAGGTCAAGGTACGGTTGAATGGCAACCAAACTTTGATGGCACGATGAAAGAGCCACAAATGCTGCCAGCTCGTCTGCCCCATATCCTACTGAACGGTATCACTGGTATTGCGGTTGGTATGGCGACGGATATTCCACCGCATAACGTGCGTGAAATTGCCGAGGCAACCATTAAGTTGATCGATAGCCCTAAATCTGAGCTATCGGACATTATGGAAAGCGTGCAAGGTCCTGACTATCCAACGGAAGCAGAGATCATCTCGCCGAAATCGGATATTGAAAAGATCTACCGTACTGGCCGTGGCAGTATCAAGATGCGCGCTGTTTGGCACAAAGAAGGCTCTGATATTGTTATCACCGCTCTGCCTCATCAAGTGTCAGGTGCTAAGCTACTTGAGCAAATCGCTAACCAGATGCGCGCTAAAAAGCTACCAATGGTTGACGATCTGCGTGATGAGTCGGATCACGAGAACCCAACGCGTATCGTTGTGGTTCCACGCTCGAATCGTATCGATTGTGATCAGTTGATGAGTCACCTGTTTGCTTCGACGGACCTAGAGAAAAACTTCCGCGTTAACTTAAACATGATTGGTTTAGACAGTCGCCCTCAAGTTAAAGGTCTGGTTCAAATTCTAAAAGAGTGGATTGAATTCCGTCGTACAACGGTTCGTCGTCGTTTGCAGTACCGTTTAGATAAAGTACTGGCACGTTTGCACATCTTAGAAGGTTTGCTGGTGGCTTACCTGAATATTGATGAAGTGATTGAGATCATCCGTACAGAAGACGAACCATGTCCTGTATTGATGAGCCGCTTCAATATTACAGAAACACAAGCGAATGCTATCTTAGATATAAAACTTCGTAACTTAGCCAAGTTAGAAGAGTTTAAGATTCGTGCTGAGCAAGAAGAGCTAGAAGCAGAGCGTGATAAGCTTGAAAAGCTATTGGGCTCTGAGCGTCGTTTAAACACGCTGATCAAGAAAGAAATTCAAGCGGATGCTGAAAAGTATGGCGATGACCGTCGCTCACCATTGATTGAGCGTGCTGAAGCCAAAGCACTCACAGAACGTGATTTAGTTCCGAGTGAACCGATCACGGTTGTGCTTTCTGAGAAAGGCTGGATTCGTCATGCTAAAGGGCATGAGGTTGATGCTGAAGGCTTAAACTATAAGTCTGGTGACAAATTCTTAGCAAGTGCTAAGGGTAAGAGTAACCAACAAGCGGTGTTCTTGGGTAGTGACGGTCGAAGTTACTCCCTTGAATCACACTCGCTACCGTCGGCGCGGAGCCAAGGTGAGCCTATTACCGGTCGCTTGAACGTTAGCCCTGGTACCTCTATCCGTCAAGTAGTGATGGGTGAGGATGATCAGCTCTGGTTAGTCGGTTCAGATGCCGGATACGGTTTTGTTTGTAAGGGGGGCGATTTGCTTTCTAAGAACAAGAGCGGTAAAGCGTTGGTGAACTTGCCACAAGCTTCTGAAGTGATGATGCCAAGTCCGATTGCTGACTTGGACAGTAACCAGATCTTAGCGATTACGAACCAAGGGCGTATGTTGCTGTTCCCGATTAAAGACCTACCTCAACTGACTAAAGGTAAGGGTAACAAGATCATCAACATTCCTTCTGCGAAAGCAAAAGAACGTGAAGAGTTTGTGTCGCATTTGATGGCTATCCCAGAGAATGCAACGCTGACAATCTACGCGGGTAAACGTAAGCTTGGCTTAAAACCAGCGGATCTTGAAAACTTCCGAGGTGAGCGTGGTCGTCGTGGTGGCTTATTGCCGAGAGGATTACAGCGAGTGACTCGCGTCGATATCGATGACCCAGCGAGTCATAGAAAAAAGAGTCGCGTGATGTCATGATTGATAAAAGAAAACCCAGCTTGAAAGCTGGGTTTTTTGTCTATGTGTTCTAGCTTGTTAAGCCGTGTAGATAAAACAAACTGTATAGATAAGACAAACCGTGTAGATAGCGGTTAAGTGGATACTTGATTTACAGGCGCGTGTCTTCGGCTATGGTGACCTTAAGTGTCTTGCTTTCACCTTGTCGTAATACGCCGACATCGATGACTGTGCCCGGTCGCAGATCAGTCACGATGTCCATAACACTCTGACGGCCATTAACTTGAGTATTATTGATACTGACAATAATATCTTGTGCTTCAAACCCCGCATCGGCCGCTGGGCCGTTCGGATCTATGCCTAAAACAACAATCCCGCCAATGTTCTTAGTTCCAAGCAAACGCGATGTGACTGAATTGATGTCTTGCCCATCGATGCCGATATAACCACGAATGACACGACCATCAGCGATGATCTTCTCCATGATTTTATTGGCAAGTGGATAGGGGATCGCAAAAGAGATTCCGTAGGTTTCCATATCGGTGGCTTGTTGGAACGAAGCTGTATTAATGCCGACTAGTTCACCTTGTGAGTTCACCAATGCCCCGCCTGAGTTACCTTCGTTAATTGCCGCATCGGTTTGAATAAAGGCTTGGTGACCGTCTGCACTGATTGACGATCGGCCTGTTGCCGAGATGATACCAAAGGTTGTCGTTTGACCTAGGTTGTACGGATTGCCGATAGCCAGTACTACATCCCCGACATTGGCTTTGTAATTGGGGTTAAGTGGAATCACCGGTAGGTTATCACCGCTGACTCTAAGTATCGCGATATCGGTACGCTTGTCTGAGCCGACAAGTTGCGCGGCGGCTACGCGTCCATCTTGAAGTGCGACTACAATTTGGTCAGCCTGAGCAACAACGTGGAAGTTGGTAATGATGTAACCTTTTTCGCTGACAATAACCCCAGAACCCAAACCTTGAGTGAGCAGCTTACTGCGATCGCTTTCTGCGTACTTACGGCTATAAATATTTACCACCGCAGGTGCTGCACGGCGTACAGCTTGGTTAAACGAAATCTGAAGCGAGGTAATATTATCGACTTTAGGGCTTGTCACATCTGAAACAATCGCTGGCCTTAAGCTTGGAAATACGAGAAGAATAAGCACCGCTGAAACGAGTCCAAGGGAAATAGAACGAAATAGAAAGGACAGCATGTTTCCCTCTTCAACAAGTAAGGTATGAAGCATCCGTAAATGGATGACTGACTTGATTACTAGGGCGTGTCGGTCTTTCGCTGTCAAAATTAGCTCGCAAGGTCAACACGTCCTAATGAAGCATAGCATTTTGATTCATCTAAAGAAAAGGGAGACTGAGTAAGTTTAAAGCAAACTTACTGAGCCTCCCTGTTATTACGTTGACGTATAGCTATCGAATAACGAGGTAAATAGTCCTATCGCCTCGCTGGATGTTAAGCGCCAATATGCCTGGTTGTTTCTCAAGGAGTGCTCTAAATTCAGCAAGATTCTTAATTGGTTGACGGTTTACGCCAATGATGATGTCGCCTTTGATCAGTTGGTACGCTTCTGCTGGTGAGCCCTGAGCTACACTCGATATTTTAACGCCCGTTACTGAGTCACTTTCGGTTGTGTTAGTAAGCTCGGCACCGGCAAGTCCTTCATGAAGCTTTTCTGCTTGTGTTTTACTATTGGTCGATTCACCAAGAGTTACGTCAAAGCTCTTACGCTTTCCGTCACGAACCACACCAAGCTCAATCTGTTTGCCTGCACCTAAGGTTGCCACCTTAGCTCTTAGCTCACTAAAGGTATCAATACGCTTGCCATTGATAGAAACAATAATGTCGCCCGCTTCGAGACCTGCTTTGTCTGCGGCGCTATCGGGGACAATTTGGCTGACAAAAGCACCTTTACTGGATTCATATCCCAGCGCCTCTGCTAACTCAGAGGTGATTTCTCCGCCTTGAACACCAAGCATGCCGCGTTTTACTTCACCGAAATTGAGAATCTGTTCTGTCAGGTTTTTCATCATATTGGATGGAATAGCAAAACCGATACCGACATTACCTCCATTCGGACCAAGGATGGCGGTGTTAATACCAATCAGTTCACCGTTAAGATTCACCAGTGCACCACCAGAATTACCACTGTTTATCGCGGCATCCGTTTGGATGAAGTTTTCAAAGTTTTCTAGGTTTAGACCGCTACGACCTAGTGCAGAAACAATACCGGATGTCACCGTTTGCCCAAGTCCAAATGGGTTACCGATCGCCACACTAAAGTCACCGACTCTCAACTTGTCTGAGTCTGCGACTGTTATTTGGGTGAGATTCTTGGCTTTTTCCAATTTGAGTAATGCGATATCAGACATCTGGTCGCCACCGATGAGCTCGGCATCGTACTCTCGGCCATCATGAAGTTTTACTTTGATATCGTCGGCACCATTAATTACATGGTAATTGGTCACGATATGGCCTTTCTTGGCATCAATGATGACACCAGAACCTAACCCACGGAACGGCCGCTCTCGTGTTTGTTCTGGACCAAAAAAGAATTGAAATTGTTCAGGAATTCGCTGACGTTGTACCTGTTTGCCTTTGACGGCAATACTCACTACAGCGGGGGTAACTTGTTCAAGCATAGGGGCCAAACTCGGTAACTGTTCATTACCGACATTTAGGGGAAGTGCAGCTGTCGCTTGAATTGGGGTGATGATTGAACTTAAGCTTAAGGTCAGTACTGATAAAGCAAGCAAAGGTTTTTTCATCATAAACTCCTCTCTAGTTAAGGTCTTACATCTCTCATATTTGGTATAAGTATGAGAAGTTTCAAGTGACCTGAGTGAAAGTTATGACTCAAAAACCTTTGTAAAGTTCACTGAATTGTTAAATGTTTACGATGCTTTTGCTGTGACAACATCTGGAGTATCAATGATTTCTTTCTTTTGTTCTTTAAATAAACCCGTTGCACCATTGGCGTAATCTTTAGGTTGCTCTTCAAGCGTTTCCTTTTTAGATGTCGATTTCTCTTGCGGCTTATCTGAATGGGCAGCAGCTGTTTTTACAAACGGGTTGTCTTGCTCGGGCATGTTTGGGATTAGCTCTGAGCTTGTTTTCTCCATGTGTTGATACAGTTTCGTGTAGTCCTTACCTAAGGTATCTAACATTTCTGCTGATTTCGCAAAGTGATCTGCAAGCTCTTGTCGTTGCTGTTCAAGGGCAAACTTTGCGCTATCTAATTCTTTCTGTACGTTCTTTTGTTTTTTGTATTCAGGTGTCATAAAACGAGAAATAGCGACTCCTAAAATAACTCCTACTAGTAAACCGGCAACGGCATACATCCAAGACATAACAGCTCCTTATTATTGTTTTTTAACATGTTTATTACTGCTTGGTTACACGTGATACTGCTCCATGGTACTATGAGAAAGCCGCAGTATAAAGAGAAATGCGTGTGCGCTACCTAGCAGTTTGATGCTGATTTATTCGCCGCATGTCATGGTCTCTCATACTGTTTAGGTGCATTTTTCTTCGCTGTCTGATGTCGCTTTCATTGTGGAAATATCGTCATGAATCCCGTTAAAAAATACGAACAAGATATAAAAGAACATGGATTTCAAAGAGATCCAGCACAAGAGCAAGCTGTTAAATCTTTAGATGAACTTTTTCATCAATTCCAAGATTACATGAATACGCCCATTCCTCAACTGACTCGATTTCAGAAATTACTGGGCAAAAAAACAGAATTATCACAGCCACCTAAAGGTCTCTATTTTTGGGGCGGTGTCGGGCGTGGGAAAACTTATCTAATGGATACGTTTTACGACGCACTACCAACCACTAAAAAAATGCGAGTCCACTTCCACCGTTTTATGTATCGCGTACATGACGAGTTAAAAGCGCTCGGGAATGTCAGTGATCCATTGCCTTTAGTTGCGGATAAGTTTAAGCAAGAAGCGGATATTGTCTGTTTCGACGAATTCTTCGTTTCAGACATCACCGATGCGATGATCCTAGGCACCTTGTTCCAAGAGTTATTCGCTCGAAACGTTATCTTGGTGGCGACCTCTAATATTCCACCTGCGGATCTGTATCGCAATGGGTTACAGCGAGCGCGTTTCTTACCGGCCATTAAGCTTATTCAAGACAACTGTCATATCCTTAATGTCGATAGTGGCATTGATTATCGTCTACGTACTTTAGAGCAGGCTGAGATTTATCATTACCCGCTGGATAGCCAAGCGAATATCAATCTCGAAAAATATTACGCCCAGTTAGTTGGTGACGATAAAGAAAAGTTCACACAGATTGAGGTTAATCACCGTCAGCTGGATGTCATTAAAGTGAGTGATGGCGTTTTACACGGCACTTTCGCTCAGCTTTGTCAGTCGGCGCGTAGCCAAAATGACTATATAGAGCTATCTCGGGTTTATCATACCGTTCTGTTGGCGGATGTTGTGCAAATGGGCGCAACTTCAGATGATGCAGCAAGACGCTTTATTGCGTTAGTGGATGAGTTCTATGAGCGCAACGTGAAATTGATTATTTCAGCGGAAGTTGAGCTAGAAAAATTGTATACCCATGGCCAGCTAGAGTTTGAATTTAAACGTTGTCAGTCTCGTTTAATCGAAATGCAGAGCCATGAATATTTGGCAAAAGAACACTTAAGTTAGCTCTGATTATCTCGAATAAGAAATAGAATTAAAAAAATCGTGATTTTGTTCAAAAAGAGGTGATTTTTTCTTCGCTCTTCTCTATAATCCTGCGACCTACCGTTACTGCGGGCCTCTAGCGATGAGTAAAATCACGTTATGCCAAGAGTTTTCCAACACTCGAAGGGGTGATGAATGGTAACTCTTAGACAGTGGGAATACGCGAGTATTCCTTAAGTGTAAATTTTTTAAATAGGTAATTATTAGCATGAAAACTTTCGTTGCTAAACCAGAAACTGTAAAACGCGACTGGTATGTTGTAGACGCTGAAGGCAAAACTCTTGGCCGTCTAGCAAGTGAAATCGCTTCTCGCCTTCGTGGTAAGCATAAAGCAGAATACACTCCTCACGTAGACACAGGTGATTACATCATCGTTGTTAACGCTGAGAAAGTTGCTGTAACTGGTAACAAAGCTAAGGGTAAGGTTTACTACCGTCACTCTGAGTTCCCAGGTGGTCTTAAGTCTATCACTTTCGAAAAGCTGATCGACAAGAAGCCAGAGATGGTTATCGAACTAGCTGTTAAAGGTATGTTACCACGTGGTCCTCTAGGCCGCGCAATGTACCGTAAGCTAAAAGTATACGCTGGTGCTGAGCACAACCATGTTGCTCAACAGCCACAAGTACTAGACATCTAAGGGGATTAAGACAATGGCAGAGAATCAATACTACGGCACTGGTCGTCGCAAAAGCTCAGCAGCTCGTGTTTTCATCAAACCAGGCTCTGGTGAGATCGTAATCAACAAGCGTAGCCTTGATGTTTACTTCGGTCGTCCAACTTCTCGTATGGTTGTTAAACAACCTCTTGAGCTAGTTGAACTAACTGAGAAACTTGACCTTTACATCACCGTTTCTGGTGGTGGTATTTCTGGTCAAGCTGGCGCAATCCGCCACGGTATCACTCGCGCTCTTATGGAGTACGATGAAACTCTACGTCCTGCTCTACGTGCAGCTGGCTATGTTACGCGTGACGCTCGTTGCGTTGAACGTAAGAAAGTTGGTCTACGTAAAGCACGTCGTAAACCTCAATTCTCTAAGCGTTAATTTTTCTTTACGAAAAAGTACACGCTCTCAGTTTTATTACTGGAATTGTGGTTCAAAGCTCGGCTATATGCCGAGCTTTTTGTTTTTATACCCTCCTCTAAATGCTTTCCAACCCTCGTTTTATTTCCAAATTCTTATATTTTGAAAGCTTTTGTAACCCAATGTGCGCTTTGCCTCATGATTGTTACAAAAAGGTAGCTTTATCTTGTCAAAAAGTAGGGTTTTATTTATCATTTGCCGTCAATAAATAGAACTAAATACATATTTTGTTAGCCATGCTCTTTAATCGGAATGATTTCAATCCATAAAGAGCAAATGGGAGAATGTTTGGATGAGCAACGCGCCTTTAAATAACGGTCGCAGGCGTTTCTTAACCGCAACAACAGCCGTTGTTGGTGGTTTAGGAGCAGCTGCTGTAGCCGTGCCTTTTATAAAATCATGGAACCCGAGTGCCAAGGCGAAAGCTGCAGGTGCACCGGTGGAAGTGGAAGTCAGTAAGTTAGAACCGGGACAAATGGTTCGTGTCGAGTGGCAAGGTAAGCCTGTATGGGTTGTACGCCGAGCTGAATCGGTACTTGAGAACCTAAAATCGATCGGTGGTCAACTTCGTGACCCTCAATCTGAAACTGAACAACAACCAGAATACGCACAGAACGAGTTCCGTTCGATTAAGCCGGAATTCTTCGTTGCTGTTGGTTTCTGTACACACTTAGGTTGTTCTCCTACTTATTTGCCTGATTCTTTCGCAGAGCAAGTTCAGGGTGTTAAGTCTGGTTTCTTTTGTCCTTGTCATGGTTCAAAGTTTGATATGGCAGGTCGAGTATTCCAAGGTGTACCGGCACCGTTGAACCTTGTGGTGCCAAAGCATATGTATTTGAGTGACACTAAGATCATGATCGGTGTGGACGAGGGAGACGCATAATGCAAGGACTTCTTGATTGGGTAGAGAAACGTCTACCCGCGATGAATGCTTATAAAAAGCACTTATCTGAATACCCAATGCCTAAGAACTTTAACTTTTGGTACCTTTTTGGTTCTTTAGCAATGTTGGTACTGGTTAACCAAATCCTTACCGGTATTTGGCTAACAATGAACTACGTACCATCTGGCGATGGCGCATTTGCATCTGTTGAATACATCATGCGTGATGTGGAATACGGTTGGTTACTACGTTACATGCACTCGACGGGCGCTTCGGCATTCTTCGTCGTTATCTACCTGCATATGTTCCGTGGTCTAATCTACGGTTCTTACCAAAAACCTCGTGAGTTACTTTGGATCTTCGGTATGTTGATCTTCTTAGTACTTATGGCTGAAGCTTTCATGGGTTACTTACTACCATGGGGTCAAATGTCTTACTGGGGTGCTCAGGTAATCATATCTCTATTTGGTGCAATCCCTGTTATTGGTGATGACCTAACGCTGTGGATCCGTGGTGACTACATCATCTCTGGTGCAACGCTGAACCGTTTCTTCGCACTGCACGTTATCGCTCTACCAATCGTACTATTGCTGCTTATCGTACTTCACGTATTAGCGCTGCACGAAGTGGGTTCGAATAACCCTGACGGTATCGAAACTAAGCTTCCTAAAGGTACAATGGGCGACGACTATAAAACTCAGTTCCCATTCCACAAGGATTATACGAAGAAATACGACATCATCGATTCTATTCCTTTCCACCCATACGGGACTGTGAAAGATATGGTTGGTGTTGCTGGTTTCTTATTCTTGTTCTGTTATGTATTGTTCTTTAACCCAGAGATGGGTGGATACTTCCTTGAGCCGCCTAACTTTGAAGCTGCAAACCCACTGAAAACACCAGAGCATATTGCTCCAGTTTGGTACTTCACACCGTTCTATGCTGTACTTCGTGCTGTTCCTGATAAGCTGATAGGTGTCTTAGCAATGGGCGCATCTATTGTGGTGCTATTCCTACTGCCATGGTTTGACCGTTGTAAAGTGCGTTCTTACCGTTACCGTAGCAAACTGCATTTAATTAATATCATCCAATTCACAATAAGCTTTATTGCCCTTGGTATACTTGGTGCGCTTCCAGCAACGCCAACGTATACGCTGCTGGCTCAAATATTTAGCTTAGGTTACTTCATGTTCTTCGTTCTACTGTGGTTCTACAGTAAAAATGAAGTGACGAAACCATTACCAGAAAGGGTGACATTCAAATGAAAAAGTGGATTGTAATTTTATTTGCTATGTTGCCGTCACTGGCGATGGCAGCGGGTGCAAACGTACCATTAGACAAAGCGAACAATGATTTAACTGACAAAGCTTCATTGCAAAACGGCGCTAAGCTGTTTATGAATTACTGTTTCGCTTGTCACTCAACGCAGTACCAACGCTATGAGCGTGTTGCGAATGATTTAGAGATCCCTGTCGATCTAATGAAGGAAAACTTGATTTTCGATCCGGAAGCGAAAGTCGGTAGCTTAATGATTAACGCTATGCCATCAGAACAAGCGGCAAGTTGGTTTGGTGCTCCGCCACCTGACCTAACCTTAGTGGCTCGTGTGCGTGGTGCTGATTGGCTATACACGTACCTTCGTACTTTCTATGAAGATCCGTCTCGTCCATTTGGTGTGAACAACATTGTTTTCCCAAGTGTTGGTATGCCGCATGTTCTTGAAGAGCTGCAAGGTATTCCAACGCCAATCTACGATACTCATATGGTCGATGGCGAAGAGGTAACAGTGGTTGTTGGTACTGAAACTGACGGCTCTGGCGAACTCAGTACTGGTGAATACGACGAAGCGGTTCGTGACCTTGTTAACTTCTTGGTTTACTCGGGTGACCCTGTTCAACTTGAGCGTCACGCTATGGGTTGGTGGGTAATGGCCTTCTTAGTAATCTTCACTATCATCGTGATTCTGCTGAAGAAAGAGTATTGGCGTGATGTGCACTAATTGTGCTATAATGCCTCGCTAATTTCCAAATTATGTTAATGTTCAATGGAGGCTTTAGGCCTCCATTGTTTTTATTTAAAGTGTACTGGAGGGCTCCATGGCTGTAGCTGCCAATAAACGTTCTGTGATGACTCTTTTCTCAAGTGCCTCTGATATGTATAGCCATCAGGTGCGCATTGTTCTTGCTGAAAAAGGCGTAAGTGTTGAAGTTGAGTTGGTTGATGAGAAAAATCTCCCAGCAGAGCTTGTTGAATTGAACCCGTACAAATCAGTACCTACTCTTATTGATCGTGAGCTTGCTCTATATGACTCAAAGATCATTATGGAATATCTTGATGAGCGTTTTCCTCATCCGCCATTGATGCCTGTATACCCGGTTGCTCGTGGTAATAGCCGTCTAATGATGTACCGAATTGAGCGTAACTGGTATTCAGTTGCAGAGAAGGTAGTTAAAGGCAATGCTGAAGAATCTGAAGCAGCTCGCGTTAAACTGCGCAACGACTTACTGACTCTTGCTCCTATCTTTGCTGAATATGAGTATTTCATGAGCGAAGAGTTTAGCTTAATTGATTGTTACCTAGCTCCGCTACTATGGCGTTTACCCGAGCTTGGTATCGAACTGATTGGCCCTGGTTCTAAAGAGCTTAAAGTGTACATGAACCGCGTCTTTGAACGTGACTCATTCCTAGCTTCTTTAACTGAAGCTGAGCGTGAGATGCGACTGGTTCGCTAGCGTTATGGATATTTCAAATATGACACCACGCCGACCATATATGCTTCGTGCATTTTACGACTGGCTGGTTGATAACGAACTGACTCCACACCTTGTTGTTGAAGCAACCTTGCCGGGTGTACGAGTTCCAGAAGAGTTTGTTCAAGATGGTCAGATCATTCTGAACATTGCGCCTCGTGCGATTGGACAACTCGAACTGGGTAACGAAGCTGTGACATTTAGTGCTCGCTTTAGCGGTCGTCCACACTCTGTGATTGTGCCACTTTACGCAGTACAAGCAATTTATGCTCGTGAGAATGGTGCTGGTACCATGTTTGAACCTGAAGAGGCCTACATGGAAACGTTTGAAGAAGGGATTGAAGAAGCTCCTTTTGAAGAGGCAGAAAAAGGACCATCTTTGAGCGTAGCAACGGCAGACGTCGATGCTGAAGAGCCTGACTCAGATTCTGAGCCACCTCGCCCAGCGAAAGGCCGTCCAAGCCTTCGTGTTATCAAATAGCGTTAGTTAAAATAGCGACCAAATAAAAAAGCAGCGACTCGTCGCTGCTTTTCTTTTTTTTGCTTTCTGATTCTGTCGCCAATAAATTTGACTGTTTTAGCTTAGCGACGTTCTAACACTAATGTCTTCCAATATTGAGCATATGAGCTAGTTAATTAACAGAAGCTTCTTCGTCACCATATTCAAAGGCGCGTATTACCTGTTTTACCCCTGAGATATTGCGTGCGACTTCTGTCGCGATATCTGCATGCTCTCGAGAAACCAATCCAAGCAGAAATACTTCTGAATCTTCAGTAATTACCTTCACTTTTATACCGTTTAGCTCTGATTTAGCTAACAACGCTGATTTCACCTTAGTGGTAATCCAACTGTCGTTACTGATGGCACTGATAGACAATGGCTGCTTAACGCGAACCTGATTGTGGATGCTCTCTACACCAGCTACATCTTTGGCTTGGTTTTCAAAAGCACGACGCTCAGCGTCTGTGGTCGCTTGTCCCATCAATACCACTGAACCTCGGTAAGAGCTCGCGGTGATGCGAACATTGCCACGGTAGGGTTGTTTATTGGTAATAGCTGCTACTTCAAATTCGATATTGTTGTCGTTCCAAATCTCTTTGGTTGTTCGAGTATCAGTGACTAAGTTCGCAGTGGTTGCTGCACCAGCAATGAAAAGGCCAGCACAACCAGATAGGGATAGTGTAAGTAGCGAAACACTAATCAGCTTAAATAGCTTCATAGAGGTTAATGATTTCATTGTGATGCTCCGTATATCACTCTTCGTGAGCTGGGAAGAGTACTTGATCGATTAGGTCACATAGGCAGTGTAGTGTCACCATGTGTACTTCATGAATGCGCGCGGTACGGTGTGAAGGGATACGAATCTCGACATCGTGTTCACCAAGCAGGCCAGCCATCTCGCCACCATCTTTTCCCGTAAAGGCGATGATTGTCATGTCACGAGTAACCGCCGCTTCCATTGCCTTAATGATGTTCTTGCTGTTACCGCTGGTCGAGATTGCCAGTAAAATATCACCGGTTTGACCAAACGCGCGTACCTGCTTAGAGAAGATCTCTTCATAGTGGTAGTCGTTGGCCACAGCTGTTAGCGTAGTGTTGTCTGCCATTAGTGCCATCGCTGGAAGGCTAGGGCGCTCGGTTTCAAAGCGATTGAGCAAGCACGATACAAATTGCTGAGCATTCGACGCCGAACCACCATTACCACAACAAAGAATTTTGTTCCCGTTCAGCAAGGTCGCAACCATGGCTTGAGCGGCATGCGTGATTGCGTCTGGCAGAGCTTCTGCTGCCGCAATTTGGATTTGAATACTTTCTGTAAAACTTTCTTTAATGCTGTCTAGCATGTTTATCCTTGGGTAATCGCGTTTTGAATCCAGTTGATATTGTCATTCGGCCCTTCAATGGCAACGATATCAAACCTGAAATCTGTAGAGTGCACCGACAGGCCTTGCTTCATCAGCCAGATATTAGCTGTTTTGAGCAGCTTCTGTGACTTTTTGGCTGTTACCATTTCAGCGGCATGTCCGTAGCGGGTCTGCTTGCGGTATTTTACCTCAGCAAACACAACCGTGTTGTTATGGCGCATTATAAGATCAATCTCACCACATTTTGCTATGAAGTTTTCTTGAACTAACGATAAACCGTGGTTTATCAGATAAGATTTTGCCATAGCCTCGTATTTATCACCCACTTGTTTGTGGGTGATTGTTGGTTTAGTTAAACATTTTCGGCTAAAAAGCCCCATGTTCTGCCCAACTGATTTCACGTTGTACAACGCAGTTGTTATCGATGGTCAATACACCGGTTTCACCAGGAATACTGTGCCCCTGAACGGCTTTCATCAATGGCAGTGCACCCATCAGGTAGTAAGCATCCATCCCTAGCGCTTGTAGACGCTTTTGGCCGTTTGAGTTGGCTGGCCATAGGTCATTTAGCTCTTTGTTCAGTTCGTTTTTGTTGTCAACTAACAGAGGAATGTCGCTGTAAAAAACACCTGTTAGATCTTCATACTGCCTATCACCGCTATTACTACGTGAGTTTGAGAACAATGCGGGTTGGTCTGCATCAGGATTAATTGCAACCTCGATGAAAGGTTTGATTAGCGTGAGTTCTGAGTTTTTAGCCACAATGTAGACGGAATCTATATCGCGACGACTGCGAGGCTCGGTTTCTAGGTCTAGGTTCAGTAGTCCATCCATTTGAGCGATACGCTGCTGGCTTTCTTGTAATCCGAATACCTGATTCACATTGCGTTGTAATTGGCGTTTGTCAGAGAAAAAGCTCATGGCGACATCGTTGTTACTGTATTTTTTCCACTCTTTCTTAAACGCTTGCTCAACTCTGTCACCTAGGCGCCCTTTCGGAGCTAGGATTAGCGGGTACTTATAGCCTTGAGAAAAAAGGTGTTTCGCGGCTTGAGCGACTTCTTGCTCTGGCGACAAGGCGAGATAGCAAATATTGCTATGCGGTTCTAGTTGAGTTGGGATGTTTAGCGCAAGTGCTGGAATTGCATTTTCATGATCTTGTTGTGTTTCTTGAAGCTTGACAATGTTGTTCTTAATGAGCGGGCCAACAATAAAATCTACGTTGTTTTCTTCCAACGTTGCTTTTATTTCAGCGATGCTTTGGGCGTTGGTGTCCAACACCGTTAGCGTTGCGTCTTTTTCACGCTCTTTGTCATTCATCATAGCGAAAATGAAGCCATCACGGACGAGTTGTGCTTGCTTACCATACTTACCCGTTAATGGTAGTAATAGCGCGGTACTGGTTGGTTTACTGATCTCTAAAGCGACAATGTCATTGATTGCTTGGGGTGTGTAGGTTGCGGCAGGATGACGCGGGTTCTCTGCCAACCAATCAGACAGTGTTTTCTGTAGTTCAGGAAGGTTAGCATTCAGTGTTTTAGTATAAATAGACAGTTGTAACCAACCAGCAAGAACGTCTTCTGTTGGCGACGTTTTGAGTTCAAGAATCTCGTATTGAGAGTAGCTATTCAGGTTTTGCCAAATACGGTCAGCGGTTTGCTGTTGGCTTTCGTCGTCGCTGTCAGCGTATTCAGAGTAAAGGACTAGCTCACGAGCCGATTCGAAATATTCGCTTTTCATCTCTAAAAGATTCGCGCGTAGCTCGTGATAATCTTTCCATTGCTCGTCGGGAAGCTTCCACCAAGGCTGAAAGTTCAGTTGTTTATAGGCTTGACCTGGTTGCGAGTTATTAACCAACAGCTGCGCTCGAGCTAGTTGCCATTCGGCTTGCTGGACTTCACTCAGCTCTTGTCTCGCTAAGCGTTTGATAAGCAGAGTCGCTTGATCGGTTTTTCCTGCTTGCACAGAAGCTTTAAGCGCCATGATTAACCAGTCGTTTTGTAGACTACCTTTGCTACTATCCGCCTGGATCATGTAACTTTCAGTTGATTGCGCGGGATCGAGTGTGATATCAACACGCGTTGGTGCTTGAGGACCTGAAGAACAAGCCGCCAATGTAATTGCTAATGCAATTGGAGTGAGTAAGCGTGGTACACTGAGTCTCTTATGGTTCATCGTTGCCATGAGTTCTTTAAATTCCGTATCAATTTGTATCTATATTAATCGTTGAAGTGATGGTAAACAAATGACAGATAACAAAACCTTGCTCACAGAGAGCCCAACTCTCTATATTGTGCCAACCCCCATCGGAAATTTGGGAGATATCACTCAAAGAGCAATTGAAATTTTATCAAGTGTCGATGTTATTGCAGCCGAAGACACACGTCACACGGGTAAGCTTCTCGCTCACTTCAATATACCGACCAGAACGTTTGCTCTACATGATCATAATGAACAAACCAAAGCGCAAGTTCTAGTTGAAAAGTTATTAGAAGGTCAGTCTATCGCATTAGTCTCTGATGCGGGAACCCCTTTAATCAGTGACCCAGGTTACCATCTTGTATCGCAATGTCGTCAAGCGGGTGTGAGAGTTGTGCCACTTCCTGGTGCTTGTGCTGTGATTACGGCGCTCAGTGCTTCTGGTTTGCCGTCTGATCGTTTCAGTTTTGAAGGCTTCTTGCCACCAAAGAGCAAAGGCCGTAAAGACAAATTCTTAGAAATTGCCAAGGCAGAGCGCACGTGTATCTTCTATGAATCACCGCATCGTATTTCCGACTCTCTGCAAGACATGCTAGAGATTCTAGGGCCTGACCGTGAGGTTGTGTTGGCGCGTGAGTTGACTAAGACCTTTGAAACGATTCAAGGTCTGCCACTCGGTGAGCTGATTGAGTGGATTGAAGAAGATTCGAACCGTAAGCGCGGTGAAATGGTGCTACTGATTCATGGTCACCGTGAAGCAGCAACCACAGAGCTGCCTGATGAAGCAACTCGCACGTTGGGAATTCTAACCAAAGAACTGCCCCTTAAAAAAGCAGCGGCTATGACGGCCGAGATCTATAACCTGAAAAAGAACGCTTTATACAAATGGGGCTTAGAGCATCTAGACAACTAGAGCGCGCTTTACAGAGTCGCTAACTTGTATTGAAAAGCTTCTGAGGAGTGAGGGGAATACCGTCGCTCCTTTTTTTGTGCCTAAATTGTGTGGAATTTGTGCACTTGCTTAACGGTTTGCAGCATATTTGTGATCTCGCTAGACACTGCACATTAATCTCTATACAATCCGCCCTCGGAGTTGAACGGGTAATCGCTGCTTTATTGATGTCCTTCGGGAGACTGACATTGAGGTCCTTCGGGAAACTGATGTTGAAGTCCTTCGGGAGACTGGTAAAGGGGAGGAACGTCCGGGCTCCATAGAGCAGGGTGCCAGATAACGTCTGGGGGGCGCGAGCCCACGACAAGTGCAGCAGAGAGAAGACCGCCGATGGCCTCATTTCTTCGGAAGAGGCACAGGTAAGGCTGAAAGGGTGCGGTAAGAGCGCACCGTGCGACTGGCAACAGTTCGTAGCAAGGTAAACTCCACCCGGAGCAAGATCAAATAGGCCCTCACATAGCATTGCTCGTGTTTGGGGGCGGGTAGATTGCTTGAGCCTGTGAGCGATTGCAGGCCTAGACGAATGGTTACCGCCGCGCAAGCGGAACAGAACCCGGCGTATGTGTCAACTCCACCTATATAAAGAACCCATCATTACTTAACGGTAGTGATGGGTTTTTTGCTTTATATTGACGTAAATGATTTAGATTTCCTTAAAATCTTTCATCCTGATATAAATTTGGGGCAAAAATTCCAAAGCCTGTACACAATATGGTGGAGATACAGTGTGAAATCAGTACACTAAAACGTTAATAGAACCAATTATTGCCGAACTAATGGCTCAATCCACTCACTGAGAAGACTATGACAGAAGCATTCAAACATATTTCAGTATTGCTTAACGAATCTATTGACGGACTTGCGATAAAACCTGACGGTACCTACATTGATGGTACCTTTGGACGTGGTGGTCATAGCCGTACAATCCTGTCTAAACTGGGCGAGAATGGGCGACTCTTTAGTATCGATCGCGATCCACAAGCGATTGCTGAAGCACAAAAGATTGATGACCCTCGTTTTACGATTATTCATGGCCCATTTTCAGGTATTGCTGAATACGCAGAGCGTTATGATTTAGTCGGTCAAGTGGATGGTGTTTTATTGGATTTAGGTGTCTCCTCACCGCAGTTGGATGATGCTGAACGTGGGTTTAGCTTTATGAAAGACGGCCCATTGGACATGCGTATGGATCCAACTACGGGTATTCCGGTATCGCAATGGTTAGTTGAAGCGGATCTTGATGACATCACATGGGTTATCCGTGAATTCGGTGAAGATAAACACGCTCGTCGTATCGCGAAAGGCATCATTGCTTATCAAGAGAACGAAGAGAACGAACCGTTAACGCGTACTGGCCAATTGGCTAAGCTTATCTCTGATGTAGCGCCAAAAAACTTCAAAGAGAAAAAGCACCCAGCCACCCGGGCTTTCCAAGCATTCCGTATTTACATCAACAGTGAGCTTGAAGAAATTGATACGGCACTAAAAGGCGCGGCAAGCATCCTTGCTCCAGAAGGTCGATTGTCGGTGATCAGCTTCCACTCACTTGAAGACCGCATGGTGAAACGCTTTATTCGTAAAGAGAGTCAAGGCCCTCAAGTACCTCATGGTTTACCACTGACAGAAGATCAAATTAAAGCGCTAGGCAGTGCCGACCTTAAGCCTGTTGGTAAAGCGATTAAACCATCGAAAGATGAAGTGGATGAGAACACTCGTTCACGTAGTTCAGTACTACGAATTGCAGAAAAACTTTAGTCAATGAAGACCTCTAAGCCTAATTTAGCCAAGATAATATTTTTTGATTTGATCTCTGTGGGCAAGGTCCCATTGGTGCTTCTTATCTGTATCTTTGCGAGTGCGATGGGGGTCGTTCTCACAACACATATGTCACGTCAGGCGATCACGCAAAAAGACACGGCATTGGTAGAGCGAGAGCAACTTGATGATGAGTGGCGTAATTTAATGCTTGAAGAGACAGCACTGGCTGAACATAGTCGTGTTCAAGCATCGGCAAAAAGAGATTTAGACATGAAACGTCCAGACTCTGACAAAGAAGTTGTGATCACACTAAAATGACCGCTAAAAAGGAAAAAGCACGCACGAGAGCTGTTAATAAATCAACGAAAGAGCGTGTGAAGAGCGAAAAGGATTCTAATCCAACTCTAATTAAATGGCGTTTTAACGTCGTTATTGCTTTCGTGTTCCTTGCCTTTGCGACATTGGTTGCCCGTGTGGCCTATATCCAAATCATTGAACCAGATAACTTGATTCGCCAGGGCGACCTTCGTTCTGTACGTGTGAAGGCAATTCCTTCTGCTCGCGGTATTATCTCAGACCGCAATGGCGAACCGCTTGCGGTTAGTGTTCCGGTTGAAGCGGTATGGGCTGACCCAAAAACTATTTTCGATAAAAATGGCATGGCCCAAATCGATCGTTGGTATGCGTTAGCGGATGTACTTGGTTTAGAACGACAATCGATGATCGATAAAATCTCTAGTAACAAGTCCCGTCGATTTATTTATCTGCAAAGGCAAGTTAGCCCAGCGATGGCTAAGTATATCCGTGATCTAAAACTGGTCGGCGTTGGTCTTAAAGCGGAATCTCGTCGTTATTACCCTGCGGGTGAGATCAGTGCGCACTTGATTGGTGTGACGGGTATCGATGGTCATGGGCTTGAAGGCGTAGAGCGCAGCTATGATCAATGGCTCACTGGTGAAGCGGGTAAGCGAACAATACGTAAAGACCGTTATGGCCGTGTGGTAGAGAATATTGCATTAGAGGAGCGTGAACAAGGTAAGCAATTAGAGCTCACCATTGATCAGCGTTTACAAGCAATAGCCTATCGAGAAATTAAGCAGGCGGTCGCTGATCATAAAGCGACTTCGGGTTCTGCAATTTTATTGGATGTAAAAACTGGCGCTGTTTTGGCGATGGTTAATGCTCCTTCGTATAACCCGAATAACCGTGCTGACCTGCAAAGTTTTAAGATGCGTAACCGTGTCTTAACCGATGCGATGGAACCGGGCTCGACAGTGAAACCTTTCGTGCTTTTAGCCGCACTAGAAAATGGCACAGCTAACCCTGATACGGTTATCAATACTGGTAATGGCATCATGCGTATTGGTGGTAGCCGTGTTCGTGATACATCGAAAGTTGGCAAAGCTGATTTAGCAACGATTTTAAAGAAGTCGAGTAACATCGGTGTAGCAAAATTGGCGCTTGATATGCCACTAGAAGCTTTGCTTGGGATGTATAGTTCTGTCGGACTGGGTGAAATGTCTGGTCTAAACCTAGTAGGGGAAACCAGTGGTATCTTCCCGAATCGACGCCGTTGGTCTAAGTTTGAAATTGCCACCTTATCATTTGGTTACGGCCTATCTGTGACGCCGCTCCAGTTAGCGCATGCTTATGCGACACTGGCGAATAAAGGCTTGTATGAGCCGATTCATATTATTAAGAGTAATGATCGGAGTTTCTCTAAGCAGATCATCAAGCGCGAAAACGCTGAACTGGTACTGCAAATGCTAGAAGGGGTAACCCAAAAAGGCGGTACGGCAACAAGAGCCGCAGTGCCTGGTTACCGAGTGGCAGCCAAGACGGGTACATCTCGTAAAGCCGAAGCTGGTGGCTACAGTGATGAGTATATCGCTGTTACATCAGGTTTTGCCCCGGTTAGCGACCCAAGAGTTGCACTGGTTGTGGTGGTCAATGAGCCTCAAGGCGATCTTTACTACGGTGGTTCGGTAGCCGCTCCCGTTTTTTCTGAAATCATGAAGGGTGCACTGCAAATACTGAATGTCCCTGCTGATGAAAACAAATTTCAAGAATAGAGCCAATCAGGATTCAATATGAGTAATAGCCTCACGCTGTCATCTTTACTTTCTCTTTGGGGGGATTTTAGTTCACCTGAACTGGATGCGATTACGGTTGAGCAGTTGGAGTTGGATAGCCGTGTAATCAAAGACGGTGATATTTTTGTTGCCATCGTTGGGCATGCCGTTGATGGTCGTCGCTTTATCGACAAAGCCGTCGCGCAAGGTGCAAAAGCCGTAATAGCACAAGCGGGTGATGATAAAACTCATGGCTTGGTCGAGTGGTTAAATGCAGTTCCTGTTGTTTATGTCTCAGAGCTAAATTCAATTCTCTCTGAACTGGCTGGCCGAGTTTATTCTTCTCAAGCGACCAAATTGATTGGCGTTACAGGCACCAATGGCAAAACCACCATCACCCAGTTGACTGCTCAATGGCTAGATCTAGTCGGTCAACGCTCTGCGGTGATGGGCACCACAGGTAATGGCTTCTTAGATAATCTAAAAACAGCCGCTAATACCACAGGCAGCGCGATTGAAATACAGCGCACGCTGAGTGAGTTGGCTGAAGAAAATGCCGTTTATACCGCGATGGAAATCTCTTCTCATGGTTTGGTTCAAGGCCGAGTAAAAGCGTTGGATTTTGAGGTTGGTGTATTCACTAACCTGAGTCGTGATCACCTTGATTACCATGGCACGATGGAAGAGTACGCATTGGCTAAGAAGAGCCTGTTTACTCAACACAAATGCAAGCATGCAGTGATCAATGTGGATGATGAAGTAGGCAAAGCGTGGCTGTCAGATTTGCCCAATGCGATAGCCGTTTCACTGTCGCCGTTAACGGGCTATCAACAATCGGTATGGGCATCTGATGTCGCTTATGCAGAAACCGGTATTCAGCTGTCTTTCGATGGTCGTTGGGGACAAGGGAAGCTTTCTGTTCCACTGATTGGTCAGTTCAACGCATCAAATGTCCTGGTTGCTTTTGCGACTTTGCTTTCGTTGGGTATCGACAAGCAAACCTTGGTCGACACTGCGCCTCAGCTTCAACCTGTCATTGGTCGTATGGAGCTATTCCAAGTGCCGAATAAGGCAAAAGTGGTTGTCGATTACGCTCATACGCCCGATGCACTAGAAAAAGCATTAGCAGCATTGCGCGTGCATTGTTCTGGGCAACTGTGGGCAATCTTCGGTTGTGGTGGTGATCGCGACACCGGTAAGCGCCCAATGATGGCGATAACGGCAGAGCAGTTTGCCGACAAAATTATTATTTCAGATGACAATCCTCGCAGCGAAGATCCTGCTTTGATTGTTAAAGACATGCTAGCTGGTTTAAATGAACCAGAATCGGCGTTCGTCGAGCATGATCGCTATCAAGCGGTTAAGTTTGCTTTAGAGCAAGCGGGTCGCAATGACATTATTCTTTTGGCTGGTAAAGGCCATGAGGATTACCAAGTATTGAAAGACAAAACGGTACATTACTCAGACCGAGAGTCTGCGCTTCAACTTTTAGGTATTTCATAATGATTGATGTATCACTCGAGCAGATTTGTTCTGCTGTCGGCGGTGAGCTGATTGAGGCTGGCAAGTCAAACCATAGCGTAATTAATGCCGTTTCTACTGATACTCGCACCGTCGAAGAAGGTGCACTGTTTGTCGCTATCGTCGGTGAACGTTTTGATGCACATGATTTTTGCCATCAAGCTGTGGAGGCAAATGCGAGCGCGTTGTTAGTCGAACGAAAACTTGACCTAAATATTACTCAAATTGTTGTTGAAGACACTAAACTGGCTTTAGGTCAGCTAAGTGCCTGGATTCATGAACAATGTAATGTCCCAACCATGGCGATTACAGGCAGCTGCGGTAAGACGACCGTTAAAGAAATGGTCGCAAGTATTCTACAGCAACGTGGCAAGGTGCTGTTTACAGCAGGCAACTTCAATAATGATATTGGTGTACCACTAACCTTGTTACGCAGTGAGCCAAGCGATAATTATACCGTGATCGAGTTAGGCGCTAACCATATCGGGGAGATAGCCTACACCACACAACTGGTGAAACCGCAGGTAGCTTTGGTGAACAATGTCGCCGCGGCGCATTTAGAAGGCTTTGGTTCTATTGACGGTGTGAAACAAGCGAAAGGTGAAATCTTTCAGGGGCTTGCTACCGGTGATACTGCTATTGTTAATTTAGAGAGTAACGGTGGCGACTTTTGGCGTGAAGTACTTGCAGATAAAACGGTACTGACATTTTCAGAAAACGATAACACGGCGGATTACTTTGCTAAGAATCTTCGCATTAATGAGCTAGGTGAAGCTTGTTTTGACATGCAAACGCCACAAGGCGCTATGCCTGTTGAACTCGGCATTATCGGCCAGCATAACGTAGCGAATGCGTTAGCGGCTGCAGCGTTGAGTATTCAATTTGGTGCCACGCTGGATGAAGTAAAAAATGGTTTAGCGAATCTTATCTCGGTTAAAGGACGAGTTGAGGTTCAACAATTAAGTCAGAATATCAAGCTGATAGATGACAGTTATAACGCCAGCGTGCCAGCAATGAAGGCGGCAGCTAAATTGCTGTCAAGTTTCAAAGGTCAACGTTGGCTAATTTTAGGCAATATGGCTGAATTAGGTGATGAAAGCCTTGCACTTCACCGTCAAGTCGGTGAATATGCTGCCCCATTCGCTTTTGAGCATGTACTCACTTACGGTAATGATACCAAAGTGATTAGTGAGATCTGTCATGGTACTCACTTTGACACGCATCAAGCGATGATCGCGCACATAGAGCAGCACTTATGCTTGCCAGAAAACGCGTCACATACCTTGTTGGTAAAAGGCGCAAATAGTGCAGGAATGAGTAAAATAGCCGCTGCTTTACAGGAGAACTTTTCATGATAATTTGGCTTGCAGAGCTACTACAGCCACACTTTTCTTTTTTCCGTTTGTTCGAATACTTATCGTTTCGTGCAATCGCGAGTATTTTGACTGCTTTGTGTCTGTCGTTGTGGATGGGACCTCGTTTAATTGAGCGTCTGCAAATGCTACAAATTGGTCAAGTTGTTCGTAATGATGGACCTGAATCTCACTTTAGCAAACGTGGTACACCGACCATGGGTGGTGTGATGATCTTAGCTGCGATCATTATTACGGTATTGATGTGGACTGATCTTTCGAACCCTTACGTTTGGGCCGTATTAGTTGTACTTGGTGGTTACGGTGCGGTCGGTTTTGTTGATGATTATCGTAAGGTGGTTCGCAAGAATACCGATGGCCTGATTGCTCGTTGGAAGTATTTTTGGCAGTCGGCTATTGCATTGGTTGTGGCGTTTGCTCTGTATGCTCACGGGCAAGATACCGCGGCAACACAACTGGTTGTTCCTTTCTTTAAAGAAGTGATGCCACAGTTAGGCTTGTTGTACATAGTACTGACGTACTTTGTTATTGTTGGTACCAGTAATGCGGTAAACCTAACGGACGGTCTAGATGGCTTAGCTATTATGCCTACGGTTATGGTGGCGGCTGGCTTTGCTGTGATTGCTTGGGCAACGGGTAACGTTAACTTTGCGGCATACCTACACATTCCCTACATTCCATACACATCTGAACTGGTTGTGGTTTGTACGGCAATTGTGGGTGCTGGGCTTGGTTTCTTATGGTTCAACACATACCCTGCTCAAGTATTTATGGGTGATGTTGGCTCCCTAGCGCTGGGTGGTGCATTGGGTGTCATTGCTGTGTTAGTTCGCCAAGAGTTGGTACTGGTTATTATGGGTGGTGTTTTTGTGATGGAAACCTTGTCCGTTATTCTACAAGTGGGTTCTTACAAACTGCGTGGTCAGCGTATTTTCCGAATGGCACCGATTCACCACCATTATGAACTTAAAGGTTGGCCGGAGCCGCGCGTAATCGTACGTTTTTGGATCATCTCAATGGTATTAGTACTGATTGGTCTAGCGACATTGAAAGTCCGTTAATCCTAAGCGAGCCTCTCAACTCGTAGAGGCTCTTCCAAACTATTAAGAGCGTCTTGTTTAAAATGGAACGTTGGCAGAATATTCAAAATGTAGTGGTTGTAGGGCTCGGTATTACCGGGCTCTCTGTCGTTAAACATCTCGTAAAATATCAGTCTCATACTCATGTGAAGGTGATTGATACTCGTGAGCGACCGCCGGGCAGAGAATCATTACCTGAATCGGTGAAACTGCATTCTGGAAGTTGGAATAGCCAATGGTTAGCGGAAGCTGACTTGGTCGTTGCTAACCCAGGTATCGCCTTAGCGACGCCAGAAATTCAAGATGTTGTTCAAGCGGGCACGCCTGTTGTTGGTGACATCGAGTTGTTTGGCTGGGCGGTGAATAAACCTGTTGTGGCAATTACAGGTTCAAATGGCAAGAGTACGGTGACCGATCTAACTGGTGTGCTTGCTAAAGCTGCTGGTCTTAACGTGGGTGTTGGTGGCAACATTGGTATTCCAGCTTTAGACCTTCTTGAGCTCGATGCCGATTTATATGTCCTTGAGCTATCAAGCTTTCAATTAGAGACAACATCGAACCTAAACCTAGTGGCGGCAGCGTTTTTGAACCTGTCAGAAGATCATATGGATCGCTACCAAGGTATGGACGATTATCGTGATGCCAAGTTAAGAATTTTTAATCATGCTCAGTGTGCGATTGTAAACCGCGAAGACAAAGAGACTTATCCAGAGCATACGATGCCGTTGGTGACATTTGGTCTCGATGACCAAGAGTTTGGTGTTGCAACGAGTAGTGGCATCGAATGGCTAGTGGATAACAATGAACTGATAATTCCTACCCAAGATTTAACATTGGTTGGACGTCATAATGTGGCGAATGCGTTAGTCTCTTTAGCACTATTGAAGCAAGTAGGTATTGATTACAGAAAGAGCCTTGAAGCTCTGAAAGCTTACAATGGCTTAACTCATCGTTGCCAAGTGGTGGCTGATAAACGCGCGATCAAGTGGGTCAATGACTCAAAAGCGACCAATGTGGCCAGCACATTAGCGGCTCTTACTGGTTTAGAGTGTCAAGGTACTTTGTATCTCTTGGTAGGCGGTGTGGGGAAAGGTGCCGATTTTAGTGAGCTTAAACCTGTGTTATCAGAACTAGAGCGTGTTCAACTATGTTGCTTCGGTGAAGATGCGATGCAGTTTATGCCTCTGCACCCATCGGCTAAGACGTTTGAAACTATGCGCGATATTATCGAGAGCATTTCTAAACAGCTCGCTCCGGGGGATATGGTGATGCTGTCTCCTGCTTGTGCAAGCTTCGATCAGTTTAATAATTTCATGGCGAGAGGTGATGCGTTCACTGAACTTGCTCATGAGTATGCTTAACGTGTTGAAGGACTAACATTTAGTGCTAAGAGTGAAAGAGATTAACCAATTCATTTGGCAATGGCTGAACCGTGCCACACCAGAGGCACTTTACGATCGTCAATTGGTATGGATTGCTCTTGGATTGATGTTAACGGGGTTGGTGATGGTAACGTCGGCTTCGTTTCCTATCAGCGCTCGCTTAACCGATCAGCCATTTCACTTTATGTTTCGTCACGCCATCTTCCTTGTTTTGGCGTTAGGCGTGTCCAGCGTGATTCTACAGATACCGATGAAGCGCTGGTTTCAATACAGCACGTATCTACTGGGTTTATCATTCTTTCTACTGATCGTGGTATTGGCCGTCGGTAAATCGGTTAACGGTGCATCGCGTTGGATTCCACTTGGGCTGTTTAACTTACAACCTGCCGAAGTCGCTAAATTATCGCTGTTTATCTTTATGGCTGGTTATTTGGTTCGAAAACAAGATGAGGTGAGAAAAACCTTCTTTGGTGGTTTTGCTAAGCCCATCATGGTGTTTGGTGCCTTCGCTGTGTTGCTACTGGGTCAACCCGATTTGGGGACGGTCGTCGTAATGTTGGTGACCTTGTTTGGTATGTTATTCATTGCGGGGGCTAAGCTCTCACAGTTCATCGCACTGATGGTTGCTGGTATTGCCGCTGTGGTTGGTTTGATTGTGGTTGAACCTTACCGTGTCCGACGTGTGACCTCATTCTGGGAGCCTTGGAATGACCCGTTTGGCAGTGGTTACCAGTTAACTCAATCACTCATGGCGTTTGGCCGTGGAGATTGGATGGGGCAAGGTCTCGGCAACTCAGTTCAGAAGTTAGAGTACCTTCCAGAAGCACATACCGATTTTGTATTTGCTGTATTGGCTGAAGAGTTGGGTTTTGTTGGCGTGACTTTAGTGCTGATTCTTATTTTTAGTTTGGTCTTTAAAGCGATCCTAATTGGGAAGAAAGCCTTCGAGAGCGACCAATTATTCAACGGCTATCTTGCCTTTGGTATTGGCATTTGGTTTGCTTTTCAGACACTTGTTAACGTCGGCGCTGCTTCAGGTATCGTTCCAACGAAAGGTCTAACATTGCCGTTGATCAGCTATGGTGGTTCAAGTCTCATTGTGATGTCAGTTGCTGTTTCCATGTTGTTACGTATCGATCACGAATGTCGATGGCAAGAAAAAGAACAAACAGATAATCAAAACGAATCAATAGAGTAAGAATCTAACGTGATGAAACAAAATAAAAAACTCTTAGTGATGGCTGGTGGTACTGGCGGTCACGTTTTTCCTGGGTTGGCGGTGGCGAAAAAGCTTCAGCAACAAGGTTGGGAAATTCGATGGCTAGGTACGGCGGACAGAATGGAGGCTGACTTAGTGCCAAAGCATGGTATTGAGATAGACTTCATCAAAGTTAAAGGCCTTCGTGGTCAAGGCATTAGCAAATTAATTAAAGCACCATTTCAGATTATTAATGCCATACTTCAAGCAAGACAGCACATCAAAGCGTGGCAACCAGATGTAGTGCTTGGCATGGGCGGATACGTCAGTGGGCCTGGCGGTATTGCAGCTTGGTTGTCTGGTATTCCGGTGGTTTTGCATGAACAAAATGCGGTGGCAGGTTTAACCAACCAATGGCTTTCTAAAATAGCGAAAAAGGTCTTCCAAGCTTTCCCTGGCGCTTTCTCTACAGCAGAAGTCGTGGGTAACCCAGTACGTGAAGATGTTGTGAGTCTTCCTGAACCAGAGCAACGCATGGCAGAGCGTGATGGCGATATTCGCATCTTGGTGATGGGCGGTAGCCAAGGGGCTAAAATACTTAACGATACTCTGCCAATGACCTTGGCTCAGTTGGGTTCTGGTTTTACTGTGATGCACCAAGCCGGAAAAAATAATCAACAACAGGTCATGGATCAATACAAATCACATTCTGTAAATAATGTTCAAGTGACAGAATTTATTGATGATGTGGCGCAAGCTTATGAGTGGGCCGATCTACTAGTGTGTCGCTCAGGCGCATTAACCGTCTCGGAAGTGTCAGCAGCGGGTGTGGGTTCTATCTTTGTTCCGTTTATGCACAAGGACAGGCAGCAAGCTCTGAATGCCGATCACCTAGTTGAATGTGGCGCCGCGTTAATGATTGAGCAGCCTCAGTTGACGGCTGATAAGCTAGCGAGCACTATCGCTCAGCTTGATAGAAATGAATTAAAAATGATGGCTACAAAAGCTCGTCAAGCAGCTAAGCTTGATGCCGATGTGACCGTCGCTGAAGCGATTAAAGCTTTAGCAAAATAATGAGATTGAATTGATGACGATTGAACATACCCAAGACTTAGCGCAAATCCGTGCAATGGTGCCAGAGATGCGCCGTGTTAAATCTATCCACTTCATTGGCATTGGTGGCGCCGGAATGAGCGGGATAGCTGAAGTCTTGCTGAATGAAGGCTACCAAATTACCGGGTCTGATATTGCTCAAAATCTAGTGACTGAGCGTTTGATTAGCAAGGGCGCGACTATTTATATCGGTCACCAAGCAAGTAATGTTGCTGATGCTAGTGTGGTGGTGGTTTCAACCGCTATCAACGAAGAGAACCCAGAAATTATTGCCGCTCGTGAAGCGCGCACACCGATTGTTCGTCGTGCAGAAATGCTGGCTGAGCTGATGCGTTTTCGTCATGGTATTGCTGTGGCAGGTACGCACGGTAAAACAACGACCACAGCGCTAGTGACACAGATTTACTCGGAAGCGGGTTTAGATCCAACTTTCGTCAACGGTGGCTTGGTGAAAAGTGCGGGTACTAATGCTCGTTTAGGCTCAAGCCGTATTCTTATCGCTGAAGCTGATGAAAGTGACGCATCGTTTTTACACCTGCAACCAATGGTCAGTATTGTAACGAATATTGAAGCTGATCACATGGACACCTACGGCGGTGATTTTGAAACGCTAAAGCAGACCTTTATTGATTTCTTACATAACTTACCATTCTATGGTCAGGCGGTGATGTGTATTGATGATCCTGTAGTACGTGAGCTTATTCCTCAGGTTAGCCGTCAAATCATTACTTACGGTTTCTCAGAAGACGCCGATATTCGTATTGAAAACTACGTACAAGAAGGTCAGCAAGGTAAGTTCACAGTGGTACGTGAAGGTAAGGCTAACCTAGATATCACGCTAAACATTCCAGGGCGCCACAACGCACTGAATGCATCTGCCGCGATTGCGGTTGCTACTGAAGATGACATCAGTGATGAGGCGATCCTAAAAGCGATGGCGGGAACGGAAGGTACTGGTCGTCGTTTTGATCACCTTGGTGAATACGAAACAGGGAACGGCGTGGCAATGTTGGTCGATGATTATGGCCATCACCCGACTGAAGTGAATGTAACCATTCAAGCGGCTCGCAGTGGTTGGACTGATAAACGTCTTGTGATGATTTTTCAACCTCATCGTTACAGCCGAACGCGAGATCTGTACGATGACTTTGCAAATGTTCTTGATCAAGTTGATGTCTTAATCTTATTAGATGTTTATTCAGCAGGTGAGAAACCTATTGCTGGTGCTGACGGGCGTTCATTGAGCCGAACTATTCGCGGGCGTGGTAAGATTGACCCAATTTTCGTGGCTGATATCAATACTCTGCCATCGGTTTTAGCGAACGTAATTCAAGGTGGAGACCTTGTTTTGACGCAGGGTGCAGGTGATGTTGGTCGTGTAGCCAAGCAGCTTGAATCGTTACAATTAGATATAAATAAGATGTTGAACGCGTAACAAAATACTGTTTACAGACTGTGGTTGATCGCTCACTTCTTGCGATTGACCTAAAATTGACCAAAAATCTTCTTATCAACGTTTGATAGTTTGATTTTGCTCAGTATAATTCATAGGTTAAAGTAAGTACTTTTACCTCTATTATGAAGATAGGGAATAGAATTGCGAACCAACTACAGGGAATGCGGGCTTTGGTAGAAAGTACTTTTAGCGAAAACCGCCACCTATTCAGTTTACCATCGCTCAAGAAACATGCCCTAGAAGGGTCTTTTTTTGTCATGGTATTGCTATTCATTGGGTTTCTTTTCTATACCACACTGACTTGGATGTGGGACGATCAACGATTGCCTCTCTCCAAAATAGTACTTCAAGGCGACTTAACTTACGTAACCGCTGGTGATGTTCAACATGCATTTAGCGAGATTGAGCATATCGGTACATTCATGTCACAAGATATCGGTGTATTGCAAGAAAGTTTGGAAGCGTTGCCTTGGGTATCAGTTGTCTCTATTCGTAAACAGTGGCCAGACACAATAAAAGTATTTTTGACTGAATATCAAGCGGCAGCAATCTGGAATGGCAACATGCTGCTGAATGAAAATGGTCAGGTATTTAATGGTGATATCGGCCTTTTGAAGGGCGATAGAGTTAAGCTTTATGGCCCTGACGGCACCAGCCAAGTAGTAATAGAAAAGTGGCGACAGATAACCCCTTTGATTAATAGTTTAGGGTTGACGGTTACCTCGCTCGTTCTCAATGAGCGTCGTGCTTGGCAAATAATCCTAGATAACGGTATCCGTTTAGAGCTAGGTAAAGATTCTTTAGATGAGCGTGTTGAACGCTTCATTTCGCTTTATAACGAATTAGGAAGTAAAGCGAATCAAGTGAGCTACATTGACCTCAGGTATGATACGGGAGCCGCTGTAGGCTGGTTTCCAGAGCAAGAGTTAGAAGAGAGCACAGATGACTAAGACCGCAGATGACAACATAATCGTTGGTCTTGATATAGGCACTGCGACCATATCAGCTCTGGTTGGTGAAATACTGCCTGATGGTCAAATCAATATCATTGGTTCAGGGCAAAGCCCATCCAGAGGTATGGATAAAGGTGGTGTAAACGACCTAGAGTCGGTAGTGAAGTCGGTTCAGCGAGCTATTGATCAAGCAGAGTTGATGGCTGAATGCCAAATCAGCAATGTATTTATCTCGCTATCGGGCAAGCACATCGCAAGCCGAATTGAAAAAGGCATGGGCACTATCTCTGATGAAGAGGTGTCTCAAGACGATATGGATCGAGCGATCCATACCGCGAAATCAATTAAAATAGGTGATGAACAGAGAATTCTGCACGTAATTCCACAAGAGTTTACCATTGATTATCAAGAAGGAATTAAGAACCCTCTTGGTTTGTCTGGTGTTCGAATGGAAGTCAGTGTTCACCTAATTTCTTGTCATAGCGATATGGCAAGAAATATTATTAAAGCTGTCGAACGATGTGGTCTCACTGTAGAGCACATCGTGTTTTCAGGACTTGCCTCAAGTAATGCGGTAATTACTGAAGACGAGAGAGAGCTTGGAGTGTGTGTGGTTGATATCGGTGCTGGTACGATGGATATTTCCATTTGGACTGGCGGCGCACTGCGACACACAGAAGTCTTTTCCTACGCAGGAAATGCAGTAACCAGTGATATTGCCTTCGCTTTCGGCACGCCAGTAAGTGATGCTGAAGAGATAAAAGTAAACCACGGTTGCGCTCTGAGTGAACTCGTAAGCAAGGATGATTCTGTTAACGTCCCAAGTGTTGGTGGTCGTCCATCGAGAAGTTTGCAAAGACAAACTTTGTCGGAAGTGATTGAACCACGTTACACTGAACTTATGGGGCTTGTTAACCAAACTATTGATACGGTTCAATTGCAGCTACGAGATGAAGGTATTAAACACCACCTTGCAGCTGGCGTCGTTCTCACTGGTGGAGCAGCACAAATTGACGGGTTGGTAGAGTGTGCGGAACGTGTTTTCCGCAATCAAGTTCGAGTTGGTAAGCCATTAGAAGTTAGTGGCTTAACTGACTATGTTAAAGAGCCGTATCATTCTACGGCGGTTGGTTTACTTCATTACGCAAGAGATTGTCAGATCAGTGATGAAGGTGATTACAGCGAACCTAAGCGTTCTGCACCTTCAATGTCTGGTTTATTTGGCAAATTGCGTAATTGGATACAAAAAGAGTTTTAACCTGAGTTGCAGGAAAAAACGGAGATAACACATGTTTGAACCGATGATGGAAATGTCTGACGATGCAGTAATTAAAGTCGTTGGAGTTGGTGGCGGTGGCGGTAACGCTGTTGAGCACATGGTACGTGAATCAATCGAAGGCGTAGAATTCATCAGTGTTAACACTGATGCACAAGCACTTCGTAAAACAAGCGTGAGCAGCGTGATCCAAATTGGTGGTGATATCACTAAAGGTTTGGGCGCTGGTGCAAACCCACAAGTAGGTCGTGATGCAGCTCTCGAAGATAGAGAAAGAATTAAAGAAGTTCTAACTGGCGCCGATATGGTATTTATCGCAGCTGGTATGGGCGGTGGTACAGGTACAGGTGCTGCTCCAGTTATTGCTGAAGTTGCGAAAGAGCTTGGTGTACTAACGGTTGCTGTTGTAACTAAACCGTTTAGCTTTGAAGGCAAAAAGCGTTTAGCGTTTGCTGAGCAAGGTATTGAAGAGCTTTCTAAACATGTGGATTCTTTAATTACGATTCCAAATGAAAAGCTACTTAAAGTACTTGGCCGCGGCGTAACACTGCTAGAAGCTTTCGCAAGTGCAAATGATGTACTTAAAAACGCGGTACAAGGTATTGCTGAGCTAATTACTCGCCCTGGTATGATTAACGTCGATTTCGCGGATGTTCGCACCGTAATGTCGGAAATGGGTCATGCAATGATGGGTAGCGGTATCGCAAAAGGTGATGACCGTGCTGAAGAGGCCGCTGAAACGGCAATTTCTAGCCCATTACTAGAAGATATCGATCTAGCTGGTGCGCGTGGCGTTCTTGTGAACATCACAGCAGGCCTAGATATGCGTCTAGATGAGTTCGAAACTGTGGGTAATACAGTTAAGGCATTCGCATCTGATAATGCAACAGTAGTGATAGGTACTTCTCTAGACCCTGATATGACGGATGAAATCCGTGTAACTGTTGTAGCTACTGGTATCGGCACTGAGAGAAAACCAGACATTACTTTAGTTGCTGGTGGTAATACTAAAGTTGCGTCAACCCCTCAACCACAGGTAGCGGCTCAAACAGCAGCAAAAGTGGAAGAGAAAGTGGCACAGCCATTGCAGGAAAAAACTGAGGTAAAATCTCAAGTTAAGCAACAGCCAACAACGTCGTCACCGGCTTCTTCAGGTTCAGGCGCTAGCCAAAATGCTGCACCTAAAGCTGAGAAAGAAAGTGGGTATTTAGATATACCAGCATTTTTACGACGTCAGGCTGACTAGCAAACACCCAAAATTTGACTATAGTCGAATTAATGGTAAAATCCGCGGTCGGTAAATACTGGCCGTGATTTGTAGCACTGATAAGAGGCAAGCAGATGATCAGACAACGTACTCTGAAAGAAATTGTGAAAACAACTGGTGTGGGTCTCCACTCTGGTCGTAAAGTCACACTTACTCTTCGCCCGGCAGCTGCAAATACAGGCATTGTTTACCGTCGTACTGATGTAAATCCACCTGTAGATTTCCCAGCTGATCCAGCATCAGTTCGTGACACTATGTTATGTACTGCTCTTGTTAATGATGAAGGCGTACGTATTTCCACAGTGGAACACCTTAACGCCGCTCTAGCGGGCATGGGCATCGACAACATTATTGTTGAAGTGGATGCACCAGAAATTCCAATTATGGATGGTAGCGCAAGCCCATTCGTATACTTGCTACAGCAAGCGGGTGTAGAAACACTGAATACAGCGAAGCGTTTTATTCGAATCAAAAAGCCTGTTCGTTTTGAAGATGGCGATAAGTGGGCAGAATTTGTTCCATTTAACGGTTTCCGCATGGACTTTGAGATCGACTTTAACCATCCTGCTATTGAGTCTGACGAGCAACGTTTATTATTTGATTTTTCTTCACAAGGTTTTGTGAAAGAAATTTCTCGTGCTCGTACGTTCGGCTTTATGCGCGACATAGAATATCTACAATCTCAAAACCTAGTACTTGGCGGTAGCTTCGATAATGCTATCGTACTTGACGAATACCGAATTCTTAATGAAGAAGGCCTTCGTTTTGAGAATGAGTTTGTAACACATAAAGTGTTGGATGCGATTGGTGACCTTTACATGTGTGGACACGCTATTATTGGTGAGTTCCGAGCATACAAATCAGGTCATGGCCTAAACAACCAATTATTACGTGCAGTACTTGCTGACGCAGAAGCTTGGGAGTGGGCAACATTTGAAGAAGAAGCTGGCTCTCCTGTTGCATTTGCTGAACCAGGAATGGTTCTAGCGTAATTATTGTTTACAATAATATAAGATTTCGAAAACCAGGTCATTGACCTGGTTTTTTTGTATCTAGAAAATAGATACAGTGTCGTTAACCTACGGAAATTGTTGGACAATGGGTCGTAGTTTGCTTAATCCATCAGCAATTAGAAAGAAAAGTTCCAAGCACATCAAACAAATGGTGTTCTAAATGGTCGTTAGTGTGAAAATTACTTACACTAAAGGGCATTAATTTTAACTCAAGCCTTGAAAACTCTACTCTCAAGTACAATATCAAAGATACTAGATTTATCTCAGTATCCTTGGTTAGTAACTGAAGACTAGTTCATAGCTAGTAGAGACTGACGGCATTTAAAATAGATCGCGGACGATCTGAGAACGAAGAGATTCCAAGCACATGATTACTAAGCTGCTGACAAAGGTAATTGGCAGTCGCAATGACAGAACACTGCGCCGCCTTAGAAAAATTGTAAAAGAAATTAATAACTACGAACCAACGTTTGAAGCCCTTTCTGATGAAGAGCTAAAAGCAAAAACGGTTGAGTTTCGTGAGCGCTTAGATAAAGGTGAATCGTTAGATCAACTTCTACCTGAAGCTTTCGCTACGGTACGTGAAGCGTCTAAGCGTGTTTACGGTATGCGTCATTTTGACGTGCAATTGATTGGTGGCATGGTTCTAAATGCCGGCCAAATTGCAGAGATGCGAACTGGTGAAGGTAAAACCCTTACTGCAACCCTACCTGCTTATCTAAACGCCCTTCCAAGTAAAGGTGTTCACGTAGTAACGGTGAACGACTACCTAGCGAAGCGTGATGCGGAAACAAACCGTCCATTATTTGAATTCCTTGGTATGACGGTTGGTGTCAATGTGCCAAACATGGCTCCACCAGAGAAAAAAGAAGCCTACCAAGCTGATATTCTATACGGAACAAACAACGAGTTTGGCTTTGACTACCTACGTGACAACATGGCTTTCCGTGCTGAAGATCGTGTTCAACGTGAACGTTTCTTCGCTGTTGTCGATGAGGTTGACTCCATCTTAATTGATGAAGCTCGAACTCCGCTAATCATCTCTGGCCCAGCTGAAGATAGTTCAGAACTTTACACGCGCATTAACACTCTGATTCCTAGCCTTGAGCGCCAAGATAAAGAAGATTCAGAAGAGTACCGTGGTGAAGGTCACTACACCATGGACGAAAAATCGAAGCAGGTTCACCTGACTGAAAATGGTCAAGAGTTTGTTGAAGAGTTAATGGTGAAAAATGAGCTAATGGAAGAGGGGGATACACTTTACTCTCCAACCAATATCAGCCTGCTTCACCACGTAAACGCGGCTCTTCGTGCGCATGTATTGTTTGAGAAGAACGTAGACTACATCGTTACTGATGAAGGCGAAGTGGTTATCGTTGATGAACATACTGGTCGTACAATGCCAGGTCGTCGTTGGTCTGAAGGTTTACACCAAGCGGTTGAAGCTAAAGAAGGTGTGAAAATTCAGAATGAAAACCAAACACTAGCATCGATTACCTTCCAGAACTTCTTCCGACTGTACGAAAAACTGTCTGGTATGACAGGTACAGCCGATACTGAAGCTTTCGAATTCCAGTCTATCTACGGCCTCGAAACGGTGGTTATACCAACCAACAAACCTATGGTTCGTAACGATATGCCTGACGTGGTTTATCGTACTGAAGAAGACAAGTTTAATGCGATCATCGAAGACATTAAAGATCGTGTAGCGGCTGGTCAGCCATCACTGGTTGGTACAGTTTCTATCGAGAAATCTGAGCTACTGTCTAACGCACTGAAAAAAGCAAAAATTAAGCACAACGTTCTAAACGCTAAGTTCCACGAAATGGAAGCCGAGATCGTTGCACAAGCAGGTACGCCAAGCGCGGTAACTATCGCAACTAACATGGCCGGTCGTGGTACCGATATCGTGTTAGGTGGCAGCTGGCAGGCACAAATTGAGAAGCTGGATAACCCAACTCAAGAGCAGATCGACAAGATCAAAGCTGACTGGAGAGTCATCCACGATAAAGTACTTGAGTCTGGTGGTCTGCACATCATTGGTACTGAGCGTCATGAATCTCGACGTATCGATAACCAGCTACGTGGTCGTTCTGGTCGTCAAGGTGATGCCGGTTCTTCTCGCTTCTATCTATCAATGGAAGACTCTCTGCTACGTATCTTTACATCAGATCGTATGGCTGGCCTTATCCAAAGTGGTATGGATGAAGGCGAAGCGATCGAATCTAAGATGCTTTCTCGCTCAATTGAAAAAGCTCAACGTAAAGTAGAAGGTCGTAACTTCGATATTCGTAAGCAACTTCTTGAGTACGATGATGTAGCCAATGACCAACGTAAAGTGGTTTATGAGCTTCGTGATGAACTGATGAGTTCTGACGACATCAGCGAAATGATCGAACACAACCGTGAAGACGTGTTTACTTCGGTTATCGATGAGTATATACCTCCTCAATCTCTTGAAGACATGTGGGATATCGCTGGTCTACAAGATCGTCTGAAGAATGACTTCGATCTAGACTTTGATATTCAAGGTTGGCTAGACGAAGACGATAAGCTTTATGAAGAAGCATTGCGTGAACGTATTCTTGGTATGGCGGTTGATTCCTACAAACAGAAAGAAGAAGTGGTTGGTGCTCAAGTACTGCGTAACTTCGAGAAGTCTGTGATGCTACAAACGCTAGACGGTCTTTGGAAAGAGCACTTGGCTGCGATGGATCACCTTCGTCAAGGCATCCACTTACGTGGTTATGCTCAAAAGAACCCGAAGCAAGAGTACAAGCGCGAGTCGTTTGAACTGTTTGAAGGCCTACTAGATGTACTAAAAACCGACGTTGTTACTATCCTTTCTAAAGTTCGCGTTCAGCAACAAGAAGAAGTCGAAAAGATGGAAGCTCAACGTCAAGCTCAAGCTGAAGAAGCGGCGCGTCGTGCACAAGCACAACATGCAACCGCTGAAAATCAGCTAGGTGACGATGAAGCTGAACCAGTATCTCCACAAACGGTAGTACGTGATGAACGTAAAGTGGGTCGTAACGAGCCATGTCCATGTGGAAGTGGTAAAAAATATAAACAGTGTCATGGTAAAATTGACTAATGCTTTGCTGTAGTGGCTGATAACTTCGTCGGCGATGCTCATTTACACTTGTAAACTCCGCGTCGCCTCCTCGTTCTCAACCAATACAGCGTTGCCTAAATATAGTTTTGATTAGAGAGTCGCTTAGGCGGCTCTTTTTGTATGTAAATTTAAAGGAGACCATTACATGAAAAGAATCCATATTGTTGCAGGCATTGTCTTTAACCAAGATAAGTCGCAGGTATTTATCACTAAACGACCTGATGACAAGCACAAAGGCGGCTTCTGGGAATTTCCAGGCGGTAAGGTTGAAGTTGGCGAAAACATTGAACAAGCCATGACGCGTGAACTTGATGAAGAGATTGGCATCAAGGTAACTGAACAGTCTCTGTTTGAACACCTTGAATTTGATTACACCGATAAGTCGCTTAAGTTCGATTTCATCCTTGTGACCGATTTTGAAGAGCAGCCTTATGGCAAAGAAGGTCAACAAGGTGAATGGGTAAGCCTAGAATCATTGAATCAATACGCCTTCCCAGAGGCAAATGTGCCAATTTTAGAGCGAGTGATAAAAGAGTTTTCGTAATTGCTAGCCTGAGTTTGAGATTGTTGTTAGTTTAAAGATATTAACCGAATGAACGTTGCTGCAGAGGTAAGCGGTAACGGTAACCAAAACAATGGAGATATTCGCAGTGGTAAGAATTGCAATTGCAGGAGCAGCGGGCCGTATGGGTCGCAACTTGGTGAAAGCCGCTCATCATAATTCAGAAGCAAGTGTTGGTGCTGGCTCAGAGCGACCAGAATCATCTTTGGTCGGCGTTGATATCGGCGAGTTATGCGGTGAAGGTCGTTTTGATGTGGCTCTAGTCGATGACCTCTCGAAAGCGATTGAAGAATTTGATGTTATCGTCGACTTTACTGCGCCTGTTAGCACATTAGCGAATATTGAACTTTGTAAACGTCATGGTAAGAAGCTGATCATAGGGACAACAGGTTTCTCTGAAGAAGAGAAGCGAGTGATTGATGCGGCTTCAAAAGAGATCGCTATCGTAATGGCACCTAACTATAGTGTGGGTGTGAACTTGGTATTTAAGCTGCTAGAAAAGGCCGCTAAAGTCATGGGGGATTACTGTGATGTTGAGATCGTTGAGGCTCACCACCGTCATAAAGTTGATGCGCCTTCTGGTACTGCTATTGGTATGGGCGAAGCGATCGCGGGTGCGATGGGCAACGAGTTAAATGATGTCGCCGTATGGTCACGCGAAGGTATTACTGGCGAGCGTACTAAAGATGAGATTGGTTTTGCGACGATTCGTGCCGGTGACATCATTGGTGAGCACACCGCTATGTTTGCTGATATCGGGGAGAGAGTTGAAATTACTCATAAAGCCACAGATCGAATGACCTTTGCTAATGGCGCAATCAAGGCCGCGGTTTGGTTAAATGGTAAGTCAGCAGGCTTTTATACCATGACAGATGTCCTTGGATTGAATGATCTATAAATAGATATTTATGCGCTGGCAATTGCCGGCGCTTTCTTTGTTTGGTACCTTTCCCTCCGCTATTCCTCCTTTTACAAGTTTCTCTCTATTTTCTTATTATCGTCGTTTTTCTATGACTTAACTGTAATTTTTGACTAGTATTGTTTGTTTTCTGTTTTAGGTGTCTAAATTATAGGGTTTTCTCTTTATGTTTATCGATTGCTTTTTGTCGGTGATATTTTTGTCACTATATGGTTGGTGAAAATGAAGGGTAAAGATTAGAAAATCTTAATATTCGAACTAAACGAGCATTAAAGTTGAACTTTTGAAGCTTTGGTGGCAAAAGTTGAATTAGCCTATATAAATGTTTAATTTCTTTTGCGTTAAATGTTGACACGTATCACGTGCATCACTAAAATACCGCCAATTTGTCTAATTTCCATAAACACGCAGTTTCTGGTGTTGCAGGAAGGTATATTTGCAAATTAAGTCAATTTAAATGCATTTTTATTTCTGGAGGTTGTCTTGAAGAAGTCAGCACTACTCGTCCTAGAAGATGGGACAGTATTTCACGGTGAAGCCATTGGCGCTGTAGGTTCTGCAGTTGGTGAAGTCGTTTTTAATACCTCGATGACGGGGTACCAAGAAATCCTCACTGATCCTTCCTATTCTCAACAAATCGTTACCCTTACTTACCCTCACATTGGCAATACCGGAACCAATTCCGAAGACGAAGAATCTTCTTCAATCCATGCTCAAGGCCTTGTGATTCGCGATCTCCCTCTTATCGCTTCTAACTTCCGTAATGAACAATCCCTTTCTGATTACCTTAAGTCGCAAAACGTTGTGGGTATCGCTGATATCGATACTCGTAAGCTGACGCGTATTCTTCGTGAAAAAGGTGCTCAAAACGGTTGTATCGTAGCAGGCTCTTCAGTAAACGATGGGAACCTAGACGAAGCTTTGGCTCTAGCTAAAGCAAAAGAATTCCCTGGCCTAAAAGGTATGGATCTTGCGAAAGAAGTTACAACAAAAGAAGCGTATCAATGGAAACAAGGTTCGTGGACGCTTACGGGTGGACTTCCTGAAGCGAAAGCAGACTCTGAATTGCCATACCACGTTGTTGCTTATGACTTCGGCGCAAAACGAAACATCCTACGAATGCTTGTTGACCGCGGCTGCCGCCTAACGGTTGTTCCTGCTGAAACTTCTGCTGAAGAAGTACTAGCGCTGAACCCAGACGGTGTGTTCCTTTCAAATGGCCCTGGTGACCCAGAACCATGTACTTACGCAATTGAAGCGACAAAAGTGTTCCTAGAAAAAGGTTTACCGATCTTCGGCATCTGTCTAGGTCACCAAATTCTTGCTCTAGCGTCAGGTGCTAAGACTGTGAAGATGAAGTTTGGTCACCACGGTGCAAACCACCCAGTGAAAGATTTAGATCGTGATGTTGTGATGATTACTTCGCAAAACCACGGCTTTGCTGCTGACGAAGAAACCCTTCCAGAGACATTACGTGCAACGCACAAATCACTGTTTGATGGTTCTCTACAAGGTATTCACCGTACAGACAAACCCGCGTTTAGCTTCCAGGGTCACCCTGAAGCAAGTCCAGGTCCAGAAGACGCAGCGCCGTTATTTGACCACTTCATTGAATTAATTAAACAGCACACAGCTTAATCCGGAGTAGTAGACAATGCCAAAACGTACTGACATTAAAAGTATTCTTATTCTAGGTGCTGGCCCGATCGTTATCGGCCAAGCATGTGAGTTCGATTACTCTGGTGCTCAAGCTTGTAAAGCGCTTCGCGAAGAAGGTTACCGAGTTATTCTTGTAAACTCGAACCCAGCGACAATCATGACTGACCCAGAGATGGCAGATGCAACTTACATCGAACCTATTCAATGGGAAGTGGTGCGTAACATCATCGCTAAAGAGAAGCCTGATGCCGTTCTACCTACTATGGGTGGCCAAACGGCATTGAACTGTGCTCTAGACCTAGAAAAGCATGGCGTTCTTGAAGAGTTCGGTGTTGAAATGATTGGTGCAACGGCTGACGCTATTGATAAAGCAGAAGACCGTTCACGCTTCGATAAAGCAATGAAAGCAATTGGCCTTGAGTGTCCAACTGCTGATACAGCGAAATCGATGGAAGAAGCTTACAAAGTTTTAGACATGGTTGGCTTCCCTTGTATCATTCGTCCATCGTTCACGATGGGTGGTACTGGTGGCGGTATCGCTTACAACAAAGAAGAATTTGAAGAAATCTGTCGTCGTGGTTTGGATTTATCTCCAACTAACGAACTTCTTATCGATGAATCACTTATCGGTTGGAAAGAGTACGAGATGGAAGTGGTTCGTGACAAAAACGACAACTGCATCATCGTATGTGCAATTGAAAACTTCGACCCAATGGGTATTCACACAGGTGACTCAATCACTGTGGCTCCAGCTCAAACGCTGACAGACAAAGAATACCAACTAATGCGTAACGCATCTCTAGCTGTACTGCGTGAGATTGGTGTTGAAACAGGTGGTTCAAACGTACAGTTTGGTATCAACCCGAAAGATGGCCGTATGGTTATCATCGAGATGAACCCACGTGTATCTCGCTCTTCTGCGCTAGCATCTAAAGCAACGGGTTTCCCAATCGCTAAGATTGCCGCGAAACTGGCTGTTGGCTTCACGCTAGACGAGCTAATGAATGACATCACTGGCGGCGCAACACCAGCATCATTCGAACCAACAATCGACTACGTAGTCACTAAGATTCCTCGTTTTAACTTCGAGAAATTTGCAGGCGCTAACGACCGTCTAACGACGCAAATGAAGTCGGTTGGTGAAGTGATGGCTATCGGCCGTAACCAACAAGAATCTCTACAAAAAGCACTTCGCGGCCTAGAAGTTGGCGCGACTGGTTTTGACGAAATGGTAGACCTAGACGCACCAGATGCGCTAACGACTATCCGTCATGAACTTAAAGAAGCTGGCGCAGAGCGTATTTGGTACATCGCTGACGCATTCCGTGCTGGTATGTCGGTAGATGGTGTATTCAACCTCACGCAAATCGACCGTTGGTTCCTAGTTCAAATTGAAGATATCGTAAATCTTGAGCAAGAACTGAAAGCGAAAGGTTTTGCTGGTCTAAATAAAGACGAGCTAATCAAGCTTAAACGTAAAGGTTTTGCAGATGCGCGCCTATCTAAGATTCTAGGAGTTGCAGAAAGCGAAATCCGTCGTATGCGTGACCAATACGATATTCACCCAGTTTACAAGCGTGTAGATACGTGTGCGGCTGAGTTCTCTTCAGATACGGCTTACATGTACTCATCTTACGATGAGGAGTGTGAAGCGAACCCAACAGACAAAGACAAGATCATGATTCTAGGTGGCGGTCCAAACCGTATCGGCCAAGGTATTGAATTTGACTACTGTTGTGTACACGCCTCATTAGCACTACGTGAAGATGGCTACGAAACTATCATGGTTAACTGTAACCCTGAGACCGTTTCTACAGACTACGATACCTCTGACCGTCTGTACTTCGAACCAGTCACCCTGGAAGACGTACTAGCTATCGCTCGCGTTGAGAAGCCAAAAGGCGTTATCGTTCAGTACGGTGGTCAAACGCCACTTAAACTGGCTCGTGCTCTTGAAGCGGCAGGTGTGCCTATCATCGGTACTAGCCCAGACGCAATCGACCGTGCAGAAGACCGTGAGCGTTTCCAAGTTGCTGTAGACCGTCTAGGCCTGCTTCAACCAGAAAACGCGACAGTAACAACAATGGAGCAAGCGGTTGAGAAATCTCGCGAAATCGGCTTCCCATTAGTTGTACGTCCTTCTTACGTACTTGGTGGTCGTGCGATGGAAATCGTATACGACGAGCAAGATTTACGTCGCTACTTTAACGAAGCAGTAAGCGTATCAAACGAGTCTCCAGTACTACTTGATAGCTTCCTAGACGACGCTGTTGAAGTAGACGTCGATGCGATTTGTGACGGTGAGCGCGTTGTTATCGGCGGTATCATGGAGCATATCGAGCAAGCGGGTGTTCACTCAGGTGACTCAGCATGTTCTCTTCCTGCCTACACGCTAAGCCAAGAAATCCAAGACGTAATGCGCGAGCAAGTTGAAAAGCTAGCGTTCGAGTTGGGTGTTCGTGGTCTGATGAACACGCAGTTTGCTGTTAAGAACAATGAAGTGTACCTAATCGAGGTTAACCCTCGTGCAGCACGTACGGTTCCATTCGTATCTAAAGCAACGGGCGCGCCAATCGCTAAGATTGCCGCTCGTGTCATGGCTGGTCAATCTCTAGAGTCTCAAGGCTTTACCAAAGAAATCATCCCACCTTACTACTCGGTGAAAGAAGTTGTACTTCCATTCAACAAGTTCCCAGGTGTTGACCCACTGTTAGGCCCAGAAATGCGCTCTACTGGTGAAGTTATGGGTGTTGGCGCGACGTTTGCAGAAGCATACTCTAAAGCCGAATTGGGTTGTGGCAACATCTACCCAGAAGGCGGCCGTGCACTTCTTTCTGTTCGTGAAGGCGACAAAGAGCGTGTTGTTGACCTAGCATCTAAGCTATCTAAGCTTGGTTATCAGCTAGACGCAACACATGGTACTGCGGTTATCCTTGGCGAAGCGGGTATCAATCCACGTCTAGTTAACAAGGTACACGAAGGTCGACCTCACATTCTTGACCGTATCAAGAACAACGAGTACACGTACATCGTGAACACTGCCGCTGGTCGTCAAGCGATTGAAGACTCTAAAGTGCTTCGTCGTGGCGCATTGGCTGAAAAAGTTAACTACACGACTACGCTAAACGCTGCATTCGCGACTTGTATGGCGCACACTGCAGATGCGAAGACGTCAGTCATTTCAGTTCAAGAGCTACATGCTCAAGTAAAAGCGAACGAAGCTTAATCGACTAGATTAAACGAAAGTAGAGGCCCGCTCTGAAGAGCGGGCTTTTTTATGCTTGCCATCCTGTTTATACCTATCGTAGTAAACAACTGTTCTCCCTAGTTTGTTAAAAATCTCGATAATTTCCGCTTTATTCTCAAGTCTTTTCCCACTCGATTTATGAACACTCACTTATTGCGATTAGCATTAGACTAAATAATGAAAATCTGGAATAGGTTAAAATCTTGTGTTTCGTTATTGATTGCTTTCTTAGGGTGGTAAGTTGTCGTTATACGGAATTTTAAGGCACTGAGTATATGGAAATCACTCTAGAAATATTGGCTATTTTGTTTGTTGTCGCTACGGTGGCTGGCTTTATTGATGCGATGGCTGGCGGCGGTGGCTTATTAACTTTACCTGCATTACTCGCGGCGGGTGTTCCACCGACACAGGCTCTTGCTACTAATAAACTTCAAAGCTCTTTTGGCAGCTTCTCGGCGACTTGGTATTTCGTGCGCAATGGTATCGTCAGTATTAAAGAGATGCGTTTTGCGATCATTTGCACTTTCATTGGTTCGGCTATTGGGGCTGAATTAGTCCAATATATAGATGCAAGCTTACTGACGAGTGTTATCCCACTGTTGCTTATTGCTATCTCTCTCTATTTTCTGCTTGCACCTCCAACAACGGTTTCTAAAGGCAAGCAAAAGATCTCTGAGGCAATGTTTGCACTGTGTATTGGCGGTGGTGTGGGTTTCTACGATGGGTTCTTTGGTCCAGGGACGGGGTCTATTTTTACGGTTTGCTTTGTCGTTATTGGGCATTTCTCTTTGGTTGATGCTACAGCTCGCACCAAGGTACTTAATTTCACCTCGAACATTGCCGCATTGATCTTCTTTATTTTGGCGGGCTTGCCTATTTGGGAGTTGGGATTAGTGATGGCGGTTGGCGGCTTCATGGGAGCTCAGCTCGGCGCTAAAGTGGTAGTGACAAAAGGGCAGAAGTGGATTCGCCCCCTTGTGATTGTAATGTCGATGCTAATGGCGTCTAAACTGCTTTGGGAACAGCATCAACAATCGATTCTATCACTGTTTTAACCCTTGGAGAGTGATAGCTATTTGGCCTCACACAGATATGAATTGGTCGAATTAAGCCTGCTAACTCTGGGAAATTATACAGGTATTGAGGCTCAATATTGAGTGTTTTTACGATAGAGAGCGGGATTAAAGCCGGCCCCGTTCCACCTAACGCAAGTTGAGCCGCTGCGGTGTAGGCATCCATCTCCATTAAGGGCTTGATATCGAATTTTGCAAGCACAGATAACTGATAAGAGTTGGCTGGGTTCGTCATATCATTGGTAATGACCAATGGAGGAAGTGCCGTGAGCGGCTGCTTACTCACAATGTAAAACGGCTCATCAAACAGGTGGAAAGTCATCAATCCATGATGTGGAGGTAACAAGCCAGCGCAAAGCCCTAGGGTCGCCTTGCCAGATTGCACTCGCTCTATGATTCTTGGAGTATGATTAGTGGTGATGGTGATGTGTTTATCTTGTTTGATAAATTGCCCCATCATCTCACCTAGATAGCCCGCTATCAGAGACTTAGAGCTATCTAAAGTGATGAGCGTGGTATCTTCCAACTCTTGCTGTTCATAAATAAGGCCACGAAGCTCGTTGAATGCAGGGCCGATACTCTCGACTAGTGCAATCGCATCCGGCGTCAGTTTGATCTGTCGGCCACTCGGCTCTATGAGTTTCTTGCCTAACTTCTTCTCTAAGTTAGCAATCCGTTTGCTGACCGCTGATTGGCTGATATAAAGCAAACTGCCGGTGCGACTCATGGTTTTTGCTTTACTTAAAACCAATAGAGTTTCAATTCCTTCGAGTAGCATAGGGTTATATTCATGAAAGTTGGGAATGATTAAACCAAGTTACCTCAAACGGCATTTATTCTCTAGTCTTGAGATCTTAGATATCACACAAGCTACGCACTTTGAACCAAGCTCGCGATACGTTGACCAAAATAGAAAGCGGTTTTTAGATCATTCGCATTAACGCTACTGTTTGTCGAGGTTGGCTCCTCGTCGACACTCGCGACCAAGCCAATGCTCGAACCAGTACGATTTAGACCTAGGTTGTCGATATGCTTAGATACATCAAGCCCTGCCCAAATCATGCCATGTTGGCAAGCGAGAGTGAAAAAGCTGAGTAGGGTTTGTTGTTGCTCTCCGTTGAGGCTGCCACCAGTGGTGAAGCCTGCAGCAAGCTTATTTCGCCATGATTTCTTACAGTAGGTATCACTGCTCGCATCCATAAAGCTCTTAAATTGAGCGGCTGGTGAACCCATGTAGGTTGGCGTGCCAAAGACTATCGCATCACAGTTATCTAATGCTCTGAGCTTGTCGTCATTGTCATATCGCCCTTCAACAATTTCAGTAGAGAGAACCTCGATGATCAGTGCCGAGTTAGGTAGTCGAGTGTTTACGCCTTCTGCGATGAGCTCTGCTACTTGCTTGGTTGCCCCACATTTAGAGAAGAAAACAATTCCAATTTTATTACTGATCATCCTTAAGCCCTTGTTGTTAGTATTAGTAAATAGATATATTTATAAAGCTATTGTTTATTAATATAGCCTGTGAATTAGATAAGTAAATAAAAAACATTACTAACCTATTAGCTAACGAGCTAACTACAATGGGTATACAGAAAGGGGGGATTTTTGAAGAATGGAAATAGAGGGTATAGTGATTTGAAACCGGATTAAAAAGCTCCTTTGTGGAGCCTTTTACTTTGTAACGATAGCCTATTTGATTGCAAAAGTCGGCAATGATAAGTGCCAGCGAATAGCGCCAAGTCTAATCAATAGTGTTGTGAACACACCAGCTAAAAAGGCGGTTTCTGAATCGTGGCCCATACTGATCGCCATGGTATGAAAAGCACCGCCAATGATACAAGCCGTTGCGTAGACTTCACTTCTTAGGATCATCGGAACTTCACGTGCAAGTACGTCACGAATAATACCGCCCCCACAACCTGTGATAACACCCATGATAATAGCCACCAATGCAGAGTCTTGATAAATCAGTGCTTTTTCTACACCAATGCCAACAAACACCGCTAAGCCGATCGCATCACATACCGGTAGTATCCACCAAGCCAGACGTTTAGGACGTCTTACAATAATCATGGTCAGCAAGCAGGTAGTGATAATGACCCAAAGGTAGGTGGTATCAGTGATCCAAAACACGGGAGTCGCACCCAATGCCATGTCTCTAATGGTACCGCCGCCAATCGCGGTCACACTGCCTAAAACGGCCACGCCAAAGGGGTCCATCTTAAGACGGCCTGCGACAAACACACCTGAAATAGCAAAGATGGCGGTGCCGAATAAATCGATAATATAAAGCAGCATGGAATCCATGTTACTGGTGCTCTTATTGGTTGAAGTTATAGGAACTGACGTTGGTGGCGAATTGTACGAAAAAATGCAGCAAATAGTTAGCGATTTTGCCTAGCTCTATCGAAGAAATCGCACACTTGTTGAATTGCTTTTGAAGTTCTGGTTGTCGGGCGATTGATCCAGTCAGAATTGAGTGACCAAATCTGATCTTGAGCGACCGCCGGAATCTCCTCTTCCCAAGTTTGCCACATGGTTCCATTCTCGATGGCGTGCTGAGAGGTGAAGATCACCTCAGGTTTCTTTAGTACAACTTGTTCAATACCAACTTGCGGATAAGGGGAGGCGCTGTCTTCAAAAATATTGTGGCCACCACAAAACTCAAACACCTCACTTGGCCAGTGCCCTTGAGCTACGGTGATGATCGGCTTTTCACTAAGCTGATAAAAGTAGCTTACTGGCTCGGCATCTTTATATTTTAGTCTCAACGCGTTGAGCTGTTCTTTGTATTGTTTGGCATTCTTTTCACCGACACTTGGGTCACTTGCGTACTGGCTGAGTTGTTCAATATTGGTCGCGATACTGTCTAGGCTTTTGGTTTTTGAGTAGTAAATATTGAAACCAAACTGCTCTAGTTTCGCGAGTTCTCTAGGCGGGTTGCCTGCAGGCCACGCAAGAATCAGATCTGGCTGCAGTGCGATGATTTTCTCAACCTTAATACCTTGGTAGTTCGCCACTTTCTCAAGCTTGTCTGCTTGTGGTGGGTAATCACTTCGCTCACTTACCGCAACAAGCTTATTACCTAAACCTGCACTGTACGCGAGCTCAGTGGCGTGAGGAGCAAGGCTTATCACGCGTTGAGCTGGTTGTACTTTTTCTGGAGTCAGTGATGCTTCTTTTGCAGATGATAAAGGCAGCCATAAGCTGGAAGACAAAATAGTAAGGCTTGTAACAAGTGCTGAAGATTTCACTCTAAATCCCTTGGTGAATAAATAATAAGGCTAGGCTTTGTAAAAGTATCCAGATAGTGATACGACCAAATAGCAGTTTCTGAACCTGAGATAGATGCAGAGCTGATGGGGCGATTCTACCGCCTAATTTGGCGCGAATGGCTTTGGTGTGGTCGTAAATCGCAGGGCCACCCAATGACAGCTCAAGCTTGTTGCCGACAGCGGTAATTAACCATGCAGGGCCGGGCAGTGGCCAAGAGCGACTTTGGACTAGCATCATTTTAAATGTGTGCTTGGCTTTATCACCACAGACGATCATCAAAGCAAACAGACGCATCGGTATGAATTCGAGGATAGCGACTACCTTAATCGCTGTTGAGCCGAATGGGGAAAATTGCTTACGACTTGGTGACCACGCACGCGCTAACTCAACAATCAGGCGATACATTAAAGCGGCGATTCCACCACCAATGGCGTACCAAAACAACACACAAACCACATTACGAGCGTAACCCATGATGATGGTTTCAGCAGCGGCTTTGCCAAGCCCAAGTGATGACAGTGATTCAGTTTGACGATTAACAATAGGAGCCAATAACTGACGAGCGGCGGCTTTATCTTCTCGACCAAGTGCTTTGATCAGTTGATTCGCCAGCTTTTCATTGTTACGCCAATCAATCGCGAGTAATAACAGCGCTAATTCAAACAGTTGAGATTGCCAAACCAAAGGTTGTAAGGCCAGTAGAATAATCAGAGTCGGCAGTACCATTAATCCCCAGGCTAATGTGCCCGAGATTAAGCTTTGGGAAAAGTTTTGGTTGTTATTAACCTTGCTTGCTAAAAGCTCAGCAAACTTATGCCATAAGGTCGTGGGGTGTGCGGCATGGGGGATAGGTAAAATTAAATGAAAAAGCAGTGCCCCCCACATAACAAGGAGCACGCCATTTGCAAATACCTGATCAAACAGTGTTTGCATGTCTAGTCGCTTACTTTAGTAGGGCAACCATCTTGATAACCATTTCAGAAGAGCTTTGTGCTGCTAGTGGCAGGAACTCTTCGAAGCTCATTGGTGATTCTTTGTCTGCAACGTCAGAGATTGCACGAACAACCACGAATGGTACTTGGAATTGGTGACAAGCTTGAGCAATCGCAGATGCTTCCATCTCTACAGCAACCACTGATGGGAAGTGCTTACGGATGAACTCTTGGCGTTCAGCCGTACATACAAACGCGTCGCCAGTACAGATAAGGCCACGAACAGCGTGCTTATCTTCCATTTGTGCTAGTGCTTGTTCTGCAACAGTCATCAGCTTGTCATCTGCTTTGAACGCTGCAGGTTGACCAGCCATTTGGCCGATTTCATAACCGAAAGCGGTTACGTCTGCATCGTGATGACGAACTTCAGTTGAGATAACGACATCGCCAAGGTTCAGTGTTGAGTCAAAACCGCCAGCTGAGCCAGTGTTTAGAACGACATCTGGTTGGTATTCGCTTAGAAGGATTGAAGTACCAACAGCGGCTGCTACTTTACCAATCCCTGATTGAAGCAAAACAACGTCAACACCATTTAGCTGACCAGAGAAAAAGGTACAACCGCCTTTATTCACTTCAGTGATATCTGAAATTGCTGCTTTTAGGATCGCAATTTCTTGCTCCATTGCGCCAATGATGCCGATTTTCATGTGTAGTCTCTTAATAAAAATATGTAAACAGTAGAACGAAATTGTAGCATGGAAGAGAAGCGTCGAGCGACTGCCCAGAAGCACTTCTCATCCTAATACTGACGATTTATCCACGTATTCTTTTATCTATTTGATTAGGCCTTCACTTTTTAGGCTTGAGCGAAGTTGTTCAGCACGCTTTCGGTTCACCCCAAAGTCAGAGTAGCCAGTACGAGACTCTGAACGTACGATCAGCTTACCACCAGTAACCTTAAGTTCTAAGTCATCGACAAAGCGCATGATGCGAGAAGTACATTCAATACGTAGGTAATTTTCGGTTTTGTTGGCTGTTTTCGCGCCCGGTAAGGTTAACGCAACCTGTTCAATAGCATCGAGGTTTGCTGAATCTGATAATTCAAATGCGGCCAATGCATGCTTCTCACGATCATCTTGGGTCGATACACAGTTTGGTTTGTCGCCACAAGGTGATGAAGTTCTGTCTTCCATGTCCGTGATACCTTGGCTGCAAGCGGTTAAAGTCAAAAGAGAGAGAAAAAGGAGAGCTGTTTTTTTCATAGTGTTTCCTATGCGTTGTTTTAATTGTAGTTATAGGTATTAGCTTGTTTACGATTGTTCTACGTATTTTTGTTGTGCTTGTGATAAACGTATCTAATTCAAAAAAGGATCCATCATAGGATCCTTTTTTTATAGTAACGAACTGAGTAATAAAGGAAACCCAGTCACACTTCTAGGTAGTCCAAGATCCCTTCTGCGGCTTTACGGCCTTCATCGATAGCGGTCACCACCAAGTCAGATCCTCGAACCGCATCGCCACCAGCGAATATCTTGCTGTTGGTGGTTTGGTATTGAAACTCTTGTTTGCCGGGAGCTTTGATGCGCCCCCATTGGTCGAGCTCTACGCCAAATGGTTCTAGCCATTCCATTGCATGAGGTTGGAAACCAAATGCCATGATCACGGCATCAGCCTCAAGAACATGCTCACTGCCTTCAACGGGTTCAGGGCGACGGCGGCCAGCGTCATCAGGCTCACCTAAAGCGGTTTTCACGACTTTGACGCCAACGACATGACCAGCGTTGTTAAGCTCTAAGCCAATAGGCTGAAGGTTGAACATGAACTTCACGCCTTCTTCTTTGGCATTCTTCACTTCGCGACGAGAGCCAGGCATGTTGGCTTCATCACGACGATAAGCACAGATAACATTGGCAGCATGTTGACGGATTGAGGTTCGGACACAGTCCATCGCGGTATCACCCCCACCAAGCACAACCACTTTTTTGCCTTTCATGTCGATGAATGGGGTTGGGTTATCCAGTTCCATGACCTTGTAGGTATTGGAAACAAGGAAGGGTAGAGCATCGTAAACCCCCGGCGCTTCTTCATTATCTAGCCCAGCACGCATGTTTTTATAGGTACCGACGCCTAAGAAAACGGCATCATAGTCATCAACCAGTTGTTGTAGCTGGATATCTTTGCCTACTTCGGTATTCATTTGGAACTCAACGCCCATTTCGCTAAAGATATGACGACGGTTTTCCATGATGCCTTTCTCAAGCTTGAACGACGGAATACCAAACGTTAGAAGGCCGCCGATCTCTGGGTAGCGGTCAAACACCACGGCCTTGACACCATTTCGAACTAAGATATCAGCAGCAGCAAGACCTGCGGGGCCAGCCCCGATGATCGCGACTTTTTTGTCGGTCCATTCAACGTGGGACATGTCTGGTTTCCAGCCCATCTCAAACGCTTTGTCGGTAATGTATTTTTCAATGTTACCTATCGTTACTGCACCAAAATCATCATTGAGGGTACAAGAACCCTCGCACAGTCGGTCTTGAGGGCAAACGCGTCCACACACCTCTGGCAAGCTGTTGGTTTGGTGAGCCAGTTCGGCTGCTTCGATAATGCGCCCCTCATTGGCGAGCTTAAGCCATTGAGGGATGTAGTTATGGACAGGGCACTTCCATTCACAATATGGGTTACCACAGTCTAAACAGCGGTCAGCTTGCGCTTTAGCTTGTTGTTTCGTGAAAGGTTCGTAGATCTCTACAAACTCAATCTTACGAATCTTGATTGGTTTCTTCGCTGGGTCTACGCGATTCACATCAATAAATTGGTATACATTCTGGCTCATTATTGGCTCCTTCCAATTATTGCGCTTGAACACGAAGTTCAGCAGAGCTGCGGCTTTGGTGGCCGAGCAAGGTGTTAAGATCCGCCGTCTTTGGTTTCACTAGGTAGAACTTCGGAATCCATTCATCAAAGTTCGCCAGAATAGCTTCAGCGTGTACTGAACCAGTCTCTTCTAAGTGCTCAGCAATTAAGCCACGCAAATGTTCTTGGTGGATAAAGAGGTCTGACAGAGAAAGTGCTTCGACCGATTCGTTGTTCACACGACCTTGGAAGTCTTCATTGTTATCCATGACATAAGCAAAGCCGCCTGTCATACCAGCGCCGAAGTTCACTCCTGTTGCGCCAAGAATGGCAACAATACCGCCAGTCATGTATTCACAGGCGTTGTCACCCGCCCCTTCTATCACGGCGACGGTCCCTGAATTACGTACCCCAAATCGTTCACCTGCGGTGCCTGCAGCAAATAGTTTGCCTCCGGTCGCGCCATATAAGCAGGTATTGCCGATGATGGTCGCTTCGTTACAAGTAAATGCTGTGCCTTGGTGAGGCTTGATAACCACTTTTCCGCCCGCCATGCCTTTACCGACATAGTCATTGGCATCGCCAGTCAGATACAGCTCTACGCCACCAGCGTTCCAAACCGCAAAAGATTGGCCTGCTGTGCCATCGAGGTACAACTTAATCGGTGATCCCGCCATGCCTTGGTTGCCGTAGCGTTTTGCTATTTCGCCAGAGATACGAGCGCCAATGGAGCGATCGGTGTTGATCACGTTGTAGTAGAGGCTGGTGGATTGGCGTTTATCAATCGCATCAAGTGCATCATCAAGGATCTGTTGGTTAAGCTGAGCTTTATCAAATGGCGTGTTTGGCTCTGTCCAAAACAGTGGGTGACCTTCTGCAGATACCGGAGCTTCCAATATCGAAGAGAGATCGAGCTTGCTCTGTTTCGCTGTCAGGCCTTGAACGGCTTCAAGTAAATCAGTACGACCGATTAGGTCTGTTAGTTTTTCTACCCCAAGATCTGCAAGGTATTGGCGAACCTCATCGGCTAAGCCGGTAAAGTAGTTCACCACCATTTCAGGTAAGCCTTTGAAGTATTCACGGCGTAGGGTTTCATCTTGAGTCGCCACACCCGTTGCACAGTTGTTGAGGTGACAGATTCGCAAGAACTTACACCCCATTGCGACCATTGGCGCGGTACCAAAGCCAAAGCTTTCAGCACCTAAAATCGCACCTTTGATGACATCAAGTCCGGTTTTTAAGCCACCATCGACTTGCAGACGGATCTTATGACGTAAGCCATTGGCAACAAGTGCTTGTTGAGTTTCTGCTAAGCCAAGCTCCCAAGGGCAACCAGCGTATTTAACCGAGGTTAACGGGCTTGCTGCTGTACCGCCATCGTAGCCAGAAATGGTAATTAGATCGGCATACGCTTTTGCTACACCTGTTGCTATCGTGCCTACGCCCGGTTCCGATACTAATTTTACTGACACCAAAGCTTTAGGGTTAACTTGCTTAAGATCGAAGATCAGCTGTGCCAGATCCTCGATAGAATAGATATCGTGGTGTGGAGGAGGGGAGATCAGTGTCACGCCTTGAACCGAATATCTCAGTTTGGCGATTTCTGCCGTGACTTTATGGCCCGGCAGCTGGCCGCCTTCTCCTGGCTTCGCACCTTGCGCGACCTTGATCTGCAGAACATCTGCATTGGTTAAGTAATGTGGCGTTACACCAAAACGACCAGAAGCTATCTGTTTAATACGCGAGTTACGATCAGTCCCAAAGCGTCGTGGATCTTCACCACCTTCACCAGAGTTGGAGTAGCCTCCCAAGCGGTTCATCGCCATGGCTAGCGCTTCATGAGCTTCGGGGCTCAAGGCACCAATCGACATGGCTGCAGAATCAAAGCGTTTAAAGAGATCGCTATTTGGTTCTACTTTTTCTAGTGGCAGAGGTTGTTCGGCTTTTTTCAGACTCATTAAGTCACGCAGCATCGCCGCAGGACGAGCATTAACTTGCTTCGCAAAAGATTGATAATCTGATGTTTCGCCTGTCTTTACGGCTGTTTGTAAAGTACTGACTACGTCTGGGTTGTAGGCGTGATATTCGCCGCCATGTACATACTTGAGTAACCCACCATGCTCGATTGGTTTGCGTTTCGTCCACGCTTTGCGAGAGAGGTTATAAAGATCTTGTTGGAAATCGTTAAAGCTTGCACCTTGGATTCGTGTGGTTACGCCACGGAAGCAGAGCTCAACGACGTCAGTATGTAAGCCAACGGCTTCAAATAGTTGTGAACAACGATAAGATGCAATGGTTGATATACCCATTTTCGACATGATCTTATACAGACCTTTGTTGATGCCGTTTTGGTAGTTTTGCATCGCGGTGCGGTAGTCTTTATCTAAAGAGCCATCATCCAACATTTTACCTAACGTTTCATAAGCAAGGTATGGGTAAACGGCGGTCACACCGAAGCCAAGCAGTACTGCAAACTGGTGTGGGTCGCGTGCTGTTGCCGTTTCAACCACAATGTTGGCATCACACCGTAGGTCCGTGTCCGCCAGTCTCGTTTGTACCGCACCAACAACCATAGCGGCTGGGATGGGCAGTTTGCCTTTCTCTAAATCTTTATCCGATAGAATAATTAAAACTGCACCTTCACGGACTTTTTGCTCTGCACTATCACATACCGCCTTGATCGCCTGTTCAAGGTCTTGATGATTAGGATCGTAATGCATGCTGAGAATAACATGGCGGTAATGTTTTTGGCTTAATTGCAGAAGCTGCTGCATGTCTGAGTAAAGCAGTACTGGTGAATCAAACGTGACACGATAGGCGTGACCGTCTGTTTCACAGAATACGTTCATCTCTTTACCAATACTGGTCGCCAAAGACATCACGTGTTTTTCACGCAGTGGATCGATTGGTGGGTTGGTCACCTGAGCAAACTTTTGACGGAAATAATCGGTGATGAGGCGCTCTTTAGAAGACAGCACGGCCATCGGCGTATCATCGCCCATCGAGCCGACCGCTTCTTGCCCCATGTCACCAAGCACACGCAGTACTTGGTCTGACTCTTCGTTACTCATCGCAAACTGTTTTTGATAAGTCTTTAGTGTGTCATCGTCAAAGCTACGCTTACCGACTTGATCATCTGACAATTTGGAAAACGGTGTTAATTTGTGAACGTTCTTTTCCATCCACTCTTTATAGGGGTGGCGGCCTTTGAGGTCATTGTCGATCTCGTTGGATTGCCACAGCTTGCCACGACGAGTATCAATTACCAGTAATTCACCTGGCCCAACTCTACCTTTTTTTGCAACTTCATCCGGGGCGTAATTCCAGATACCGACCTCAGATGCCAGAGTGATCAGGTTGTCTTTAGTAATGACATAACGTGCCGGGCGCAGGCCGTTTCTGTCGAGGTTACACGCGGCGTAACGACCATCAGAAAGGACGATACCTGCGGGGCCATCCCACGGTTCCATGTGCTTGGAGTTGAAGTCGTAGAATGCACGCAGATCTGGGTCCATATCTGGGTGGTTTTGCCAAGCGGGCGGCACAAGCATACGCATTGCTCGGAATACATCCATACCCCCGGCAAGGAACAGGTCGAGCATGTTATCTAGGCTTGATGAATCAGAGCCTGTCTCATTCACAAAGGGGGCGGCCGTTTGTAAGTCGGGCAGCAGTGGTGAAGAGAATTTATAAGCACGAGCTTTAGCCCATTGACGGTTACCTTCGATGGTATTGATTTCACCATTATGTGCTAAATAGCGGAATGGTTGAGCCAGTGGCCAACGTGGCTGAGTATTGGTTGAGAAGCGCTGGTGGAACAGACATATTGCTGATTCCATGCGTAAGTCTGCAAGATCGAGGTAAAATCGCGGAAGATCGGCCGGCATACATAGACCTTTGTAAACCATGACTTGTGTCGACAGGCTACAAATATAGAAATCTTTGTCTTCGGTGATCTGCTTTTCAATTCTGCGACGAGCAATGTATAGGCGCCGTTCAATATCACGTTCACGCCAACCGGCAGGGGCTGAGATAAACACTTGTTGAATGTTGGGAACCGAGTCTTTTGCGATTGGACCCAAAACGTCGGTATTGGTCGGCACAACACGCCAACCTGCGACGGTGAGTGTCTCTTGAGCGAGCTCTTTATTGACGATGTCTTGCGCGGATTGCGCTTTGATTGGATCTTGGCTGAAGAAAACCATACCGACAGCGTATTGCTTGCCGAGCTTGAAGTTATTCTCTTCCGCAATAATTCTGAGATAAGAGTCTGGCTTCTGTAGCAATAAGCCACAACCGTCTCCGGTTTTACCATCCGCAGCAATACCACCACGGTGTGTCATACGATCGAGGGCTGAAATAGCAGTTCGTACCAACTTATGACTAGGTTGGCCTTCCATTTGCGCTATTAAACCAAATCCACAGTTGTCTTTTTCAAGACTAGGATCATATAGAGCCATTGCAATTCTCCCTTTTGCTTCTCTGTCATCCAGACAGTAAATGACTAACTATTCATGTACTTGTTATTTTTTATAAACTTATTATTTTTTAGCTAGTTAAAACATATTGGTTGTATGAACAATACCGTTCGGTTTTGTTTTCACCAGATTTACAACGTATAGCTAATTGTGTTTAAGGTCAAGTTCATGGTTAATTATCATACATAAACGCGATTAGCCACTTAATAATCTAAAATAGTCGATGGATATCAATGAGATATAAGAGAGCGGATATTGACGATATTTAACATATGCAACAAAGTGGCATGAAAAGCTACGGGCGGATAGAAAAAAGGCTAGCATCAAGTGCTAGCCAAATATAAAAGTTAGGAAGGGTGTTGCCTTTCCTCTAAGCTAGCGTCATCAACGCTAGCCCGAGAAATATTATGCGGAAAGCATGAGTGAATCCGCTTTCGCTTCTAAGTTTGAGTTACCCATTAAGAAATCATCAATGGCAATGGCACATTCACGACCTTCATTAATACAACGTACAACCAGAGATTGACCAGTACGCATATCACCAGCAGCGAAAACGCCTTTCTGGTTCGTCGCAAAACCTTCAGAAGCGACGTTACCGCGCTCGTCCAGTTTAATGTCTAGTTGAGCAAGTACGCCTGTTGGCTCTGGGTGTAAGAAGCCCATTGCAAGAAATGCCATGTCACAAGGAATAACACGTTCAGAGTTCGCTACTTCATCAAAACCTGGACGCTCACCTGGTTTCGCGTCTTGCCAAACGATGTCAGCAATACGTAGGCCCGTCACTTGACCTTGATCGTTACCGATGAACTCTTTGGTTAAGATGTTCCAGTGACGTTCACACCCTTCTTCGTGAGAAGTGGTGGTTTTCATGATCATTGGGTATTGAGGCCAAGGCATGTTTGCAGGGCGCTTCTCTGGTGGGATCGGCATGATCTCAACCTGAGTAATGCTTGCTGCCTTATGACGGTTTGATGTGCCCACACAGTCAGAACCCGTATCACCACCACCGATAACCACAATGTGCTTATCTTTAGCGTGAATCTCTTCTGTCTTAAGGTCTAAGTCGTTAGCACGGCGGTTGTTTTGACCAAGGAATTCCATGGCAAAGTGAACGCCTTCCAGCTCACGACCTGGGATTGGTAAGTCGCGTGGAACCGTAGAACCACCCGTTAGCAATACCACATCAAACTCTTGGCGCAGCTGTTGAGCATTAACATCAACACCGATGTGTTGGTTAACTTTAAACTCAACGCCAGCTTCAGCCATTAGGTTGATCTTACGATCAATCACGTCCATACCCAGTTTGAAATCTGGGATACCGAAGCGCAGTAGGCCACCCACTTTCTCGTCACGTTCAAATACCGTCACAGAGTGACCAGCGCTGTTTAACTGCTCAGCTGCGGCTAGACCTGCTGGGCCTGAACCGATAACAGCGACAGTTTTACCTGTGCGATAGCGTGGTGTTTTAGGCTTTGCGTACCCTTCACGGTACGCAGTTTCTACAATCGTTTTCTCGATATTACAGATAGTGATTGGATCTTGGTTGATGCCAAGAACACAGGCACTTTCACAAGGAGCAGGGCAAACACGACCCGTAAACTCAGGAAAATTGTTGGTAGAGCTTAGAATGTTCCAAGCTTCCTCCCAGCTGTCACGATATACCGCGTCATTGAACTCTGGGATGATGTTACCAATCGGACAGCCGTTGTGACAGAAAGGTACGCCACAGTCCATGCAACGAGAGGCTTGAGTATTGATCTTGTTACCAAACTCTTCGTTAAGTACGAACTCTTTGTTGTCTTCGATACGAACTGACGGGTCGAGCTTCTTTGGAAGCTCACGACCGTGTTCTAAAAATCCAGTAGGCTTACCCATTATACTGCCTCCACTTCTTCCGTTTGTGCCTGTTGTGCTTCAGCTTTACGCTTTTCAAGAACCGCTTTGTAGTCGCGTGGCATGACTTTAACCAGTGATGCAACACTTGCTTCAAAATTGTCTAGGAAAGACTGAGCAACTTCACTTCCTGTGAATTCAACATGCTTCGTTAGCATATCTAGTAGAAGATCTTTATCTTCTTGTTCAATTGGATCTAGGTCGACAAGTTCCGAGTTAAGCTTGGTTTCGAAGTCACCCGCTTTATCCCAAACATAAGCCACACCGCCACTCATACCAGCAGCAAAGTTACGACCTGTTGAGCCGAGGATAATTGCAACACCGCCAGTCATGTATTCACAACCGTGGTCACCAACGCCTTCAACAACAACCTTCGCACCAGAGTTACGAACACAGAAACGTTCGCCAGCCATACCGCGAATGAAAGATTCACCTGAAGTCGCACCGTAGAAACATACGTTACCTACCACGATGTTGTCTTCAGCAACGATAGTCGATTTCGCATCTGGGTACAGTACCAACGTACCGCCAGACAGACCTTTACCCCAGTAATCGTTCGCGTCGCCTTCTACTTCGAACTTAACGCCTTTCGCCAGGAAAGCCCCGAACGATTGACCCGCACTACCGTGGAACTTAACGTTCATTGGCTGTGGTAAACCTTGGTCTTTGTAAACCTTCGAGATTTCGTTCGACAGCATGGTACCCGTAGAGCGGTCTGTGTTGATGATAGGGAAGCTCGCATTCACGGCTTCGCCTTTCTCAAGTGCAGGCATCGCAGCTTGAATCAACTTACGGTCTAGAACGTTCTCTAGGTTGTGATTTTGTTGTGTCTGGTTGTAGATACCATCTTCTTCACGAGCATGCTCAATATGCAGAACTGGTGTTAGGTCTAGGTTCTTGTACTTCCAGTGACCGATGTCATCACGAACTTTTAGTTTGTGAGATTGCCCAACCATTTCATCGATAGAACGGAAGCCAAGTTCAGCCATGACTTCACGTAGGCCTTCAGCCATGTATTGGAAGAAGGTCACTACGTCTTCTACGCGGCCGTCGAAACGCTCACGTAGAGTTTTGTTCTGTGTTGCGATGCCAACAGGGCATGTATTCTTGTGACACTTACGCATCATAATACAGCCTTCAACCACTAGCGCTGCTGTTGCTACGCCCCATTCTTCAGCGCCAAGTAACGTTGCAACGGCAAGGTCACGTGGTGTTTTCATCTGACCATCAGACTGAACAACGATACGGTTACGTAGGCCGTTTTTCAGCAGTGTTTGGTGCGTTTCCGCTAGACCCAGTTCCCAAGGCAGACCTGTGTGACGGATAGAAGACATCGGAGATGCCCCCGTACCACCATCAAAACCTGCGATAAGTACTACGTCAGCTTTCGCTTTTGCTACGCCTGATGCAATCGTCCCTACGCCAGCTTCTGATACTAGCTTCACGTTGACACGGCCGTTACGGTTCGCGTTTTTCAGATCGTAGATCAGCTGAGCCAAATCTTCGATTGAGTAGATATCGTGGTGTGGTGGTGGAGAGATCAGACCTACGCCCGGAGTCGAGTGACGTGTTGCACCAATCCAGTCATCAACCTTATCACCAGGTAGTTGGCCACCTTCACCAGGTTTCGCACCTTGAGCCATCTTGATTTGCAGCTCATCAGCGTTAGATAGATAGTAAGACGTTACACCAAAGCGACCAGAAGCCACCTGTTTGATTGCTGAACGTTCCCAGTCGCCATTTTCTTTACGCTCGAAACGTGCTGGATCTTCACCACCTTCGCCTGAGTTTGATTTCGCGCCAATGCGGTTCATTGCAACAGCCAGTGTTGAGTGAGCCTCATGCGAGATTGAACCAAAGCTCATTGCGCCAGTAGCGAAACGCTTAAGAATGTTCTCGATTGGTTCTACTTCTGCTAGAGGAATAGAGCCCGTTGGATTCTTGATGAAATCAAGTTGGCTACGTAGCGTGGCTGCGTTGTCGCCTTGAGCATCAACGGCGTTCGCGTACTTTTTGAATTGACCGTAATCTTTATTACGCGTCGACTCTTGAAGTAGAGAAATCGTTTCTGGGTTGAATAAGTGCTTTTCACCACGTTGTTTCCACTGGTAAACACCTCCAACATCAAGAATTTGAGCTGGGATTTCACGAGCTGGGTAACCAACACGGTGACGAACCAGTACTTCTCGTGCGATATCGTCGATCGTTAGACCTTGGATACGAGACACAGTACCTGTGAAGTACTTTTCAACGACTGATTTGCTAACACCAAGTGCTTCAAATATTTGTGCACCGTGGTAAGACTGCAGCGTAGAGATCCCCATCTTAGAGAAGATCTTCAGTAGGCCGCCGTTAACGCCTTTACGGTAGTTCGCGAATAACTCACGTGGGTGTACGTTTGGATCGAGCTTCTTAGTACGTTGCAGCTCAATAATCGTTTCAATCACTAGGTATGGGTTAACTGCGTTCGCACCGTAACCGATAAGCGTTGCAAAGTGGTGCGTTTCACGAGCATCGCCCGTTTCAACCACGATGTCACACTTAGCACGTAAACCTTTGCGGATTAGGTGGTGGTGAACCGCGCCAACTGCCAGCATCGCTGGTATAGCGGCGTGGTTTGAGTTAACCGCACGGTCTGTCAGTAGGATTATAGAGTAACCATCAATCACGGCATCTTCAGCATATTGGCAGATGCGTTTTAACGCACGTTCCAATTTCCCTTCACCACCGTTTGCCTGGAATACGATATCAAGTGTCTTTGATTGCAGGTGATCGTTATCGATTGCACGCAGTTTTTCTAACTCAGAGTTAGATAGAACTGGCGATTCAAGTTCTACCTTTTGACAGTGTTCCGGTGTTTCAGCAAGTAGGTTCTGATCTTTACCTAGGTAGGTGTTCAGAGACATCACCATACGCTCACGAATCGGGTCGATCGGCGGGTTAGTTACTTGAGCAAACAACTGTTTGAAGTAGTTTGAAAGGTGCTGCGATTGGTGAGAAAGAATCGCTAGCGGCCAGTCAGCACCCATTGCAGAAAGTGGCTCATAGCCCGTTTTCGCAAGCGGTAGAATGATTTCGTTTACTTCTTCAGAGCTCACGCCAAACGATTGTTGTTTGTGCAGAAGTTTCTCTGGAGAAGGTTGGTTAGATTCGTTGCTCGCATCTGGTAGCTTTTTCAAGCTCAGAAGGTTCTCTTCAACCCATTTCTCGTAAGGTTGCGCTTTCGCGATACCATCTTTTACTTCTTCATCAGAAATAATACGGCCTTGCTCAAGGTCAGCAACGAAGATACGACCAGGTTGTAGACGACCGCGGTATTCAACGTTTTCTGGTGCGATTTCAACGACGCCAGACTCAGACGCCATGACTAGGAAGTCGTCTTTTGTCACTGTGTAGCGAGAAGGGCGCAGACCGTTACGGTCAAGCGTTGCACCAACTTGAACACCGTCGGTGAAACATACTGATGCAGGGCCATCCCATGGTTCCATTACGTTCGCATGGTATTGGTAGAACGCACGACGAGTTGAATCCATGTTTTTGTTTTCTTGCCATGCTTCCGGGATCATCATCATCAATGCGTGTGGCAAAGTACGACCTGAAAGAACAAGTAGCTCAAGCGCCATATCGAAGTTTGATGAATCCGAGCTACCTTCCTGACAGATAGGCAGTAGCATGTCGATTTCAGCTTGTGTAAACAGATCCGATTCGAGGATTGCTTCACGTGCTTTCATCCAGTTTAGGTTGCCGCGAACCGTGTTAATTTCGCCATTGTGCGCGATATAACGGAAAGGCTGAGCCAGACGCCAACGTGGGAATGTATTGGTAGAGAAGCGAGAGTGTACTAGTGCTAGAGCTGTCACCATGGTTGGGTTTTGCAGATCTAGGAAGTACTGAGGAACTTGTTCTGTTGTTAGCTGACCTTTGTACACCAATGTTTTGTAAGACATTGAGTTGATGTAGAAGTCATCACCAATGTTTGACACGCTTTCTAGGCATACACGAACCGTGTAGTTACGTAGAACATACAGTTTGCGTTCAAGTTCTTCTGGTGTAGTACCAGGGCCGCCAGAGATAAATACGTGTTCAAATTGAGGTTCAGTGCTTAGTGGATCAGCACCAATCATTGAATTGTCTGTTGGAAGTTCACGGTAACCGATAACTTCTAACTCTAGGCGTTGTGCATTGCGTTCTAGAATGTCACGACACTGTGCACGTTTGTGTTCATCTTTCGGGAAAAGTACAACACCAACGCCATATTTTTCAAAAGATGGCAGTTTAATTCCAAGTTTTACTGCTTCTTCTAGTAAGAATTCGTGTGGCTTCTGTAGCAGGATACCTGCACCATCACCAGAACACGGGTCACAGCCTTGGCCGCCACGGTGTTCCATACGTGCAAGCATATCGAGTGCTTGAGTTACTACATCATGAGATTTGCGATTCTTTAGATGCGCAACAAAACCGATACCACAAGCGTCATGCTCCAATTCAGGAGTATACAGACCCTGTGAGTTCTGCTCTTGATCTACCATAGATACATCCTTCCAGTTAAATCTAGGCGCAACTTATTTGTATAAAGTTAGCCTTGTCCTTTTATATTTATGGGTCTAAACCTGCCTATGCTGGCGGTTTGAATCCTTTCCGTATCTCGCAGGAAAAGTATTGCGAGAAAAACAATCCTTAGTGATATCCGTTTATTTTTAGCCACAAACTAGTGGTTTATATAGGTGGGATATGGATATCACCGACTTATTAACAAGTTTTCGTTGTAAGTAAATACACAAAAATAGCCAATATGTGTAAGTATCCTACAATTTTGTCTAGGCGAATTGCAATGAAAGTTGACCCATGTAGACCATTTTTTTCGTTTTATTTTGAATTTAATGTCTAACAAATGTGCAACATTAGGCAAATAGAGCCGAATTTTTGCATGTTTATTGATATTTGATAGGTTGCTCGCAAAAGGCCTTGAGTAAACTAATTGGTTGAATTTTGCAGGGATGTAATTTTTTTTCAGAAATAGACTGATATTCATTCTTATTTACTTGAGCACTTTCAAAATATGCAATTACACGAGTTGGTTAACACTATCGGCCAAGACCTTCAGCGCCGTTATGGCGAAAAAGTTCACAAACTGACACTGCACGGCGGCTTTAGCTGCCCCAACCGCGACGGAACAATCGGCCGTGGTGGGTGTACTTTCTGTAATGTCGCTTCATTTGCCGACGAACAAACTCAAATTCAAAGTATTGCTGATCAGCTAAAAGATCGTGCGGGTGAAATTGCCCGAGCTAAGAAGTACCTTGCCTATTTTCAGGCTTACACCAGTACTTATGCTGAGGTGCAAGTGCTCAAGAATATGTACGAAGAAGCGCTTAGGGCTCCAGGTGCTGATATTGTTGGTTTGTGTGTAGGAACAAGACCTGATTGTGTTCCAGATTCGGTGTTGGAACTGCTGGCGGGCTATGTAAAGCAAGGCTATGAAATCTGGCTGGAACTTGGCTTGCAAACGGCCAATGATAAGACCCTCAAACGAATTAACCGTGGACACAATTTTGCGGTGTATGAAACGATCACCCACCGTGCACGTGCGTTAGGTATTAAGGTGTGTACTCACCTTATTGTTGGCCTGCCAAAAGAGGCCAAAGCGGATAATCTTGAAACCTTAGACAAGGTATTGGCGGTGGGAACGGATGGCATCAAACTGCACGGCCTTCATATAGTAGAGGGCAGTACCATGGCTAAGGCGTGGAAAGCTGGAAAACTCGAGGCGCCAACCTTGGAGGAGTACATTGATATCGCCTGTACAATTATCCAACGTACGCCTGCTCATGTGGTCTATCATCGAGTTTCTTCTGCCGCACGACGTCCAACTTTGCTTTCTCCTTTATGGTGTGAAAACCGATGGCTAGCGATGACTGAAATTGGCCGTTCGTTAGACAAGACGGGTGCCCAAGGCATTGAGACGGGCGCTGCATTTGAATACAGATTACCGGTATTAAACCGCGGGAATTGATAGATTTGAACAGAAAGTAGGTAACAGCAGATAATCCCTATAATTAGTGGTAACATTTCCCCTCACAGAATTGATGGTATAGATTGAGAGTAAATGGAACAGGTTATGACTTGGTTGTGGGATAGAGCATATGGCTACGGCATCTATATCGTTATCGTATTGCTGACTATTTTCATCTGCTGGCACCTTTATTCACGTTATCAGTTACATATAGAAAAACTTCTCGTTGCTACTCCATCACCCCTCTATTTTGTTGATGTACGAAGTGGTGAGATTTTATATGCCAATCGCCAAGCCATGCAGTTGCTCGGCATCCGCCAGCTCGGCGTTAACTTTCGTTTTCCTACTGTGGAAAGTGAAAACAGCTTCCGTCATCACCTAGCCAATCACATAAACTCTCAATCATTTGAACAGCTCTCAATTTGGGCACTTTCTGAATTTGAGCATTTTAAGATCAACTTGGTTGGTCGCAGGATCCTTTTTAGAGGCAAAAGGGCTTGGATGATTCATGCCTCGCCTTATAACAATACCAATGAAGAACTATCTCAAGAGGTTCGTGAGCTTAATGTCGCGCGCACTGCCTTGGACTCTTTATCTGAGTTGATCTATGTAAAAAATCAAAAGGGTGAGTTGGTCGCGAGTAATCGTTCGTTTAAAAAATTTTGGTATGGTCGCCCAGAAGAGGGCACTTTGAGTGTTTCCAATGGTGCACTAAAAGGCCGAGTGAGTGAGCGAGCATGGACCACAGACCAAGATGGAAAGGGCTGTTTGCTGGAAACCTATCAAAGCGTTTTACTTTCTCAAGATGGGGAAGCGATTGGTACGCTTTCCATCAGTCATGATGTGACCGATTGGCATGACATGCAGCAAAAACTGCGTGGCGAAATGGAAAAGCGAAAAGACACTGAGGTTGCGCTTGCTCAACGTGACACCATTTTACAAAACATCTTAGAAGCAAGCCCTGATTCTATCGGTATCTTCAACGAAAATATGGTTTACCAAGCGTGTAACAAGCCGTTTGTTGCAGCTCTTGGTATCTCTGAAGTGAGTGACTTAGTTGGTAAGCGCTTGCAAGATGTAGTGCCAAATAATATTTATATGCGCCTTTCCAATACCGATCATCAAGTGCTTCATCAAGGCAAATCATTACGCTATATCGATAAGGTGGTGTCTAGTGATGGTGAGTGCACTTGGTATGATGTGGTGAAATCACCGTTTAAGGACCCGGCATCGAGTACAAATGGTGTGTTGATTATGGCGCGTGATATTACCGAGCGCTATCTAGCAGAGCAAAAGCTTGAAGAAGCCAATCTTGAGCTGGAACGTCTCAGCTTCATGGATAGTTTAACTGCGGTTTCGAACCGGCGACGTTTTGATGAGCAGTTGGCGGTATTGTGGTATTACCATGCTCGAGAAAAATTGCCATTGACGATCATGCTATGTGATATCGACTTTTTTAAGGGATATAACGATTTTTACGGGCATCAACAAGGTGATAATGCGTTGATTAAAGTCTCTCAGGCATTCAAGCAGGTACTTAATCGCTCTTCGGATTGCGTGGCCCGTTATGGTGGTGAAGAGTTCGGTTTTATTCTACCGAATACGACGATTGAAGGTGCACAGTTGGTGGCACAAAGAATTCATGATGAAGTCCTTAAATTGGGGCTGGTGCATGAGAAGTCGACAGTCTCTGAATTCATCACTGTCAGCATCGGTATTATCTCTTATATACCGATGCCCGGTGACGAAATGGAGTCGGCGGTTGCCTTAGCAGATAGTGCGCTTTACCAAGCTAAGTCTGAGGGGCGAAATCGTTCGATTGTGCACCCTTCTTCAACTCATTAACCCTATAAACTCTATTTTTTTGTTAACAGGTGCATTTTGGCTTAGTTAATATTTATATTGATTCATTAACCATGATATTGCGTTGGATCTCTTGCTGCATGTGATGTAGCTAGCTTACCTCCTACCTTCAAACAAGGTAGAATACTGCTAGTCTTATCGCATGGAGCGCTAAATGAAACCCATGAAAAATCTTGCTCAATATTACGTGGATCTACTCGTAAAATTGGGAATTGTCCGCTTTTCTATCTTGCTCGCCTTAGCGCTTGTTGCCCTCGCCGTTGTTGTGCAGGTCGGCATAACCCTCGCACTCAAAGGTAATGTTGATGATATCGACATTATTCGTTCTGCTTTCTTCGGTTTAGTCATTACACCGTGGGCGGTTTATTTTCTTTCAGTGGTTGTTGATCAACTAGAAGAGTCTCGTCAAAGATTGGCGAAGCTGGTTTCTAAGCTTGGCGATATGCGTGAGCGAGACCAAGAGCTAAATAGCCAGTTACAACTTAATATCGAGAAGCTTAATCAAGAAATTGAAGAGCGAGAAAAAGCGGAAGAAGCACGTGCTGAAGCGATGCAGGATTTAGAAAATGAGGTGTTTCAGCGTGAACGAACTCAGCTTGAATTAGCAGAACGTACCGCACTCCTGCGCTCGTTTATCGATGCTTCACCCGACCTTATCTACTACCGTAATGAAGATGGTGTGTTTTCAGGTTGTAACCGCGCGGTTGAAGAACTCACTGGAAAAACAGAAAAAGATCTGGTTGGTTTGACACCTTGGGATGTATACAGCAAAGAGATCGCTCAACAAGTTGTTGAAACTGATAAGAAAGTGTTTGCTGACAATCAGGCCCTGACTTATGACCAATGGCTAGAATACCCTGATGGGCGTAAAAGCTATTTCGAACTGCGCAAGGTGCCTTTTTACAGCAAAGATGGGCGTCACTTGGGCTTAGTGGGCTATGGCCGTGATATTACTGAACGTAGAGAACATCAAAAGTCGCTAGAGAAAGCCAGTCGCGACAAGACCACGTTCATTTCAACCATTAGTCACGAATTAAGAACGCCGCTCAACGGTATTATTGGCTTGAGCCGCATGCTATTAGATAGCCAGTTGACTACCGAGCAGCGCAAGCACATGCAAACCATCAAGGTGAGTGCGGTGACTCTGGGTAATATTTTTAACGACATTATTGATATGGACAAATTCGATCGTCGTAAGCTTGAGTTATTCCCAACGCTGATCAACTTTGAAGATTTTGTTGTCGAGATCGAAAGTATTTCTGCATTGATGGCGGAGCAAAAAGGGTTGAGGTTTGATTTAGAAAGATTATCCGACCTTCCTGCTGCGGTTGAAGTGGATGGTACTCGCCTGAGACAAGTGCTGTGGAATCTCGTCAGCAACGCGATGAAATTCACCAAAGATGGTGGTGTGGTAATGACAGTTAGCGCCGATATTGATGGCGACTTTGCCAACATTACTATGGAAGTGGAAGACACCGGCATTGGTATACCTGAAAGTGAAATCGAGAAGATCTTCGCGATGTATTATCAGGTGAAATCTGGAACGGATAATCTGCATGCGGTGGGGACAGGTATTGGCCTCGCGGTATCTCAGCAGCTGATCAACATGATGGATGGCCACATTGAAGTAACCAGTGAAGAAGGCTTTGGTAGTACCTTTACCGTTTCGATTCGAGTTCCTGTCAATCACGACACTCAAGCACTCATTAAAGCACCAAGAAAGCAGTCGCATCTTAAGATCTTCATGGTCGAAGATATTGAACTTAATATCACGGTGGCTCGCTCTCTACTTGAAAGCCTGGGTCACGAAGTGACAGTGGTGATGACAGGTAAAGAGGCTCAAATCGTATTCAACCCACAAGACTACGATCTGGTGTTGTTAGATATTCAATTACCTGACATGACAGGCTTTGATATCGCCCAGTATTACCGAGAGAAATACAGTCAGTTACCGCCTTTGGTCGCATTAACCGCGAATGTTTTAAATAACAAGCAAGAATACCTACAAAAAGGCATGGATGAAGCGATCAGTAAACCACTGTCTGTTCGTGCTATTCAAGATGTGATCAGCAAATTGATCGAAGGTGTTCCCGAGGTTATCGAGAAAGTAGCAGAGGATACGCCTACTATTTCATTGGTTGACACCGCTTTGCTTGATATTGATATGCTAGAGTCTTACGTTGATATTGTTGGGCCGAAACCGGTTTTAGATAGCATAGCGATGTTTGAAGATATGATGCCGGAATATATGGAAATATTGAACTCTAACATGGTCGCGAAAGATCAAGCCAGCATCGTTTCTGAAGCGCATAAGATTAAAGGTGCGGCAGGTTCAATTGGCCTGAAGCGTATACAGCAAGTCGCTCAGAAAGCGCAATCTCCCGATCTGCCTGCGTGGTGGGAGAATATTTCAGATTGGGTGGATGAAATTAATAATGAATATCAGAATGACATTGAAGTCCTAAAAAGTTGGTTAAACCAAAGGTAGAAGAATAATGAAAAAATTAGCATTTTCCGCATGTGTGTTGGCATTAGCGGGTTGTTCTACGCCACAAGTAGAATGGCAAAAAGGTACTCAGGTTGAAGTCTCAACCGCGATAGTCACAATGAAAAGCAACCTTTGGCTAAACAAAATGCCGATGATTGGAGAGGATCAAGATGAGACTTTGCATGGTGTTATTTATCTAGAGTCAACCTCTCAATTACCAGCAACGCTTGCTGTCGAGAGTGTTACAGTTAAGCAGGGGGCGGATACCTTACTGGTGACTGCCGACGATCTTGATTTGAGAATTCAAAGTGAAACTCAGTGGGAAGTCGCTTTTGTATGGCAGCTAGATATCGAAAGTGAGAAAGCTGTTGATGTTGCAGTACAACTTAGAGATGGCGAAATCGTAAAGTGGCTAGTGGAGAAAGATGTGAAGGTTGATACGGTTTACTAGATCTTTCTTATTTATGATCAATAAAAAAGGGAGAATGCGTTGGCATTCTCCCTTTTTAATAACGATTGATTGTGCTTCTGATGTTAGAAGTGCTAACCGGTTAGAAGAACTAAACGGGCAGAAGCGTAATCAAATTAGTCTTCTAGGTCACCACAAAAGCGGTAGCCTTCACCGTGAATCGTTGCGATGATTTCTGGCGTACCAGAAATAGATTCAAAGTGCTTACGAATACGACGAATTGTCACGTCTACAGTACGATCGTGTGGCTTAAGCTCACGGCCAGTCATCTTCTTAAGAAGGTCTGCTCGTGTTTGGATCTTACCTGGGTTCTCACAGAAGTGAAGTAGAGCACGGAACTCTGAACGAGGTAGCTTGTAGCCTTCGCCATCTGGACTAACTAAAGAACGGCTATTGATATCTAGTACCCAACCGTTGAACTCGTACTTTTCAACGCTACGCTTTTCTTCTTGAATAGAGCTAGTGCTCATTGAACGGTTAAGAAGATTACGTGCACGAATAGTCAGTTCACGAGGGTTGAAAGGCTTAGTAATGTAATCATCAGCCCCTATCTCTAGGCCAAGAATTTTATCAACTTCGTTATCACGACCTGTTAAGAACATAAGCGCTACGTTTGCTTGCTCACGTAGTTCACGCGCAAGTAGTAGGCCATTCTTACCTGGAAGGTTGATGTCCATAATTACAAGGTTAACTTGGTTGTCAGATAGCACTTGGTGCATCTCTTCACCGTCGCTAGCCTCAAAAACAGCATATCCCTCTGCTTCAAAAATACTCTTTAGAGTGTTACGAGTTACTTGCTCATCTTCAACGATCAGAATCTGCGGGGTTTGCATTTGGCGGTACCTAAATTTGTGACGAAACTGTGCTAATAGAATAAATTCTAGGCAAAAACATAACATACAGGTAATGTAATTTTGATGATAACTTAAAGTTTTCAAAAAAACACTTACTTCCAGTTATCTGCCTTCCTTGAAGTATTGCCCAATAACGTAGATCCAGTACGCCTTTTAATCATTCTCTTAGTGATTGTAGAGGATTCTATAATGTTAACAGCATGCTAACAACGTGAGAATGTTAATTCCATTCACTTTGTTGATTTACATCAATTGCCGAATCGCAACAAACTTTAATAGTATGGCTACAACTTAACCGATATTATGGTTGATTATTTAATAGCAAACCAGAATGGTTATTCGCGATTGTTCTCATATCTGACTTGTTTAAGACATGAGAATGAACCAAGGAAGCCAAGCTGTTCTGATAGTCTAGTAGATAAATATGCTTAATCAAATTTTTATTCATTATTGAATTGAGCATAATATGATGAATTCAAAGGATTAAATTTAATAACATATAAAAGCATAGAGGTTTACCTTGTTTTATAGGTAGCGCCTTACTCACGGAGGATATATGCACGATATAACACCAGACTTATGTGATGAGTTTGAAAGCAAAGTTACCCAACTGAACCTGCCGCTACAGAACTTTGGTCAACGTGGTGCGTTCTGGGGAAAAATTGTAACAGTTCGTTGTTATCACGATAATTCCAAGGTTCGCGAGGTTTTAGAGGCCGACGGCAGCGGTAAAGTGCTGGTTGTTGACGGAAATGGCTCGTGCCAGAAAGCGCTGCTTGGTGACCAATTGGCGATTCTAGCGATAGAAAATGGCTGGGAGGGCGTGATTGTTAATGGTGCTGTGCGTGATGTTGGTATGATGTCGCAAATGGATTTGGGCGTTCAAGCTCTAGGTGCATCACCATTCAAAACTGAGAAGCGTGGTGTTGGCCAAGTGAACGTGACGCTGACAGTACATAACCAGTTGGTTCAGCCTGGTGATTACATTTATGCAGATTGGAATGGCGTGTTAATTTCGTCGGAGCTGTTGCTTGAATCATAACGGCGATTTGATTCGCAATTGTTAATGGGTAACAAGCTTATTGAATTAGAAGCGAAACCCTAATCCGACTTCAACACCTTGCTGCCACTCTTCATAATCAAGGGTGGCATGCAGATCTAAATTATCAGTAAGTTGTACTCGGCTTGAAACTTCTGCTGCTACCGAATTTTCGCTGTTCTCTTCTTCATCTTTATAGGTATGCAACGAACTGTTGAAAGAGACCTTTTCTGAGAATTGATAACTGACACCACTCAAGAATCCGCTTTCATATTTCAGTGAAGCACTGTTGATACGTGTACCGACATAAAGATCGACATCAGCAAACAAGCTATAAGAGTAGCCACTGTCGATCTTCCAAGTGTCGAAGCTTTCACTCGAGGCATTTTGGGTTGAAATAAAGAATTTATGAGAAGAACGATCGATTTGAGCGGGTAGCAGAGGCAGGTTGCTCAACAGAGGCAAGCTATTTGCTGAACAAACAACAGGCGCAGCAAAGATTAAAAGAATAAGCAATCTCTTCACTTCCCCACTCCTGATACCATTATTGTTGTTTTAAAAACGTTATCGGTTAATTAAAGCACAAAACCTGTACGTTCGCCGCCCAAACGATATGTAAATTTGTCATGACTTTATATGAGCCTAATTACCTTTCTTGTTCTGAGGGGGAAATCCAGTATCTGAATTGAAGGTATAAACGGGATGTTTTATCCCTTAAATGACGGTTTGCTCTGAAAAACGGTGTGAATGTAAAAAAAACGCAACTTTTCATTGACGTCTAGTGGTAAAAATTGATACACGTAGAGTAAAGCAAAAGCAGAGAATTTGATATGCAGCACGTAAGCCACCTAGTAATGACCACAACCATTATTATTACCGACATTAACATTGTTGGGGCAGGCTGCTAAGTAACGGATTTAAAAAAAAAGGCCTGTATCCAACAAGATACAGGCCTTTTTTTGTACCATTTTTATGACTTATGGAGAAAGGGATGCGCGTTTTAAAGTTTGGAGGTTCATCATTAGCTGATGCCGATCGTTTTTTACGAGCGGCTGATATCATCGCTAATAATGCCCAGCAAGAAGAGCTAGCCGTTGTACTGTCGGCTCCAGGAAAAACAACCAATAAGTTGGTCGCTGTTATTGAAGCTGCACTGAAACATGGTGAAGCTGACGCACAAATTACAGAGATCGAATCTTCATTTACTGCGCTGTTTGCAGAGATTAAAGCGGTTGTACCTTCGATTGATGGTACTGCGTTCCAAGAGCAGGTCGATACCTCTCTTGCTCAGCTAAAGCAGTTCGTGAATGGTATTAACTTACTTGGCATGTGCCCGAACCATGTTAATGCTCGCATCATCAGTAAAGGTGAGCGAATCTCGATTCAGTTAATGAAAGCGGTACTTGAAGCGAAAGGCCAACCAGCAAGCTTGATTGACCCAGTTCAATACCTATACGCTAAAGGTGATCACCTTGAAGCTATGGTGGATGTGGATGTGTCAACTCAGAACTTCCGTCAATCGCCACTTCCACAAGGTCACGTTAACATCATGCCGGGCTTCACGGCTGGTAATGATAAAGGCGAGTTAGTCACGCTTGGCCGTAATGGCTCTGACTATTCTGCTGCGGTATTGGCGGCATGTCTTCGTGCCGATTACTGTGAGATCTGGACAGACGTAGACGGTGTTTACAATTGCGACCCGCGTTTAGTACACGATGCTCGTCTTCTTAAGTCGTTGAGCTACCAAGAAGCGATGGAGCTTTCTTACTTTGGCGCTTCGGTTCTACATCCGAAGACTATCGCGCCTATCGCACAATTCCACATTCCTTGTCTGATCAAAAACAGCTTTAACCCTCAGGGTGCAGGTACTTTGATTGGCCAAGACACTGGCGAAGATAACCTAGCAATTAAAGGTATTACGACGCTAAGCGACCTAACGATGGTTAACGTATCAGGCCCTGGCATGAAGGGCATGGTAGGCATGGCAAGCCGTGTATTCGGCGCGATGTCTTCTGCTGGCGTTTCTATTGTCCTTATTACTCAATCTTCTTCTGAGTACAGCATCAGCTTCTGTATTGAATCAGCAGATAAAGTAAAAGCGAAGCAAGTACTGTCTGACGCATTTGAACTTGAACTTAAAGATGGCCTATTAGAGCCAGTTGAGTTCATGGACGACGTAGCGATTGTAACGCTGGTGGGTGACGGTATGCGCACTTCACGCGGTGTTGCTTCTCAGTTCTTCTCTTCTTTAGCTGAAGTGAATGTCAACATTGTTGCGATTGCACAAGGTTCTTCAGAGCGCGCTATTTCTGCGGTTATCCCTGAAGATAAAATCTCAGAAGCGATCAAAGCGTGTCACGAAAACCTATTTAACTCTAAGCACTTTCTTGACGTATTCGTTGTGGGTGTTGGCGGTGTTGGTGGCGAGCTGGTTGACCAAATCCAACGTCAACAAGGCAAACTGGCTGAAAAAGGCATCGTGATCCGCGTATGTGGCTTGGCAAATAGCAAAGGTTTGTTGCTAGACAGCGATGGCCTACCGCTAGAACAGTGGCGTGACCGCATGTCGAGCGCGACAGAAGAATTCAGCCTAGCGCGCTTAGCGGCTCTGGTTCAACGTAACCACATCATCAACCCGGTATTGGTTGATTGTACGTCTAGCGAAGATATTGCGGCGCAGTATGCAGACTTCCTAGCGGCAGGTTTCCACGTGGTAACACCAAACAAGAAAGCGAACACAGCAAGCATGGCTTACTACCATCAGCTTCGTGAAGTGGCACGTAACTCACGTCGTAAGCTGATGTACGAGACAACAGTAGGCGCAGGTCTACCGGTAATCGAAAACCTACAGAACCTAATTTCTGCAGGTGATGAACTTGAGAAGTTCAACGGTATCCTTTCTGGTTCACTGTCTTACATCTTCGGTAAGCTTGATGAAGGCATGACGTTAAGCCAAGCAACCAACATTGCTAAAGATAACGGCTTTACTGAGCCGGATCCTCGTGATGATCTGTCTGGTATGGATGTCGCGCGTAAGCTGCTGATTCTTGCTCGTGAAGCTGGCATGGCACTTGAACTTGAAGACGTTGAAGTTGACCAAGCATTGCCACCAGGTTTCGATGATTCAGGTACGGTTGACGAGTTTATGGCTCGCTTGCCTGAAGCGGATGCTTATTTCAAAGAGCAGTCAGCTATCGCCGCAGAAGAAGGCAAAGTACTTCGTTATGTTGGTGAGATCACCGACGGTAAATGTAAGGTTCGTATCGCTGCTGTTGATGGCGACGACCCGATGTTCAAGATTAAAGATGGCGAGAACGCTCTGGCATTCTACAGCCGTTACTACCAGCCAATTCCACTCGTTCTACGTGGCTACGGTGCAGGTACTGAAGTTACAGCAGCAGGCGTATTCTCTGATGTGATGCGTACTCTTGGTTGGAAATTAGGAGTTTAGGAATGAGTTCAATTGATATGGATGTTGTCGTTTATGCTCCGGCATCAATCGGTAATGTCAGTGTAGGTTTTGATGTGCTGGGGGCCGCTGTGTCTCCAGTGGATGGCACATTGCTGGGTGATCGAGTCATGGTTAAAGCTGGTGACCAACCATTCTCACTAAAAACAGCAGGCAGTTTTGTTTCTAAGCTGCCAACTGAAGCAAAAGAAAACATCGTCTACGACTGCTGGGTGGTATTCTCGAGAGAGCTTGATAAAAAAGGCGTTGCGCTAAAGCCATTGGAAATGACACTCGAAAAGAACATGCCTATCGGTTCCGGTTTAGGATCAAGTGCATGTTCAATTGTCGCGGCGCTTGATGCGCTAAACCGTTTTCACGGTCAGCCATTGAATGAAACTGAACTGCTTGCTCTGATGGGCGAAATGGAAGGTAAAATTTCAGGTGGTATTCACTACGATAATGTTGCGCCATGTTACCTTGGTGGTGTGCAGCTTATGCTTGAAGAATTAGGCATCATTAGCCAAGAAGTTCCATGTTTTGATGATTGGTACTGGGTAATGGCTTATCCGGGCATTAAAGTATCTACGGCGGAAGCGAGAGAGATCCTACCATCTCAATATCGTCGTCAGGATATCATTGCTCATGGGCGCCACTTAGCGGGCTTTATCCACGCGTGTCACTCAGGTCAACCTGAACTGGCGGCGAAGATGATCAAAGACGTGATCGCTGAACCATATCGTGAGAAACTGCTTCCAGGGTTTGCTGATGCTCGTAAATACGCGCTGTCGGCAGGTGCATTGGCTACTGGTATTTCCGGTAGTGGCCCAACTCTGTTTAGCATTTGCAAAGAACAAGATGTCGCCGAGCGTGTTGCACGTTGGTTAGAACAAAATTACGTACAAAATGAAGAAGGATTCGTCCACGTTTGTCGCTTAGATAAGCAAGGTTCGATCGTTACAGGAAGTGAGTTATGAAGCTGTACAACATCAAAGAAAATGACGAACAAGTCTCTTTTGGCCAAGCCGTTCGTCAAGGTTTAGGTCGTAACCAAGGTCTATTTTTCCCATCAGAGCTGCCTAAGTTCGATGACATCGATGCACTACTTGCAGAGGACTTTGTCCCTCGTAGTTCAAAGATTCTTTCTGCTCTCATTGGTGATGAGTTACCAAAAGAACAGATTGATCAACTAGTGGATGCGGCATTCCAATTCCCAGCTCCGATCAACCAAGTGAAAGACGGTGTTTACGCACTTGAACTGTTTCACGGTCCAACGTTAGCATTTAAAGATTTCGGTGGCCGTTTTATGGCTCAATCTTTGGCAGCGGTTTCTGATGGTGGTCAAATCACAATCTTAACGGCTACATCGGGTGATACTGGCGCTGCTGTTGCGCATGCTTTCTACGGCATGGAAAATATCAATGTTGTGATCCTTTACCCGAAAGGCAAGATCAGCCCACTGCAAGAAAAGCTGTTCTGTACACTAGGTAAGAACATCCACACTGTCGCGATTGATGGCGACTTTGATGCGTGTCAGGCACTAGTAAAAGACGCGTTTGACGACGCGGAACTGCGCAAAGAGATTGGTTTGAACTCAGCAAACTCAATCAACATCAGCCGTTTGATGGCTCAGATTTGTTACTACTTTGAAGCGGCTTCTCAGCTGACTAAAGAGCAACGTGAAAATCTCGTTATCTCTGTGCCAAGTGGTAACTTTGGTAACCTAACGGCTGGCCTATTAGCGAAAGCGCTTGGCCTACCAGTTAAGCGCTTCATTGCTGCAACCAACGAAAATGACACGGTTCCTCGTTACCTAGAAACAGGTCAGTGGGATCCAAAACCGACCGTTGCGACAACATCGAACGCGATGGATGTAAGTCAACCAAACAACTGGCCTCGTATCGAAGAGCTATGTCAGCTGAAAGGTTGGGGCTTAGATACACTAGGCAAAGGTAAAGTATCTGACGAGCAGAGCGCTGAATCAGTACGTGACCTGAAAGCACAGGGTTACCTATGTGAACCACATGGTGCGATTGCTTACCGTCTATTGGAAGAGCAACTGCAAGAGAACGAAACTGGCTTGTTCCTATGTACAGCGCACCCAGCGAAGTTCAAAGAAGTGGTTGATGACATCCTAGGTTCTGATATTGAACTGCCAGGCCCGCTAGCAAAACACGCGGCGATGGCGTTGTTGTCTGAAGATCTTGATAACGATTTTGAAGCGCTAAAAGCGGTACTTCGTCGAGTTCAACCGTAACGTTCATCGGAATTGTCGAACAAATGAAAACGGCGCTCAATGAGCGCCGTTTTTGTATTTTAATTCAAGCTCTAAAAAATTATAGAGACTCAGTGAACGTACGTGCGATAACGTCACGTTGCTGTTCAGTTGTTAGAGAGTTGAAACGTACAGCGTAACCCGAAACACGGATTGTTAGCTGTGGGTAGTTCTCTGGGTGAGCAACGGCATCTTCTAGTGTTTCACGTTTAAGAACGTTAACATTTAGGTGTTGGCCACCTTCAATGCGTGGCGCTGCTTCGATTGCAACTTCACGGCTTTCGTACTCGCCTAGGTCTGCCGCTGAGACAACTTGGTCAGCTTCGAAACCTGCAGTAGCAGCAACACAACGAGCTTCATTCTTCTCACTATCTAGTAGCCAGATTGAGTTTAATAGGTCATCGTTTGCTGCTTTCGTAATTTGAATACCTTGGATCATAACTATCTCCTAGTCCACTAAATGTGGTTTGATTATGGTGTTAACTTTCGATTTTTGTTGAGTTGGCTAATATATACCTAATATTTGTAAGGTGTATATTGATTTAAGTCAAAAAACAACCAAAAACCACTCTTTTATGGTGGGTATTATATTGAGGTAAATCAATAAAACCTTTGAAAACAAAGTGATTACAAAATATTTTAAAGTATAAAAAATATTTAACAGTTCTACTTGGTGTAAATTTACTACATATATTGTGTTTTTATTGAACTACAACCGATATGAGCCCTGATTTATGATGCATTCTGAAAGTGTAAAGTGATTTAATGACAAACAAAAATTCATCCTCCAAAACTGAAACCAATATTAAGTTTATTGGTGCTCATGTGTCGGCTGCGGGCGGTGTTGATCTAGCCCCAATGCGTGCGCAAGAGATCGGTGCTAATGCGTTTGCACTGTTTACTAAAAACCAGAGACAGTGGGCCGCGAAGCCACTAGAAGCCAAAACCATTAGTGCCTTCAAGGCCAATTGCAAAATGTTGGGCTTTGCTGCTGAACATATTCTTCCTCATGACTCCTATCTGATTAACCTAGGGGCGCCTGAAGAAGAGAAACTCGAGAAGTCACGTGCTGCTTTTATTGATGAAATGGAGCGTTGTAATCAACTTGGATTAACGCTACTGAATTTTCACCCGGGTAGTCATTTAAAGAAGATCTCAGAAAGTGAGTGCTTGGCTAAGATCGCCGAATCGATCAACTTAGCTCATCAAGCGGTGCCAGATGTGATCGCAGTGATCGAGAATACGTCTGGACAGGGGAGTAATCTTGGTTGGAAATTTGAGCACCTAGCGGAGATCATCGATCAAGTAGAAGATAAGTCGCGTGTTGGTGTGTGTTTAGACACCTGCCATACCTTTACTGCTGGTTATGATTTACGAACAAAAGCAGCGTGTGACCATACTTTTACCGAGTTCGACCGCATTGTGGGCATGCACTATCTAAGAGCAATGCACATCAATGATTCAAAAGCTGAGTTCGCGAGCCGAGTCGATAGACACCATTCTTTAGGAAAAGGCAAAATTGGCTGGGATTGTTTTGAGTATATTGCTTCTGATTCTCGCTTTAATGGTATCCCTCTTATCTTGGAAACCATTGATTCGACGATCTGGAAAGAGGAAATTCAACAACTTAGAATGTTTCATCGCTCAGCAACGCTAGCGATCGAAGAAGCGTAATAATTGAAGGGAAAATTTATTTCCGCTATTTCTAAAAATTGGCACCTTTTTTTCATAGTCTTAAAGTGAATATGTAGTTCACGAAGTCTTAGAGGAGGTGCCTTTATGTATTCAATCACCCAAACTTCAATTTTTGCTGTCGCAAGTCGTTTACCAACACCAAACCGTCATGTGCATAACCACGGCCACCACCGTACGCAGCAGAAAAGTGGTTAATCGAGTAAACACAACTTGAACTGATTATTATGATTCATCAACAAGTGACCCCTACACATCATGTTTATTGATAGCTGTATGAGGTATAACTAGGGCGTGTTGATCTTTCGAGCTGATTTTTGCAGCGAGTTGCTGGGTATTTATACAAGGAAGAGGCTTTGACGTGTAGCTAGCCTACATGAGAAGCCGCTAACGCAGTAGAAATGACCAGCAAACGCTGCCCGGAGGGTTCGGCTAAAAGCGTTTTACTCTTTGTTGAGGGAGATTTGCTTAGAATGACTAGGCTACTTCTCCCTCGCCGCGATTAAAACGCTTTTATCTCGAACAAAATTTAACCACGAAAGGTCAACACGCCCTAGCGCCTTATTTAGGACAGTTAGCCGATACAGCTATTTTTTTGTCTGGCGAAAGCCCTAGAAACCTTGATGATTGGGAAGTAAACGATGAGCGCACCAAAGACTTGGGAATCCATTATTAATGATGAACGTGACAAAGAGTACTTTCAGAGTGTCCTCGCGTTTGTTGAGCAGCAACGTAATAGTGGGAAAACCATCTACCCGCCACAAGAGCAGGTGTTCAATGCTTTCGATATGACGCCTTTCGAGTCTGTGCGAGTGGTTATTTTAGGTCAAGATCCTTACCACGGTGCCAACCAAGCTCATGGCTTAGCATTCTCAGTGCTTCCTGGTATGAAAATTCCTCCTTCTCTGCGCAATATGTACAAAGAGCTTGCACAAGATATAGAGGGATTTGAGATCCCTAATCATGGTTATCTCGATTCTTGGGCATCGCAAGGGGTGTTGATGCTGAACACAGTCCTTACCGTAGAAGAGACAAAAGCACACTCACATGCTAAGTGCGGTTGGGAAACGTTTACCGATGCCATCATTGCTGAGCTGAACCAGCGTTCTGAGCCAATCATCTTCTTACTGTGGGGCGCGCATGCCCAGAAGAAAGGCCAAGCTATTGATTCGGAAAGGCATCATGTATTGACGGCTCCGCATCCATCCCCATTATCAGCACGCCGCGGCTTCTTTGGCTGTAAGCATTTTTCATTGACTAATAAGATACTATCCTCAATCGATCAAAACCCTATCGATTGGCGTTTACCTAATGAAGTATAGATAGACTGGTTGTTTTCTGAGCAGAGTCAAACCATAAATTGGCATCTTCGTATACACTGATAAATAGTAGGTGTAATGGAGTCAATATTATGATGATTGAAAGGATAAGACGAGAGCATGGCTATATGGCTCGCTTGCTCGCGATTCTCAAAAATAAACTTGAATTACTTAAGCAAGAGCGTGAAATCAACTACAGCCTTATCGCTGAAGTGGTTCATTATTTGATGAATCATTCTGATAAGGTGCATCACCCTAAAGAAGACATCATCTATCGTTATTACCTCAATAAGTATGGTAATGATCAAGCCATTGAAGATCTTGAACTAGAACATCAATTGCTTGCCGAGAAAACCGCTGACTTTTTAGGTGTGGTGGATATGATTCTTCAAGATGCCGTCGTACCTCAAGAAGTCTTTATTGAACAGCTTGAAGAGTTTGTTCATACCCAACGCAAGCATATGGAGTATGAAGAGAAATACGTTTTGCCCATGATCATTACACTATTTACGGTGAAAGACTGGCAAGAGGTGGAATCGCAATGGTCTCAACCTGAAAATGATCCTGTATTCGGTGATACGATTGCAGATCAATATCGCCAGTTAGCTGATCGAGTTCGTCAAAATGAGCAAGAGTGCTTATAGCGCAAGCGAGCCCTTATATTTGATCGCGTGAGTTTGCTATAAAAAAGCAGCGCTATTAAAAAGGCGCTGCTCTAAACAATAAAAAAGGCACCGCTAAGGTGCCTATTGTGCTATCTACTTGTACTGCTCAAAGCTTTTTGTACTGGCTAAAGCTTTATATCGTCAAGGCTAAAATCGAGTCCTAAATTCATATCCATTAGTTCTTTTTGGAGTCGACGTCTGTCATTTATTTCTTCAATTTCGCGCCATTTACGCTTGAGCGGTTTAGAGCGTGTTTTTTGAGTTGCTCGACGCATTTCTAGTTCTGATACATCATCGAAGTGAAAGCTATCCATAAGTCATATCTCCTTCCGTGGGACTCGTTCCTACGAACCATTGAATATCATATTTAGGCTTACAATAACCTTGATTTATTTCTCATTTGTTTCAAGTATATGAAGATTTTGTTTTGATTTTTTATGTATGCTCACACATTGTGGTGATTTTTTTGTACAAAAAATAAGCAAACGAACTTAGGTAAACGATTAAATTAAGGGGGGCGGAATGTTAATTCATTGTGCGAAAGGAATAACACTCTAACCACAATGCATTTAGCTGCGTACTGTATTGTGTAGGATGGGCATCTCGTTGCCCGAGAAAAAAACGTGGATCTTCACTATACCTTGTAAAACCTAGGCTCGCGCATTTTTATAGGATGCTGTTCTTGTTTTGATTGAGGTGTGGTTTTTGTTGATATTATGTCCCGATAATGTGACTTTTGTTTGGCGAAATTGTTGAGGTTTGTGTTAACGAAAGGTGTATTATTAGTGAAATGTCATTCTTATATGGGTTTAATTTCATATTGATTTTTAGCCCGTCTCGCTGCATTATCCGCCCGTCAAAAAATACACTGATACGTAAAATGGATGCATGAAGCGACATTTACAATCTAGATCGCAGCAAATAAATCAAAAACTAATGCCGACACAACTATTGACACTGGCATAGGTGATCTAGAGGAAGGCTCGGAAGCAAGATCAGTGCTTAAACTCAATTACGAGGTTCACGTGACAGACTTAATCAATTTGATGAACGATCTCCTTTGGGGATCTATCTTAGTTTACTTACTGGTTGGTGTGGGGATCTACTTCACGATACGACTAGGCTTCATTCAATTCCGCCATTTCGGCCACATGTTCTCTGTACTAAGAAACAGCCGTAAAGCAGACAGTGCTGGTATCTCTTCTTTCCAAGCTCTTTGTACTAGTCTCGCTGCTCGTGTAGGTACGGGTAATATGGCTGGTGTTGCAGTAGCACTCACCGCTGGTGGCCCTGGTGCTATCTTCTGGATGTGGCTAATCGCAATGCTAGGTATGGCAACATCGTTTGCAGAAAGCACGTTGGCACAACTATACAAAACGCGTGATAACGACGGTAACTACCGCGGCGGCCCTGCATACTACATGGAGAAAGGCCTAGGCATGCGTTGGATGGGGGTTCTATTCTCTATCTTCCTAATCATTGCATTTGGTCTTGTATTCAACGCGGTTCAAGCAAACGCGATTGCAAGCGCAATGAACACGGCATTCGACCTTGAGCGTAGCTACGTTGGTGTTGGTATCGTAATTATCTCGGCATTCGTTATCTTCGGTGGCATCCGTAAGATTGCGCGTACTGCAGAAATCATCGTTCCAATCATGGCATTGGCTTACCTATTGATCGCAATGTACGTGATGTTTGCGAACATCGAGAAACTGCCTGACGTACTGGCTCTTATCTTCAAGAGTGCATTTGGTCTGCAAGAAGCAGCGGCGGGTGGCCTAGGTTACGCAATCGCACAAGCAATGATTAACGGCATCAAGCGTGGTTTGTTTTCGAACGAAGCCGGTATGGGTTCTGCGCCAAACGCGGCGGCATCTGCCACGCCTTACCCACCGCACCCTGCATCACAAGGTTATGTGCAAATGCTAGGTGTGTTTATGGATACTATTGTTATCTGTTCAGCAACCGTATCAATTATCTTAATGTCTGGTGAGTATGTACCACATGGTGAAGTAACAGGTATCGAACTAACGCAACGTGCACTAACGGCACAAGTTGGCGAATGGGGCGGCATCTTTGTAGCGGTAGCGATTTTCTTCTTCGCTTTCACTTCAATCATTGCAAACTACTCGTACGCTGAAACGAACCTTATCTTCCTAGAGCACAACAACAAGAAAGGCCTAGTGCTGTTCCGTATTGTTGTATTAGGTATGGTTATGTTCGGTTCTCTCGCGACACTGCCAACAGTATGGGCACTGGCTGACGTATCGATGGGCCTAATGGCGATTGTTAACTTGGTGGCGATTATCCTGTTGTCAGGCATCGTGATTAAGCTAGCGAAAGACTACAACCGCCAACTCGACGCGGGTAAAGTACCGACATTCGATTCGAATGATTTCCCTGAGCTTAAATCTCAACTGGAAGACGGTATTTGGGATAACAACAAGAAATAATCTTGTTGGGGCACTAAACCGCTCATCCTAAAATGATTAGAAAGGCTAAGGTTTCGACCTTAGCCTTTTTCTTTATCTGCCATTTGTCTTATTTTGTCTATCAAAGCTCATTCTCTCTATCGAAGCTCATTCTCCCTATCAAAGTAATAGGAAGAGTCATAAAGACAAGTTGATGTTTTTTCTATACTCTAGCAGCATCCAGTTAGATAACCGATTAGGGTAAAGTTATGTTAGTTGTCGTTTCTCCAGCCAAAACACTTGATTACGAATCACCATTAGCGACGGAACGCTTCAGCCAGCCAGAGTTTGTTGAACACTCTGCCGAGTTGATTGAAGAGTGCCGTAAGCTGACGCCAGCAGATATTTCAGCATTGATGAAAGTCAGCGATAAAATTGCAGGGTTGAACGTAGCGCGTTTTGAGCAGTGGAGTGAGACCTTTACCCAAGATAACGCACGCCAAGCAATCCTAGCCTTTAAGGGCGATGTATACACTGGCCTAGACGCTGAAACGCTATCGGATGAAGATTTTGACTACGCACAAAACCATCTGCGCATGCTTTCTGGGTTATATGGCTTGCTTAAGCCGCTCGATTTGATGCAGCCATACCGCCTAGAGATGGGGACACGCTTAGCGAATGCTCGTGGTACTAACTTGTACCAGTTCTGGGGCAACATCATCACAGACAAGCTGAATGAGGCGCTGAATGCTCAAGGCGACAATGTGTTGATCAACCTAGCGTCGAACGAATACTTTAAAGCCGTGAAGCCGAAGAACCTAGATGGTCAAGTGATTACACCGGTATTCAAAGACTGCAAGAACGGCCAATACAAGGTCATCAGTTTTTACGCAAAGAAAGCACGGGGCATGATGGCTCGCTACATTATCGAAAACAAAGTGGACTCAGTCGAAGCGCTGACCAAGTTCGATACCGCGGGTTACTACTTCGTTGAAGAAGAGTCGAACGCGAAAGAATTTGTCTTCAAGCGTGAAGAGCAAAACTAGACGTTATTGATTAAAGGCAGTCACGCTGTACGGCGAGATACCATCCAGATAGAGAAAAGCCCCATGCAGCGAACTGCATGGGGCTTTTTTATTGAATCGTTGAAAGCGTTAGATTACTTGTTTTTTACCGCTTTCTTTTTCTTAGCAATTTTCTTCTTCTTCGCGATCTTCTGTTTCTCTACCGCTTTTTTATCTTCTTTCTTTGGTTTCTTTTTCTTCGTTACGGCTGCTTTCTTATGTGTTGGACGCATGCCTTCGATGAAGCGTTCTTTGATTGGTTCGTCTGTGTAACGAGCCACACGCTCAATCATCAGTTGATCGTGCGCTTCGATGATAGAAACCGCGTTGCCTTTCTTACCAGCACGAGCGGTACGGCCAATACGGTGAAGGTAGACGTCAGCCGTGCGAGGCATGTCGTAATTGATTACGTGGCTTACGTCGGGAAGGTCGATACCACGAGCAGCAACGTCAGTCGCTAGCAGTACGTTGACAGAACCGTCACGGAAACGAGCAATCGCATTGTTACGACGATCTTGAGGCATTTCGCCTTGGATCCATGCGCATGGGATTTGCGCGCTTTCAAGTTGAGCTCGTAGATCACCTAGGCGATCACGCGTCTTCAAGAACACGATGCTGCGTTCAGCTTCCTTGGTAATGATGTGTTTTAGCAGTTCAAGTTTGTGTTCTGCTGTGTCAGCACGGTGATACCACTGAGTGATCTTCTTACGCTCACGCAGTGATGATTTCGCATCGATCTCCGCCGGGTTCTTCAGGAGATCTTCAGTGAAGCCTTCTACACCTTTACCTTCTAGTGTTGCTGAGAAAAGTAAAGTTTGTTTACGCCAGCGACACTCTGCAGACAGACGGTCAACAACAGGACCAAAGCCCATGTCTAACATGCGGTCGGCTTCATCTAAGATTAGCCATTCAATCGCACGACAGTCAAAGCGCTCTGCTTCAATGTATTCCATCAGACGACCAGGAGTTGCAACCACGATGTCTTGTGTTGTGCCAAGGATATCAGCGTGCTCTTGGTACATTACACCACCGGTGATGGTGAAGATGTTCAGTGCCGTATACTTTGCTAGCTCACGAGCTTGCTCAGTGATTTGCATTGCCAGTTCACGAGTTGGTGTCAGGATAAGCATACGGGCAGGACCCGCTTTTTTACGGGGGAAATCTTGTAAGTACTGTAGTGCTGGCAGAACAAATGATGCTGTTTTACCAGTGCCTGTTGGCGCAGAAGCCAAAACGTCTTTTCCATCTAACGCTTGTGGGATCGCTTCAGCTTGTATCTGTGTTGGGCGTTCGTAGCCCATTTCGTCAATTGCTTTTAGCAGCTCTTGGTTTAGATCGAGTTCTGCAAAGGTTCTGATCACTGTTGTTTCTCCACAAGCAATAAATGTTTCTGCCTCAAAAAGCAGACGATAAAAAAGAGTAGTCGGACATTATAGAAGCATTAGTGATTAGGATCACATGGTATTTGCTACATCTTGAGATAAAAATCTTTAGTAAGTGCAATAAATGCTGCGCTATAACCACCTTGATGATGAATTGTCAGCGATTCACGCTGAAAATCTTGCTCGCAAGCAGGATCTTTAGATAACTCAAACAAGATTCGGCTCGCGGGTTTTTTGTCTGTTGTTTTCACATCAAGACGTTTTGCTAAGTGCCAGCCACATTGTTGGGCAAGTTTGATGAAGTCTTCCCCCTCTGGTGTTGGCAGGATAAAGCTGGCGGTTGCTGAGTCTGTCGTTATATCGAAACAACGATTGGCCAGTTGAAGATGATCCAAGCTGTCACTATGTCTAGCCGTGGCCCTTTGGCTTTGTTGTGCCTGTGCTCCAGAGTTGAAGTAGGGTGGGTTACATATGATGGCATCGAACAGTTGCGGAAAATCTGTCGTTAAAATACTGCCATGATGAAGGCAAATACGATCTTGCCAAGGTGACTGTTCAATATTGATGGCCGCGGCATGGATCGCGTGCTGATCAATATCAATGGCTGAGATTGAGGCCTCTGCGAAACGTTGTGCAACCATTAAAGCCAATAACCCTGTCCCTGTTCCTATATCGAGTGCGGATGTTTTTTTCGCAAGGTTAACCCATGCTCCGAGTAATACGCCATCGGTGCTGACAGGCATACCGCTTTGTCCACCGTAAATAGAGAATTGTTTAAAATTGAAGTTTTTGGTTTCTACTATTTTATCTTTCATGAATGTTCTGGCTATCGATATATTTTAAGTGATTGGCTCTGATGTTAGTCAATTGTATAAGTAAATGTTCTGTATGACTGAATGTTGTTAAAATTTATGGTTAGTTTATAATTATGTCTATTTTTCTATATCCAGTCGAATCCACTGCTTTTTGTTTGAATATGCAAATTTATATGGTGTTTTTTTATGGTGACTTGCAGCTAGCCAAGTGTTTCGTCATTATGCGCGACTATTTTATAGATTGATTGGCAGCCTTAGGCTGTAACATTCATGTAAGCACAACACAAATTCATAAATATAATTAAGGATTATCTGTGAAACAGAGTCTTAAACTAACAGATGTATTAGCATTGGGCTTTATGCTTTTTGCGTTTTTCTTGGGTGCGGGTAACATCATCTTCCCACCTCTTGCTGGCCAACTGGCTGGTGATCATTTTCTTCCAGCGATGTCTGGTTTTCTGCTGACCGCCGTTGGTCTGCCGTTAATCACTATCGTTGCTGTTGCAGTGGCGGGTGGTTCTTGGGGGCACTTAACAAAAGATCTTCCTAAGCAAGCGGCTACCATCATGGCTGTGCTGATCTTTATTATTATTGGCCCTGCATTTGCTGCACCTCGTACCGGCCTTGTTGCCTATGAGATGGCGGTGAAACCGTTCTTCATCGATGCATCTCAAGCTCACCTTACTCTCTTTTCTATTGCATTTTTTGTCGTTACGATCTTCTTCTCATGGTCGCAAGGGAAACTAATTGACGTGATTGGCAAGGTACTAACACCAGCGTTATTCGTTGGTTTGGTTATACTAGCCGTTGCTGTGTTTGTTAACCCTCAGGGTGATATTCTTGCTGCTCATGGTGAATACATTACGCAGCCACTAACCAAAGGTTTCCTTGAAGGCTACAACACCATGGATACTTTTGCTTCTTTGATGTTTGGTATGTTGATTGTTGAGGCTATTCGCAGCAAAGGTATTACTGATCGTACGGCAACAACTAAGTATTTAATTAGCGCAGGTTGCATCGCGGCTGCTGGCTTAGCTTTTGTCTATATCTCTTTGTTTTTCTTGGGTGCCACAAGTGCAACAGTCGCTGCGGGTGTAGACAATGGCGGCGCTATCTTAAGCCTTTATGTTCAATCGTTGTTTGGCCCTTCTGGTCAGCTAGTGCTTTCTGTGATCGTACTATTGGCGTGTCTAACAACAGCGATTGGTCTGGTATCAGCATGTTCTGATTACTTCAGCTCGCTAACGCCTCTGTCTTACAAGACTTGGGTGATCATTAATGGTGTGGCTTGTGCAACGGTAGCGAATGTGGGTCTTTCTCAACTGATTTCTCTATCGGTACCTGTGCTATTTGCACTTTACCCAGTAGCCATTGCCTTGGTCGCGCTGACGTTCCTGCGTAGTCGCTTCCCTAACCCAAAAGTGGCTTACCGCGTAGTGGTATTAGTGTCACTACTGTTCGCTCTTATCGATGGTGCTAAAGTTGCGGGTATCGATGTATCAGCACTAGACATAATGCCACTGTTCGATATCGGTATGGGTTGGTTGCTACCAACAACTGCAGCAATCATCTGTATGTTCTTTGTTGGTAAATCAGCAGAGCAAGAGATGGCAGAAGAGACGGTTTAATCTTTCCGTCGAGATTAAATAATCACTAGACATAGAAAAGGCCTCATTACTTCGCAGTAATGAGGCCTTTTTTTA